>CAYUIQ010000165.1:0-20929 GCA_964444795.1 uncultured Planctomycetaceae bacterium
CTCGGAGGGCCATCGTACGGAGTTTTGAGACAAAGCCCAGTATGATCGTGCCGCTCCTGGCGCTATGTCTGACCGCCGGATGCAGCGACCAGCTTCCCGTGGCGCCGGCCCAGGGAAAGGTCCTCTATCGGGGCGAACCGCTGAAGTTTGGCGGTGTGATGTTTCAGCCCGAGGCGGGCCCGCCGGCACGGGCAACCATCCAAAGCGACGGCACCTTCATCCTCTCGACCTACGAAGAGGGCGACGGGGCGGTGATCGCCACCCACAAAGTGCGCATCACCTGCTACGAAAACCAGAACCCCGATGTCGTGGCGGCCGAATCCGAAACAGAGGCCGGACTGGGACGTAACTTGATCCCCCGGCGCTACGCCAACTGGGAGACCAGCAAGCTGACCCGGGAGATCAAGGAGACCAACGAGCCGCTGGTCTTCGAGCTGACCGATTGAGATGGCCGACTTCTCTCAGCAACGCCACAAATCGCCGGTCGAATTACAGCGCCCCCGACCGCTGATCGTTGCCTGTCCGCCGATGCGTAGCAACGTGAACTTGTCGCGGATCGTCCGCGCGGCCAGTTGTTGCGGCGTGCGGCGGATGATCTGCTGTGGAACGGCCAAAGTGGTCGAAAAAATCGCCCGGGAGACGGGTGACTCGATCCGGATCGAAATCCACCGCACGTTGCCGCCGGTGCTGAAGAAACTGCGCCAAACCGGTTTTCGACTGGTCGGGTTGGAGCAAACCAACGACTCGCAACCGCTTTACACGTTTCCCTTTGTGCGCGACACGGTGCTGGTGGTGGGCAACGAACGGCTGGGGATCGACCCGGGCGTGCTCGGGCTGTTGGACGCCGTGGTCGAGATTCCCGTCCACGGGCTGCCGGCCAGCCACAACGCGGCCACCGCCGCCGCCATGGCCCTGTACGAATACTGCCGGCAGTATCCCGAAGGGTGACGGGACAGCCCACCTATCGCCCCCTCTAATGGGCGATGTTTCCCGGAAACTCCGGAAAAGCCGGATAATCGCTGCCAGTCGCGGAACCTGTCCCCCTTTGCGGGGTTCAAGGCGATAGGCAATTGTGTGGTCGGGATTTTGAGACCGCACGGAGGCGCCAAATCACCCCCCATTTCTTTCACGCAGGAGGAACCGTGGCAATGAGAGCGACCATTGTGGGATTGGCCCTGTCGGCATTGTGGGTACTGCCGGCATTTGCGCAGGCCGAGGATTCCAAAGACCAGCCCAGCCGGAGCGAGCGCTGGAAGGCGTTCATGGAGAAGTACGACAAGAACGACGACGGCAAGCTCGACGAGAAGGAGCGAGAGGCTGTCAAGAAGGCGTTCGCTGCACGGCGAGCCGAAGGGGAGGCGAAGAAAGAGAAGTCCGCGCCCAAGCCCGAGGATGCCCGACGCGAGGCTATCCGGAAACACTTCGCCGAGCAACGAGCCGGGTGGGAGAAGAAGAAAACGGAGTTTATGGAGAAGTACGACAAGAACAAGAACGGCAAGATCGATGAAAAGGAGCGAGAGGCCGTCAAGAAGGCGTTCGCCGAGCGCGTCGAGGACTTCAAGAAAGAGGCCGCGGACCGAAAAAAGGAGTTCATGGCCAAGTACGACAAGAACGAGGACGGCAAGCTCGACGACAAGGAGCGAAAAGCGGTCCACGAGGCGATGATGGCGAAGTTCAAGGAAGGGATGGCCAACCGGAAAAAGGAGTTCGAGGCCAAACACAAGGAGTTCGTCGAGAAGTTCGACAAGAACGAGGACGGCAAACTCGACGACAAGGAGAAAGCAGCGGTCCGCGAGGCGATGATCGCCAAGTTCAAGGAAGCCGCCGCCAAACGTGGCGGCCCGGGAATGAAGCCTGGAATGCACCCTGGAATGAAGCCTGGAATGAAGCCTGGAATGCGCCCTGGAATGAAGCCGGGAATGCGCCCTGGAATGAAGCCGGGAATGCGCCCTGGAATGAAGCCTGGAATGCACCCTGGAATGAAGCCTGGAATGAAGCCTGGAATGAAACCGGGAATGCACCCTGGAATGAAACCGGGAATGCACCCTGGAATGCGCCCTGGTATGCATCCGGGAATGAAGCCTGGCATGCGCCCTGGTATGCATCCGGGAATGAAGCCGGGTGCGCGCCCTGGCCCGCCCGCAAAACGTGGGCCCAGCGCGAAGGACGGTAAGTGCCCGGTGCAAAAGAAGGATGCGCATCGCAGTCATGGCGACCGTGACAAGGGTCGCGGACACGACGCCCATCGAGGACATCGCCCGCCGCAGAAACGCGACGCGCACCACGGCCATGGCGACCGCGACAAGGATCGGGGACACGATGCCCATCGCGGCCACGGCGACCGCGACAAAGATCGTGGACACGACGCCAAGCGAGGACATCGTCCCGATCAGAAGCAACGCTCGCATCGCGATCGGGATCGCGACGATGACGACGATGACGACGATGATGACGATGATGATGATGATGACGATGATGATGACGACTGACGCGCACTCGGCGCGGATCTAGCCTAGCGCGGTCTTCACGCTGTAGAATGAACCGGTCCCGGACAACCGTTCGGGGCCGGTTGTCTTTCCGCAGTGGGCGCGGTCGTGGGCAACCTGCCGCGATGCCTTCTTCATGGGGAGCCAAGATCATGCGTGGAGTCGGGTTTGTGCTGTTGGCAATCGCGGCCGTGTTGTCGGCGGCCCTGGAAACGCGCGTCGCGCAGGCGGCCGGCGAGACGGTGTTCGTCACGGATTTCGACGGCCCGGATACGCTCGATCCGTGGGAACCGACCGCGCAGCCCGGCGTGCGTCTGGTGCAAGGGGACCTCGGCTCGCGGTCGCTGCTGGTGGAGCGGACGGAGAAGGAGGGATCGGGTTACCGCAACATTCGCGTGGCGCTTCCCTTGGGGAAGCTACGCGGTACGCGCGTGAAAGTCGAGGCGCGAATCAAGGCCGACGCCGTGGCCCGGCCGCCCAATCCGTGGAACGGCGTGAAGTGCATGCTCCACACGGTCGCCCCCGGCGGCTCGCGTTGGGACCAGCAAAACGGCCTCTTCGGCAGCTTCGACTTCAAACCGGTGCGTTTCGTCTGTCAGGTGCCGGCCGACGCTACCGAAGCGTGGCTCGTGCTGGGATTGGAACGGACCACCGGCCGCGCCTGGTTCGACGACCTGCGGGTCACCGTTATCGGCCGGCGGCGAGCGGCTCCCCAGCGAGCGACCGCCGGTCCGGTCTACAAAGGCCACGATCTGCCGCGGCTGCGCGGCGCCATGATCGGACCCCGCGTCACGGCCGAAGACTTACGCGTGTTGGGCCGCCAGTGGAACGCCAATCATGTGCGCTGGCAGTTAATCTGGGGTGGTTTTCCCAACGGCCCGGCCGACAAGGCCGACGTCGCCGCGTACGAGGCGTGGCTCGAATCGGCCCTGGTCCATCTCGACGAGCTTCTGCCGGTGTGCCGGGAGGCCGGCCTGAAGGTACTGATCGACCTGCACACGCCGCCCGGCGGGCGTGATCCGAGTAGTCGCTGCCGCATGTTCGCCGAAAAGACGCACCAGGGTATTCATGGCAACCCCAAGGGTATCCACTACCCGGGGCCGGTCGAGGGCACGCACTACGACAAGGGGCAGCTCCGCCGCGCCCTGCAACCGGCGATCGACTACCAGCGAGACTACGGCGTCCACGTTTACCTGGGCGAGTTCAGCGCGATTCGCTGGGCACCCGGCGACAGCGCGGCGAACTATCTCCGCGATTGCATCGACCTGTTCGAGGAAAACGGCTGGGACTGGGCCTACCACGCCTTTCGCGAGTGGGACGGCTGGAGCGTCGAGCACGGCCCCGATCCCGGGGATCGGACCCCCGCGAAAACCGCCACCGACCGGCAACAACTGCTGCGACATTGGTACGCCAAGAATGAGAAGCCGCAAGCGTAGGACGGGTGCTTGCACGCTTCCGCCTTGATGTCGGCCATCCCCAGAGTTGCCGTATTAGGCGCCTCTTTTGCAGTTTGCCTATTTCGCTTGCGCGCCGAGGGATTGCCGGGCGAAACGGTTGGGTCGGTTGCTCTGATTGGAGCCTAGGGGCCGATGGTGCCGAATGGATCCCAATGGGGGACCGCGCGCGATTTCTTGCTCCTTGCGTACCGGCTGGAGAGACTAGGAAACATTGGGAAAGCAGGCGATGTACGAAACATTTTTCGAATTCACCGGACGTCCGTTCGCTGCCGTGCCGTGTGTTGATCAGTATTTCCCCGCCGGCGCGATCGAGGCCGCCCGAGGGGCGGTGGGCCGCTGTCTGGAACGCGGCGATGGGGCGGCATTGGTCGTCGGTCCGTCGGGGACGGGTAAGACGCTGCTCTGCCACGTATTGGCTCGGCAGTTGGCCGACTCGTATCAGGTCGTGCTGCTGGGAGCCGGGCATTTGGGCACAAGAAGGGCCCTCTTGCAGGCGATTCTGTTCGAGCTGCGCCAACCCTATCGGGATATGGACGAGGGCGAGTTGCGGCTGGCGCTGTTCGACTATCTTGGCGACGAACAGCGGTGTCCCGACGACATGGTGCTGCTGGTCGACGAAGCGCATACGCTGTCGTTGCGGCTTCTGGAAGAGTTGCGGATGGTGACCAACCAGATCCACGCGGCCCGGCCGCGCGTGCGGCTGGCGCTGGTGGGGGGGCCGGTGTTGGAGGAACGGTTGGCCAGCCCTCGGCTCGATTCTCTGAGCCAGCGGACCGTCGTGCGTGGTTACGTCCAGGCGATGGAAGGTTGCGAGACCGACCAATACATCAGCGCCCAGATCGAGGCCGTCGGCGGCACGGCGGACGCCTTGTTTCCGGTCGAGGCCCGACGTCGGGTCCACCGCGCGACCGACGGGATTCCCCGGCTGGTGAACCAGGTCTGTGACCACGCTTTGTTACTGGCCTGCGCGGGCGGACGCCGGCAGATCACCGCCGATGGGATCGAAGAGGCCTGGGCCGACTTGCAGCAACTGCCCACGCCCTGGAACGGCGAAGCGGACCACGCCGATCAATCGGCCGAAGGAGTCGTCGAATTCGGCGGGCTCGACGACGAACCGGTGGACATCGGCACCACGGAGCCGACGGAAGCATCCCCCATGGCCGAAACAACGCCCACGGCCGAGGAAATTGACCCGATGCCCGTCGACTCGACACCGGTCGATCCGGAACCGACCGAACAGTTGGATCACATCGAGAGCCATTTGTCGCGGGTCGAGGACGAGTGGCAGCCGGCCGGTTCGATCGGGCCGGAAGTCGAACTGAGTTTCGACGACCAGGACGATCCGTTTGCCGAGGATTTCGACGCCGAGCAGTGTGTCGTCGACCGTTACGGTATTCGGTGCGACCAACAGCAGGACGCACCGCTCGACCAGCCTGCCGACCAGGCATCCCATGGGCAGGCAGAGGAATCGATGGTCGATCTCGATCTCGACGCCGAGGACGTTCCCCTCGAAGCGGAAGAGCCGGCGTCTCCGGTGGCGGCCGATCCGCCGCCGCGGACAATCTCCCTGTATCGGAGCCAGCCGACCGATCCGACCGAGGTGGCCGATCCGGCCGAGGTAGCCGGGGGAGCCCGCGAGGGTTTAGAGGACGACGATTTGATCATTGTCGAGGAAGGTCACGACGTCGAGTATCCGCCGGTTCGGCCGATCACGACGGTGCGCAAGCAGGAATATCGGCAGTTGTTCGCGAAACTTCGCCGCGGATAGGGGGTTCACGATGAGCCGGATGTTGGAAGCGTTGCAGCGACTCGAGGCCCGCCCGGTAATCGAGCGCGAGATCTCCGCCGATCGGCCGGCGTGCGAACCGCCAGCGGACGCCGAACTGTCGGCGCCCAGTGCCCTCCCCTTTGCCAAGGGAGAGCGAACCACCGAATCGACCGTCCCTCACCCCGACCCTCTGCCAGAGGAAGAAGCAACGGCGAGCCCGATGCGGCTGCCGGTGGCCGCCGAAGGTCCGCTTTCGAAGCTGGCCGACACGATCCTGGCGCAGTTTCCGCCGCCGCAATCGTCGGTACTGGTGTTTTCCAGTGCGTGCGAAGGGGAGGGAAAGACGACCACCCTGTCGTCGCTGGCCGTGGCTTTGTGTGGGCGAGTTTCCGGCGAGATCGCCATTGTCGACGCCGATTTCCACCGCCCGTCGGTTGCCCCCCGATTCGGGCTCCGCGCGGATCCATGCCTGACCGACGTCTTGGCCGGCCGGGCTACATGGCGCGAGGCGACTTGCCCGACGTTTGTCGACCGGCTGAGCGTGTTGCCCGGCCGAGCCGCGGAGAAGCTCGACCGCGATCCGGAAATCCCGTGGAATGTGAAAACGCTGTTTGCCGAGATGCGGCGGCACTTCGCCATGGTGCTGGTCGACACCGCCTCGCTGGCCCACCGCGAGTTGGTCCCCCTGGCTTCGGCGTGCGACGGCGTCTGCCTGGTCGTGCGTTTGGGACGGACGCCGCGACGCGCCGTCGACCGGGCGATCGGCGAGGTCCGCCATCGCGGCGGAAACGTCTTCGGCTGCGTGTTGACCGGAGCCGAGCGCTATTGAACGAGGTGGACCTGCCGATCGGCGAGGATTCGCTCGAAACACTCGGTCAGGTGTTGCTCGTATCGCTGGGGAATGTCGGCCCGCGGTGCTTCGCCGTCCGAGCCATCCGTCCCCATGCGAGCCAGGCGGTTCAAGAAGTCGGCGTCGATCCGACGGCCCACCCCCACCGCCGACACGCGCCACCCGGCCCGCCCCATGCGGCGAGCTTGTAGCAAGGGCCCGTTGAGGTGGTGGGCCCCGCCACTGAATTGTGCATTCTCGAAGAACCCCGGCAGCGGATCGTCGGCGATCGAAGCGTCGATTGCCGACCGCGGGGAAACGAACGCGTCGGGTGTTTGCCCGGCCACGAGAATCACCACGCATTGGCGGTCGGGCCATCCGCGTCCTTGCGGTTCGGCCGCTTGGAGGTGGTTGCGCGCGGCGACGAGTCCGGCTTCCACCGCGTTGGAGGCTCCCTTGTCGCCGGCGGCCTGAAGCTGCGTGCAGGCGATCATAGCCGCCTCGTAGTCGTCGGTCAACGGTTGCCTAACGATCGGGCCGCCGCCGGAAAGCGAATCGAAGCTGATCACGGAAATCCGGTCGCGGCCGCCGGAGTCGGGAATGGATGTGTTCTGTCGGGCAATCGCCCCGATCGCATGGATCAGAGCACGCCGCGTCGAGTGCATCGGTTCGGTCCGCGGGGGAAAGGAAAACGTCCGCCCGGCCACCGTCTCTTCGTGCCGGGGGCAATCGGGGCCATGCACCGATAGGGCCGAGTATCGCCCCGGGGCCACTTGGAGATCACGGCCTTGATCCAGTAGAAACTGCGTGTACGTTCGATACCCGATCTCGCTCTGAAAACTCGACGGCCGGACGACGTAGTCGAGGTATTTCTCCCAATACGCAAAGTTGACGGCGCTGTCGGGTGTTGGCACGGCGGCGGGCATGAGTTGGGCAATCTGCCGGTCGATGATCGCCGCGTACGCCTTGTGCTTACGCGTGACTACGCCGTCCGCACCGTGGATGCGATACGACGGCGCAACGGAGTCGCCCGCCAGCGGGCCGTCGTCGTCGGTCAGTGTCGCCAAGGCGCCCTCCGATTCAGCAATTCCCCACGCTTGGCCCAGCGTGCCGCTTGCGCCGGGATACGGCCCGAACCCCAGATCGTCGAAGAGGCGTTGCACGGGTTCGGAGGACCGGGGGTCGTCTTGCCCGCATGGGTTGCTATCGTCGTTCATGGTGCCGGCGAGACTGACCACCAGGACAATATCGCGAGGCGCCAGCGCGGCGACGGCCTCGGCGCTGTCGGTCGCCGACCATCGGGGGAGCGTCGTTCGCAACCGATCGGCCGAACCGTGTACCGCCACGACAGGTTGTGTCCCCGTTTCTTGTATCACCTTTGCTCGCACCGCGTTGGGCGTTACCCCGGCGTCGTGCTCCGCGGTGGTGATCGGCCGAAAGATTCGATCTTCGGTACACCACAGGCCGAGTTGCACCTCGGGCGAATTCATCGGGCCGTCCGACCCATGCCCGGGGGAAAAGCCGATCGTTTCAGCCGCCGCCAATGCCGCCTCGTCGGCTACCGTCTGCAATTGGGAGCGGATGAGAACCGCGGAACCGAATTCGAGGCTCAGCGCCATGACCCCAACCGCCAACGGTAGCGCCCAGGCAGCGGTTAGCAGGATCGTCCCTCGGCGCAAGGAAAACCGTCGGGATCGAGACGTGTGAGTCGTGTTGTCCAACAGATTGCTCCGTTCGCGTCGAATGTGGACCGATGACGGCGGATATGCCTATGTAAATGTCGGTCGTGAACCGGGAGTCGTCAAACGATTGCCCGAGATGGCGCGCCACCGTACCGATTGTGCCGGTTCCGCCGTTTAGCCCGCAAGATAAACGTGTGCCACTGCTTGCTTGCAAGCAGTGCCGCAAGGTTGAGCCTGGAATCCAAGAAACACGCACTGCCTGCAAGCAAGCAGTGGCACGCGTTTCCATCTACCCGCGCTGGGCAAAACGAACTGCCTGCGCGGCGACGTCCAGGCCGACCCGTTCGCTCCACGCGGCCAGCAGGCGCGAGAACATTTCGCCGGGGACACCACCGCCGACGTCGCGCCGGTTGAACCGAGCGACCGGCAGTAGGCAGAAGGGGGTGCTGGTCAGCAGCACTTCGTCGGCACGGGCGACATCGTCGACCGTCAACTCCCGGCCGGCAGTGGGGATACCGAGTTGCTCGGCCAGTTCCAGCGCGGTGGCCAGACTGATTCCGGGGAGC
The DNA here is from genome assembly GCA_964444795.1 of uncultured Planctomycetaceae bacterium. GTDB lineage: Bacteria > Planctomycetota > Planctomycetia > Pirellulales > Thermoguttaceae > JABMRP01. Next base: position 8,789 of record CAYUIQ010000165.1, read on the forward strand.
ACTTTCGATTTCGGTGGCGACAGAAGCCCCTCGTCGCGGCGATAGACCAGCACGTTGGCCGTGGAGGCCTCGGTGACAAATCCCCGGCGATCCAGCAACAGGGCTCTGGAGTCCGGGTCGATGCGCGAGGCACGGCGGTCGGCCAGATAATAGTGCATGCGGCTGCGGCATTTCAGATCGGCCGGCCAGGATCGCGGAGATACCTGTTCGACGTCGGTCGTCACCAGCGCTTCGCCACGGGAATACTTGTCGGCCCACTGCCCGAACGGCAAGCGGTAGGTGTGCAGGCAAACGGTCGGCCGCGGAGGTCCTCCCGCGGTATACGCGCCGTAAATCCCCGGCGTGACGAAGATGGCCAGGCCCAAATCATCGTGCCGGTCGACCAGACGAAAGTTGTTGTCGACGAGTTGCTCCCCGACTCCAGCCAGTTGCTCCACCGTCATGAGAGGATCCACTTCGACGATCGCCAAGGAGTGCATCAGCCGGGCGAGATGGTCCTGGAGCCGGAACGGCTTTCCGCCGATCGTACGAACTTGTTCGGCCACCGTGGCCCCCAACACGAACCCGGCGTCGGTAAGCGAGATCGAGGCCTCGGTGGCGGGCAGGAATTGACCGTTGAGATAGGCGAGTGGTTCATTCATACGGTCATTATGCGCGTTACGAGCCGGTTGGGCTAGGCCTGGGAGAATGACCAATGACCAATAATGACCCATGGGCGATGAGAGAAGGGGGGATCAGTGGGGCGGGTCGAGGAAGACGTAGAGGGGGAGGCGTCTGCGAAGTGCCGCCGCGCCGAGGTACTTCTTCCAGGCATGGGCTTTTCCCACCGAACGGTCGAGACGCAGTATCTCGACTTTGCGTTGCTGCGTCCCCCGCAATCGCGGGGCCGCCAGCCCGGCAAATCCCATCGCCTTCGAGCTCCGCTTGCGGTTCATCAGCGGGTAGTGCCTGAGAACCGGGTCGGACGTGTTTCGGGTGACCAGCATCCGGTCGACCTGTGACAAGGCCAATCCGCTGCGACGGCCGGGGGCCAGCCAGTCGTAGTCGATGGCCGCGGCGACCAACACGGCGCGTATGGGCACGCGACGCGAGACGACCGGCTGGCCCAGCGACCGTCCGCTCACTTGACCGCCTCCCAACAGATGCAAGGCGCCGGTGATGACGCGCGCGCCGAAGCTGTAGCCAATCATGCTCACGCGGACCTCGGGCGACATGCCCCGAATGCACTGGGCCAAAAGGTAACTTTGCGTGTCGCTCCTGGCTGCTTTGACCAACACGTCTTTTCGAGCGGTTCCCGGAACACGGTCGGCGGGCCACGACCAGATGACATACCGAAACGGGCGTCCCGCGGCGTGGTGCTCCAATTGCTTCAGAAGAGGCCAGGCGTCGGCCAGTATCAGTTGCCGCGTGGTGCGGTTGCCATGCACGAAGAAATTCGTCGGCACGTCCGGGTCGTCGGCGGCGCGAAACGCTTCGCCGTCCAGGCGATGCCAGTGGCTTTGCCGGTCCAGTCGCCAATACCGGAGGCCGGTTTTGGCCGTGTGCGACGATGCACAGCCGGCCGAGTCACGTGTGCTGATAATCCACACGTCGGCGGCGCGCCACGAGATCTCCGGGCTTTGCGCCGGCACGGTGTCTTGGCTTTGCGCCGGCATGGTCGCGCAGACCGCAATCCAGGTAAAAACCGCACAACCGATGCCAGCCGCCTTTGTGCCGCCCACTCCGAACACCTCGCGCCTCATGTTGTCATGCATCATCCAGCGCCATCCGTTATCGCGCCGGCGAGTTGTCGCCCAAAAGGCCTATCCAACCGTCGCCCCATTCGGCTGCCGCCTACTGCCAGTGTAGCTTGCGTTTTACGCGGGAGACAATAGAGAAGCGGGGGATTCGACGCAATGTTGAAAAAATTCACCGGTTGCATTTGCACATCATCGTCTGTGGTGTAGAGTTGTCAGGCCACGTGAGTTGTCCTAGAAACGACATGTTGCGGTGGGAGATTCGGAATATGAAGAAACTCATTGTCTTGACGGCGGTATTGATGTTGACGGCCAGTCTTACCGGTTGCCGGTGTTCCCGGTGGTGGCGGCGAGGGGCCGCCTGCAATCCCTGCGAGGCGCAGGTGACCTGCGGCACCGAGTACATCACATCCAGTCCATGCGATACGGGTGCCTGTGGGGCGATTGTGAACGACCCCGTATTACCCGGGCCGGGCGGGTAAATCCGCGTTTGGCACATGGACGGCCCGTTGAAATCACTGCGTTGGCCCTTTTGCGTGCCAGCCGACGCAACGATACTCCATCCTCCCCCCCTTCGACGCCCGGGGGCGTCGCGATCCGGTCGTGCCATCCTGAACACGGCCGATCGCGACGCATTGCCCCGGGCACCGTCGGCCGCTCTTCCTTAGCGATGGGGATTTCTCTCCCCAGGATACGGCGGCTCTCGACGCCCCCGGGCTATCCCCAATTCTCCTCCCCTGTCGCTTTCTTGCTGTCTTCTTCCCCCGGCCCGACCTACAATGGAAGTAGTATGGCAACTCCCGGCACAAGTGCCGGGGCTAAACGGGCTTGGGAGGAATGAGTCGTGCAACGTTGTTCGATGCTGCTGGTGCTGGCGGTTAGCTTCTTCACCACGGTCACGGCCGGGGCCCAGTTCAAGGATGCGGGGTCCAACGGGCCGAAATTGGGACAACCCAGCACGCAACGGTGGCGCGCCGGCATGGTGATTACCTCCGGGGCCGGTCCTTGCGTAGGGCTCAAAGGCTACACGGCCGTGCCCACCGATTGGCCCGAGCAGGAAGTCCAATTGGTCGACGAAGACGTCAGCCCGACGGCCAAGATCAGTGAGTGGCAGCTTGAGCGATCGGTCAAGGTGATGGTCGTGAACGTGTCGATGCTGGCGCCTCGCGCGGAAGCCCGGGCGGTACAAACGTTCGAGATCGTCCGCCGTGCCATGGAGCCGCCGGAGAATACCGATATCTACGTCCTGCCGGAAACTCGCAAACTGCCGCGCGACATGCGGGTTTACTTGGCTCCCAGCCCCAAGATTGAAACCACGCACCCGAAGATCCGTACGCTTGCCCGGCAGCTTGGAACCGATACCTCGGGCGCCTGGCAAACGGTCGAGGAGATCTACGATTGGGTCCGCGACAACGTCGAGTATAAGAACGGGCCGCTCAAGGGGGCCGTGGCTGCGTTGCAGGACGGTACGGGCGACTGCGAGGAGCTGACGTCGCTGTTCATCGCCATCTGCCGGGCCAAGGGGATTCCGGCGCGAACCGTCTGGGTACCCGGCCATTGCTATCCGGAGTTTTACCTGATGGACGACCAGGACGAAGGCTACTGGTTCCCATGCCAGGCGGCCGGCAGCCGGGCGTTCGGCGGTATTCCCGAGCTGCGTCCGATCCTGCAAAAAGGCGACAACTTCCGCCCCCCCTATCCCACCGCCAAGCGACAGCGGTACCTGGCCGAGCATCTCACCGGCCGCGGCGGCCAGCCCCGAGTGAAGTTCATCCGCGAGGCGGCCACCCAGTAGCGTCGGATCGCTCGTCGGGGCACGTCCCTCATTCTTTCACGCACCCCACCTCCAAAAACCGGGGGGGTCGCATCGGTTGCACCGATCGGGTACACTTCCGGGTGAATCGGCGTTTGTCGGAAAACCCGTACGATGGCCCTCCGAGGCCGTCGAAGAGCACACTTTCCGACGGCCTCGGAGCGTCATCGTACAAGCCCTTTGGCTCCCTCGATCGAAAGGCCCCGTCATGCGAATTTCCTCTCCCCATCGTCGTGGATTCACGCTGATCTGGTTGGTCATTCTTCTGGCCATTGTCGCCATCATCATTTTCGCGATGGCCCCGAAAGCCGTGCGGAGGGATTATCCGGAGCCCATGCCCGTTGGAGATGACCCGGCATGGGACGAGAAAATGCCGGCCGAGCCAAGCTGGGAAAAGCGACCGGCCCGGCCAGATTGGAGCGACACTAAGAAGGAGGCTTCCAGAGATTTCGGCGAGAAGGTTCCCTCCCGCAAGGAAGCTCCTCGCGACGACGCGGTTCGTAAACTTCCCGACTTCCGCGAGTTCGACAAGGATGATTTGGAGAAGCCGGAATCGGAACCGCCTCGCTTCGAAAACCCAAAGCCATGAGTCACATCCCCGTCAGCCCCCGGCTCTGCCGGGGGGCATGAAGGGTCGGGGAATTGTCTACCGCCAACCACCGGACCCACCGGATGCAACCGGTGGGCGTGGCTCTCTTGATCGAAAGGCCCTGTTATGCGAATCGACTCTCCCGAGCGTCGCGGTTTCACGTTGATCGAGTTGCTCGTCATGCTGGCGATCATCGGCATTCTGGTCGCCTTGCTGTTGCCGGCCATTCAAGCCGCCCGCGAGGCAGCGCGGCGAGCGTCGTGCGCCAACCATCTCAAGCAACTCGCCCTTGCCGCCCTCAACCACGAACAGTCGCACCGCCACTTTCCGACCGGAGGCTGGGGACACCGGTGGGTCGGCGACTCCGATCGCGGGTTCGGGCGACAGCAGCCGGGCGGCTGGGCGTTTGGCGTCTTGCCGTATATCGAGAATCAAGCACTGCACCAACTCGGCAGGGGAGCCACGGCCGAGGAGAAGGCCGAGATATTCGCCCAGCGCAACGCGACGCCGATCTCCGTGCTGCATTGCCCGTCGCGACGCGAAGCGCGTTCCTACCCCACGGCGCCCGGCTTCTCGCCGATCAATGCCAAGACCGGTCCGACCACCGGCCGATCCGACTACGCGGCCAACGCCGGCACCCTGTCGGCGGGCCTTGTGTTTGCCGGCCCCGAATCTTTGGCCCAGGGCGACGGAAACGAGTTTGAGTGGCCCGATCCGCGGAGTTTCACCGGCGTCATCGGCCTGCGTAGTGAGCTTTCCATGGCGGAAATCATCGACGGAACTACCACCACGCTGCTGTTCGGCGAGAAGTCGATGAACCCGCTCGACTACACCACGGGCGCCGACCCGGGCGACCGGGCCAGCGCCTACAGCGGGTTCTCGCTCGATTTACAGCGCTGGACATTTTCCCAGCCGAAGGAAGACGAGGCCGAGGGGCGTCGCGATGCGGGCCAATGGACACCCGTGCAAGATCGGCCCGGCCAGACCACTCCGACACGCTTTGGCAGTGCCCATTTCGGGGGGTGTCAGTTTGCCTTCTGCGACGGCTCGGTCCGCTTCATCAGCGATTCGATCGACGGGGAGACCTTTCGCTACCTCGGCAACCGAAGGGACAGAATGCCGATCGACGGCTCGCGGTTTTGACGCGAAGCAGGGGGATGCATTGAACAGTCCCTCAGCCCCCGGCTTTGCCGGGGGGCGAACCTGCTCTACGACAGCAAAAAACCGCCGGTTCCCGAGGTGGGAACCGGCGGCTTCGTCACGGTCAAGAGCACGGAAGCCCGTGCTGGAGTTGTTGATCGCTTCGCTTAGTACATCTCGCCGCCGCCGGGAGGACCGGGAGCGGCCTTCTCGTCCTTGGGCATCTCGGCCACCAGGGCATCGCTGGTCAGCAGCAGCGTGGACACACTGGACGCGTTCTGCAAGGCGGTTCGCGTGACCTTGGTCGGGTCGATCACGCCGGCCTTGACCAGGTCTTCGTAGGTGTCCGTGGCGGCGTTGTAGCCGTTGTTGCCCTTCGCCTCGGCCACCTTCTCGCAGACGATGCCGCCGTCCTGTCCGGCGTTGACGGCGATTTGCGTCAGCGGGGCACGGCAGGCACGCAGTACGATCTTGTAGCCAACCTCTTCGTCGTCGGTCAGATCGGCCGGCTTAACCGCCCGGGAAGCTCGCAGCAGAGCCACGCCGCCGCCGGGGAGAATGCCTTCCTCGACCGCCGCCCGAGTGGCGTGCAGGGCGTCTTCGACGCGGGCTTTCTTCTCTTTCATCTCACTTTCGGTCGCCGCACCGACGTTCACTTTCGCCACACCGCCGGCCAACTTGGCCAATCGCTCTTCGAGCTTCTCGCAGTCGTAGTCGCTGGTCACCTTCTCGATCTCGCGGCGAAGCTGATCGATGCGGGCCTTGATTTCGCTGCTCTTGCCGCCGCCTTCGATGACCGTCGTGTTATCCTTGTCGACGATGATCTTCTTGGCCCGGCCCAGATCGCCCAGGGTGAGCGATTCAAGCTTGATACCCAGGCTCTCGAACACGGCCGTGCCACCGGTGAGGATACCGATATCCTCGAGCATCGCCTTGCGGCGGTCGCCGTAGCCGGGCGCCTTGACGGCACAAATCTTCAGTGTGCCGCGGAGCTTGTTGAGCACCAGCGTGGCCAGGGCTTCGCCGTCGAGATCCTCGGCCACGATGAACAGCGGTTTGCCCGCTCCCAACACGGCCTCGAGCACGGGCACGATGTCCTTGACGTTGGAAATCTTCTTCTCGAAGATCAAGATGTAAGGCTCGTCGAGCACGCACGCCATCTTCTGCCCGTCGGTAACGAAGTAGGGCGAGAGGTAGCCGCGGTCGAACTGCATGCCTTCGACCCATTCGACCTCGGTGGCCAGGCTCTTGCCTTCGTCGACCGTAATCACGCCGTCCTTGCCGACCCGTTCCATGGCCTCGGCCAGCAAATCACCGATTTCCGGGTCGTTGTTGGCGGCCACGCTGCCCACTTGGGCCATTTCCTTCTTGTCCTTGACGCTGATCGACATCTTCTTGAGCTTGGCCGTGATGTCGTCGACCGCTTTCTCCATGCCGTTCTTGAGCTGGATCGGGTTAACGCCGGCCACGACCGCGCGGAGCCCTTCGTTGTAGATCGCCTCGGCCATCAGCGTGGCCGTCGTGGTTCCGTCGCCGGCGATGTCGCTCGTCTTGGAGGCCACTTCGCGGACCATCCGGGCGCCCATGTTCTCGTAGACGTCTTCCAGGTCGATTTCCTTCGCCACGGTTACGCCGTCCTTGGTGACGGTCGGCGATCCGAAGCTCTTCTGCAGGATCACGTTGCGGCCGCGAGGACCGAGCGTTACCTTGACGGCCTGGGCCAGTTTGCCAACGCCGCGGCGAATTGCGTCGCGGGCTTCCTGATCGAAAGCAATCATCTTGGCCATGAAAAGTATTCTCCTTCAGTGACTAGGGGCGGATTGGGTCGCCCCGAGGGTTGGTTCGAAACGGGTGCCGGTGCGGTTGGCACGGCCAGTGAATGAATTCCGATTACTCGATGATGGCGAGAATGTCATCCTCGCGAAGCAGGATCAGTTCCCGATCGCCGATCTTGAACTCGTCGCCCGCGTAGGAACTGAACAGAACCCGATCGCCCTTGGTGACCTGCAACGGGCCACGTGTGCCGTCGTCCAGAAGTTTGCCGTCGCCAACGCTGACGATCGTCCCCCGAGCGGGCTTCTTCTGGGCGCTGTCGGGCAGCACGATTCCCCCGCTGGTGGTCGTTTCCGACTCCTCTCGCTCGATCACCACACGCTCGCCCAACGGCTGGATCCGCATCCCCCCGGGCGCGGATTTCTTCTTCGCCTTTTTCTTCTTCGCCATGTCCAATTCACCTCCGCGGTTTGTGACTCGTCGGGATTTCTTGACTTGCCGGATGATCGACCAGCACCCCACCTACCGGAGGGGCTGCCGGGCAGTTTGGCTGCCATTTCTGCGCACAAGCGGCGCTCTTGCCTACTGTTACGCAACTGCTGCGCCAATCCGCGACGGAATGCACAATCCCCATGACTGCCAACGAGTTACGAAGAGTGGGGTCACGGCCCTCCGCAAACGCATCGGCCAAAGCCGGCAATTCCCTCGGCCAATTCGCTGCCGTGCCTGCCATTTTGACAGGGGGCTCTACCGGCGAATCAGTATTTTGCGTGCCAGCACGGCCGCGGCCAGGGGTAAGGCAATCGAGGCAACCAAGGCCACGGGAAGTTGCACCGCCTCGCCCAACGCCGAATAGACCACGGCAATGCCCAAATTGCTCAAGCCGATGACCACGAAAAACCGGCCCCACGATAGCCGTGTCGTTCCCATCAGCAACACGCTGGCCTCGGCCAATACGGGCACCGGCCGGGCCAGCACCAGTGCCCACGGCCCGAACCGGCCGCTGAGCCGATCGATGCGGTCTAGTTCCTCTTGGGTGGTCCATCGTAGTGCTAAAGGGCGGCCCAAGGCGCGGGCCAGGGCAAAGGCGAGAATGGCCCCCAGGGTGAGCCCCAGCCACGACGCGGCCGTGGCCCCAAGAAACCCCAGCCGATTGCCGGCAAACGTGCCCAGTACGCTTGAAGGGACCGGCAGAAATACGTCGCCGGCCAGAAGACCGATCACCATCGCAGCCACCAGGTACGGCGGCAGCGACTCGTCGAGCCACCCTTCGACCTGCCCCTCGAACGACTCGCCGAGCATGAGAAAAGGAAGGACCGGCAACACCAGGATCGCGGCGATCAGGAGGATCGGCTTGGATAAATCACGCATGAAGTTGACAACCCCGAACCGGTGTGGGTAGGCTTGGTGTTCGACACGGCGTCGGAAACCACGCGGCGGAAATCATGGGTCGGAAACCAACGATTGTCACTTGTGAAGCGGCTTCCATGCAACCCCTTTGCCTTTGCTCGCTGTCGATCGCGCTGGTTTGCAGCGCGGCTGTGGCCCCGGCGCCGGCATCCGGCGCGGCGGAGTTGCTGGCTCGCTGGGACCGGGCCAACCGGCTGGCCCCCGCGCTGTCGGCAACACCCGACGAGGCCGATTGGCTCGAGGGCATGCGAAAGAAGCTGGCCGACGGCGGTGCGTTGGACGCCGAAGAGACCGCCCGGCTTCGATCGCGCGTCGACCAGCGCGAGACGGCGGCCGTTCGGTCGATGTCGGCCGAGTATCGTCATCGCGTCTTTCGCGTGTTTGGCCGCCAGGGGATGGAAACCAGCCGGCGCCGCCGGGTATGGAATGAGGTGTATGCCTCATGGCTGGCGGCCGGTGCTCTATCGCACGAGCAACCCAAGCTGCTCGACTGGCTTGAGTCGGCCACGCCCTACGGCACGGCGGACGAAGCATGGCCATTGCCCGATCGCCCCCGGTTCGCCGGTGCCGCGGAGTCTTCCCCTGGTGACGGTCCGCGGGTCGAGGTCAACGCCGGCGAACTGGCGGCGAGGATTGTCGGCTGGAACGTGAAGTTGCGTGAGCTGGAGTCGCGACTATACCGCCGACAGACTTGGACGGTCCAGTGCATTGAGCCGCTGGTCGCCGAACTCAAGGCTTCGCTTATCTGGCGCGACGATCTGGCCCTGATGCGCGCCGTGCTCATGGACTCCGGGCGCTCCGGATTTGTCGATCTGGAATCTCCCTGGTTTGCCGTCGCCACGTTGCGTTTGAAGATCGAGGAGGTTCGGGGCCAGGCCACGGCGCCCGGGTATTCCGGAACCGACGCTCAGCGCCTCGCCGAGTTGGACCGTTTGGCCAGACTTTCCGCGGCCGTCGCCTCGTTGCGTTCCAGGGTTCGCTAGTCGCCCGCTGAGGAAATGCGACCACCGACCAGCGGAGCTTTACTCAGTCGACTCTCCGTAGACTAACACCGCCGCAAAACACACGGCCCCCAGGGCCACTCCGGCCAGATCCTGGAACCAGTCCGTCCACTCGGGGGTGCGACCTGGAACAAACCCCTGCAACAGTTCCGTCCCCGTGGCATAGACGCATAGCAGCAAGATTACGACCCAACCCCGCGCCGGCGGGCGACTCGCAAAGGCCAAGACGGCCAGTATCCAGAAGCTCAGCAAATGGGCAACCGGATTTGGCACCGCCAACGAGGCGTTCAGAATGCCCGTCGGATCGCTTGACACCGGGTCCTGCATTAAGAGCAGCGCCGTCAAAACGGCCAGATACACCGCGAAAACGGTCCTCGCCAGCCAGTTACGCAATGTGCGGCGGTTTGACGGCCAAGGGCCTGATGTGCCTGTCTTGAGTTGACTCGGGTTGCTCATGGGAATGCCGAAACAGATAGGGATGGGACGATCTTCATGACAAGCTTAGTTTCTCATATGCTGGTGATCTGGAAGAATCCCGCGGAAATTGTGCGGACGCATACCAAGCATATACGGACGTACATGCCATAAAACGGATGCAGCACCCAACCGTGTCCTTCCACGGGCGCTCAAGCGTACGAGGCGGCGATTCGGAGCATGGCGTCGAGGCTCTTTTCGACGTCGCTCTCGTCGGTTGCCCAGCAGGAGACGCTGATGCGCATGGCCGTGTGGCCTTGCCAGTGCGTGCGCCCACACCAGGCCGTGCCATCGGCTTGGATTCCCTCGATGACACGCTCGGTGGTCCGCGCGTCCCCGAAAGAGACGAGCACCTGATTGAGCACCACGTCGTTGAGGATCGAATAGCCGGCGGCTCGGAGCCCTTCGGCAAAGCGGCGGGCATGGCGGCAGGTACGCTCGATCAGGTCGGCCACGCCCCAGCGCCCGAGAGATTGCAGGGCGGCCCAGATTTCGACTCCCCGGGCACGGCGTGAGAACTCGGGCGTAAAGTCGGAAGGGTTGCGGCGCTCGGTCTCGCTGGGGAGATACTCGGCGGTGATCGCCATGGCCGCCTTGAGTGCGTCCGGATCACGGACAATCGCCAGGCCACTGTCGAAAGGCACGTTGAGCCACTTGTGGGCGTCGGCCACCCAAGAATCGGCCTGGGCAATGCCTCGGGTGAGTTCATCCAACCCGTCGACGGTCGTGGCCCAGAGCCCAAATGCCCCGTCGACGTGTACCCAAGCTCCCGCCTCATGGGCCTCATCGCAAATGGGCCCAAAGGGGTCGAACGCGCCCGTGTTGACGTTACCGGCCTGCAGACAGACGATCGTCGGCCCGGCAATCGAGGGCAGGGCGTCCGCGCGCATGCGCCCCTGGCCGTCGACCGGCACGCGGACGACCCGATTGCGTCCCATGCCGAGCAGGCCCAAGGCTTTGGTGACCGCCGGATGCACTTCCTCTCCAACGATCACGGTCACCGGTGGCGCACCGAAAAGCCCCTCGGCCTCGACGTTCCAGCCGGCTTGTGCCAGAACCGCGTGTCGAGCCGCCGCCAATCCGCAGAAGCTGGCCATGGTCGCGCCGGTAACAAACGCGCCGGCGCTGTCCGGCGGGAGACCAAAGAGGTCGATGAGCCACTCCAAGGCGATCTGTTCCAGCAAGGCGGTTCCCGGCGTGACGTTGGCCAGCACGGTATTCTGATCCCATGTTCCGGCAAGCCAACTGGCGGCCAGCGCCGCCGGCAGGGATCCGCCGACAACAAACCCGAAGAAGCGTGGCCCCGCCATGGCCATCGTGGCGGGTGAGCCGAGGACGTCAAGCGTTTCGAGTACCGATTCGGGCGAACAGGGACCATCGGGCATGGGAACCTGCAGTGCTTCGAGCGCCGCGACTGCTTCCCGCGTCGGCGCAACGGCGCGCGAGGGCAGGCCCTCCAGATAGCGGATGGCACGCTCGGCCGTACTCTCCAGCAGTTCCCGCATTCGATCGCTCTCGCCCATCCAGTTCCCTCATAACAAAAACCTCCAAATCAGCGCTAGCGTTGAGGCCCAACAACCAAGCCGACATGGAGGTTTGCTTTCGGCGTCCCGGCTCGTAACCGCTCGGACGGGACACCTCTTCTTCACTTCAACACGCAACCTCTCCGGCACTTGACCGGAGGGATCGTCGTAAGACTAGTCGGGGCGAGAGGATTCGAACCTCCGACTTCCTGCTCCCAAAGCAGGCGCGCTAACCGGGCTGCGCCACGCCCCGTTGGGCTACGGTAGCACTCAATAGTATTCAGCCCAACGGGCGCTGTCAAGCGCACCCGTTCGCCGGCGGTCCGACGCCCGCTGCCGTCGATACCGGGACTACTAGGCGTGGCCGCGGCCCAATGGGAGGTCCGCGGCCACAAAACGACTTGACTCCTAAAGGGAAGCCAAGTCGGCCAGATCGATCAATATGTCTGCGTGATTCTGCTGACGGAATGGATTCTAGCACGGCGTCAAAGGGGCACGCAAGAAGAACCGTTTCTGCGGAATGAAAAACTTGTAAACCACCTACAGACTGGCAGTTATCCAGCCCTCAGAACAACCGGGGAATCTCGGGCAGACTCCCGCTTTCGGCGTCCTCAGAGGCCCGGCTGGAGGGTGCTCAGACGGCCCGCAGGAGCTCCTCCACGAGAGCCCGCGATGCTCGCAC
>CAYUIQ010000166.1:0-20611 GCA_964444795.1 uncultured Planctomycetaceae bacterium
GAAGGCGCCGGCTAAAGGCCTTTAGCCGGCGCCTTCGGCTGGGCGTTAAACGAATTACTTTGGGCCGGGGGTAGAGTATGCCCCCGCTTGACCCGGGTTTCGTCGGCGTGTTACTGTTATAGGTGAACGACGTGTCGGCCCGAAGACCCCCGGCAAATCCCCGAGCGAGTTTCCATGGCATTAGTCACCTTGCGAGTTCTCGACGGAGCCGATCGGGGGCGGGTGTACGAAGACCTGTCGACCCCGGTCACCATCGGCCGCGAGGAGGGCAACTCGGTCCAGCTCAACGACGAACGGGTCAGCCGATTCCACCTGAAGGTCCAGGAAGACCGTGAAAGCCTTGTGCTGACCGACCTGGAAAGCACCAACGGGACCAAGGTCAACGGCGAGGAAGTCCAACTGCGAAACCTCCGCCATGGCGACCTGATCGTGGTGGGCCGGTCGGCCATTCTATTCGGATCCTCCGAGGAAATCGCGCAGCGGTTGGCCACCTTGCGAGGGGGCGATCTTTCGGGGGGAGTAGCCACCGAGTCGGGGGACATCGATTCGCCGTTGAAATCGGCGGCCCTCGACTTCGAGTTGAATTGGGGCGAGGATTCCGACGCTCGAAACACCCTCCACACGCTATTGCCCCCCGAACTTCCCACCGGCCTAAGCGCCGGCCAGGCCGCGCAACTCTCCGAATTGATCCAATATCTCCACCTCCGCTTTCGCCGCCTTCTGGCTTCGGTGAAGATCAAGGAGAAGAGCAAATCCCAGAGGATTTCGGTCGATCTGCGGCGATGGCAGGATCTGATCGACATGCAGAACCGATTGGCCTCCTATCTCCGCGCCATCGGCGAGCCGGAGAGCTAAGCCCCCGCCCTGTACGATGGGCTTCCCAGCCCGTCGATACGGGATCCCCATCGCTTCGGCTGCATCGACGGCCTCGGAGGGCCATCGTACGAAAGCAAGCAACGGCACACACCGACAACTTTCCAAACGGGGGGATGCTGTCTTGCCGCCGCCGCCGTGATAGAATTCCATGCAGCATGGACGTTCCCCTCGGGGCATTCTTCCCCGGGCACTTCGAGGTCGCCCACCAGAGGTGACCCAGCAGAGGTTACCGATGACCAGCCCTCCCCCGTTTGCGCATCTGCATTGTCACAGCCACTACAGCCTCCTGGACGGAGCGGGCACGATCTCGCGACTGGTCGACAAGGCCAAGGCGCTGCGCATGAACGCCCTGGCCCTGACCGATCACGGCAACCTCTACGGCGCCTTGGAGTTTTACCAAAAGTGCAAGAAAGTGGGCATCAATCCGATTATCGGGCTGGAAGCCTACATTGCCCCGGCGAGCCGCTTTCGCAAGGAAGGCGGCATCAAGGACGCGGCCTACCACCTCACGTTGCTGGCCCAGAATCGCGACGGATTCCGAAACCTTCTCAAGCTCGCCTCCTCCGCCTACCTTGAAGGCTTCTACTTCCGCCCGCGCATCGATAAGGAATTGCTGGCCGACCACGCCGAGGGGCTGGTCTGCCTCAGCGGCTGTGTGTCCAGCGAATTAAACCGGACCCTGTTGGCCAATCAAGAGCCGGACATCGACCGGGCCGTCAAAGTGGCCGAGTGGTTTTATGGGCTCTTCGGCGACCGCTATTTCATCGAGATTCAGGACAACGGGCTGGAGATCCAGCGGCAGGCAACCGCCGGAGCGGTCCAAGTCGCCCAGCGCATGGGAATCCCCTTGGTCGGCACCAGCGACGTGCATTACGTGGAGCAGGCGGACTCCGTCGGCCAGGACATTCTCCTCTGTGTCAACACCGGCAAGTTTCGCACCGATACGAACCGCATGCGGATGGAGACCAACGAATTCCACCTCCGCAGCCCCGAGGACATGTACACCGCCCTGCCCGACTATCACGATGCCCTGGCCCGCAGCCAGGAGATCGCCGACGGGGTGGATATCGAAATCGAATTGGGTAGCCGCCATTTCCCGATCTACACTCCGCCCGAAGGCAAAACCTCGGAAGACTACCTTCGCGAGCTGTGCATGGAGGGCCTCAAAGAGCGCTACGCCGACGAACCCAACCGATTTGCCGATGGAAAACTCTCCCAGGAGGTGATCGACCGGCTGGATCGCGAATTGGGTGTGATCAACAAGCTGGGATTCCCCAACTACTTCCTCATCGTCTGGGATTTCGTCAACGTGGCCCGAGAAAAGAACATCCCGGCCACCGCCCGTGGATCGGGTGTCGGTTCGATCGTCTCCTACGCCTTGCATTTCAGCCACGTGTGTCCGCTGAAATACGACCTGCTCTTCGAGCGGTTTCTCGATGAAAATCGGATGGAGGCCCCGGATATCGACATCGACTTCTGTAAGCACCGCCGCGGCGAGGTGATTCAGTACGTCAAGGACGAGTACGGATCGGAGAACGTCGCCCAGATCGGCACCTTCGGCACGATGGCCGCCCGGGCGGCGATTCGCGACGTCGGCCGAGCGATGAGTATGCCGATTCCGCGGGTCGACGAAGTGGTGAGCAAGGTGCCCGACGAGTTGGGGATCAGTCTGGCCAAAGCGATCGAGAAAAGCGCCGAACTGAAACAGCTCTACGAGAAGGATTCCGAAGTTCACGAACTGCTCGATTTGGCCCAGCAGATCGAGGGGCTCGCGAGAAACGTCGGCACCCACGCCGCGGCCGTGGTCATCGGCGACCGCCCACTGGTCGAGTACGTGCCTCTGCAGCGCGTGCAGGGCAAGGAGGAAGTCATCACCCAATGGGCGATGGCCGACGTGGAAAATGCCGGGCTGCTGAAGATGGACTTCCTCGGTCTGCGCAACCTGACGATCCTGGCCACGGCGGTCGACCTGATCGAGCAGACCACCGGCGAGAAGGTGGTGCCCGAGAAATTCCCCCTGGACGACGCCGAGACGTTTGCCCTGCTTTGTCGGGGCGAGACCAAGGGCATTTTCCAACTCGAAAGCGGCGGCATTCGCGATCTCCTGCAGCGGATGAAACCGGACCATTTCCACGATATCATCGCCACCAATGCTCTCTACCGCCCGGGGCCGCTGGAAGGCGGCATGGTCGACGACTACATCGAGGTCAAACACGGCCGCCAGAAGCCGGAGTACAAACATCCGGTGATGGAGGAGATCCTCGGCGAGACCCATGGGGTGATGGTCTACCAGGAGCAGGTGATGCGGATCCTCAACCGGCTTGGCGAAATCGAACTATCCAACGCCTACAAGTGCATCAAGGCGATCAGCAAGAAGAAGCTGCCGATTATCGCCAAGTTTCAGGAGCAGTTCATCGAAGGCGCCCATGCCAAGGGACTTTCCAAGAAGGAAGCAAGCGAGCTGTTCAAGCTGATCGAGAAGTTCGCCGGTTACGGCTTCAACAAGAGCCATTCGACCGCCTACGCGATGATTGCCTACATGACGGCCTACCTCAAGGCCCATTACCCGGTCGAATTCATGGCCGCCCTGCTCTGCGGCGACATCCCGGGCCGAAACTTCAAGCGGAAGGATTCGCTGGTCGAACATCTCGAAGACTGCGTGCGAATGAAGATCGACGTGGTGCCGCCCGACGTCAACTCATCCGACATCGAGTTTACCGTCGACGACCAGCACCGAATCCATTTCGGTCTGTCGGCCGTCAAGGGTTGTGGCGCCGGCGCCGCGGAAATGATCGCCGCCGTGCGTCGCGCGGAGGGCCCCTACAAGAGTCTCTTCGATTTCTGCGAACGGATCGACTCGGGGAAAGTCAACCGGGCAGCCGTCGAAACGCTGATCAAGGCCGGAGCGTTCGACTCGCTGGGTGCCCACCGGGCCCAACTGTTCCAGGTCGTCGATCGGGCCATGCAGTCGGGAGCCGCCGCCTCGGCGGATCGCCGGCGCGGGCAACGCGGACTCTTCGACGACGAGGACGCTGACGACGAGGAAACCCCGGCGGCCAATCTTCCCGACGTGCCCGAGTGGGAATCGCGAGAGCAACTCGTCAAGGAAAAAGAAGTGCTCGGGTTCTATCTGTCGAGCCATCCGCTGGCCGAACATCGCGAAACCCTTTCGACTTACTGCTCCCACACGACCGTCGAAGCCGCCGGACAACCCAACCGAACCGACGTCATCCTCGGCGGCATGCTCGCCTCGATCAAATTCTCCCACACGAAGAACCCCCGCCCGGGAAGCGACGCGACCAAGTATGCCATGTTCGATTTGGAGGACTCCGACGGCATCATGCGGTGTATCCTCTGGCCGGAAGATTTTCTCCGCTACGGCGAACAGGTCGAGGCCGACTCGATTCTGGTCGTCCGCGGCGCGATCGACAAACGGCCCGGCAGCGAGGAAGCCAACCTGATCGTCAACGAGTTGATTCCCCTGGATCAACTGTCGGCCCGGTATACCCGCGGCGTGCGCATTCGCCTGTTTGAGGAAACCCATGCCCAGCGCGGGCTGGAGCAATTGCATGAGATCCTCCGTGGCTACCCGGGAAGCTGCAAGGTGGAATTGGTCTTCTGTCTGGCCGACGGCAGCCGCGTGCATTGCCAATGCGACGGATTCGGCGTGGAAGTCAACCGCCAAATGCGGCGTCGGGTCGACGACCTGCTGGGCGCGGGCAATGTTCGCCTGCTGACCGCGCCTCCCAAGCCGGCCGCCGCCGCCAACGGTCGCAATAACAGACGCCGAGCAGCGAGCACCTGATCGTAAGCGCGAAGCGGGTTCCGTCACTCGACCAATAGAGGCCACTAAGGTAATGAAAAACGGACAGGCATAGTCTGTAATCTGATACCAGGGGCCGGTCAATAATACCTGTCCTTTCCCCCCTTCAAGAGAAGACGAGGGCAAAGGGGCTCACGCGGAGGCGCGGAGCTCGCGGAGGGAATGAACACGGACAGGCAGAGTCTGTAATCCTGACTTGAGGGAGCGACCGCTAAAGCCTGTCCTTTTCGTTCGCTTCTTCTTTGAAAACAAAACGTGGGGAGGTAGGATGTCACTTGCAGGATTCATCACGGGTTTTGGTGACTTCAAGTCGGCCCTTTCTTTTGCTCAAGTTGCCTCATTATTGTCATCGAGTGTATTTGGTGGGATTAAGTTCGTTGAGAAAGATGTTGATGGAGAGCATGATGTCGGGACCCTTTGTTTGGAGCGAGATTTCGTGGGAATTCAGGTTGATCTGTTTGGTGCAGGTGGATGTTACACCGTCGAAATTGGAACTCGGCCGTCAGCATCAGTAGCAGATTCTCCCGACGTATGCGATCTTTCAGAGATGTTAAGGCAACGGCTCACACAACTGACAGAGGTAACACTCTATCGTCCATAGCACGGAGGGGCTTCGTTCATCCAAGGGAAAAGTACAGGCATAATCTGTGATCGTGACGCGAGGGAGCGGTCAATAATGCTTGTCCTTTCCCCTCCTTTTCTGTCCCCCGTGTCAATTTTCCCGTACCAAAGACTCCTCCGCGAGCTCCGCGCCTCTGCGTGAATTCCCGGCGGTGTCCGTGCGAATTGTCCAATACCACGTCAACGTCGTCCGATGGCGGGAAAACGAAAAGGACAGGCACTATTCCAATGGCACTTTGCCCGTAGAAACCGCCAACTCGCCCATGGCGCACCCGAAATGGCAAACTCAGCCTTCTCAATGGGCTAAACTGAGTTACACGGGTACTCGAACGGAGACGCCAGACCCCCTCGATGGAGTGGGTTCGTGGCGTGTGCATAAAGCCCCGCCGTCAGTATGTGTTGTATAATAACATGTTACGACGACGAATCGACCATCGAACGGCATTCGAGACAGCCCCCCCGTATTGCGACAACTTTGCCATACCGGAAGCAATTACTTGCTTTGCCTAAGTTACCCAGTTAAGATCGAATAGTGAGGATAATCCGGCGCTGCTGCCCGGAAATCCTTCGGGAACACGGATTGGTCGCTGAAATCCTAGGACCAACCAAACGTTCCTGCCGTCGACGAGGCTTGTCGCGGTGGGAGCGTACCGGACAACTCGTTACTGCAGAAGGAGTCATTTGGCATGAGTCGGCAACGCATCGGTTATCGGACGGTTTTCCCTGTTTCGTTCTTGGCGGCGGGGTTTTTGCTTGTCGCCGCCGTGCCGGTCCATGCGCAAAGCGCGGCCGGCGTGGTTGTCGACGCCAACGGCGAGTTGCATAAGCGGATCGTTGCCGATCCGACCGGGCGGCTCTTCCGCGAGCAAGTGGCCGCGGCCCGAGCGACGCTCGATCGCAAGGTGGCTTCGTTTAGCCGCACTCGCTATCTTTCGCTCAACCGTCTGGAAGCGGCTCTGGCCGCCAACAACGGCGTGTTGACCGACGAGATGCGTTACCTGGCTGGACTCCAACGCATCGAGTACGTCTTCTGCTATCCCCAGAGCGGCGACATTGTTATCGGCGGTCCGGCTGAAGGATGGGTGACCAATCCGGCCGGACGCGTGGTCGGCTTGACCAGTGGTCGGCCGGTCCTGCGGCTGGAAGATCTCGTGGCGGCGCTTCGGGCGTTTCCGCCGGGCCAAACCAGCAAGGATTTGATCGGCTGCTCCATCGATCCGACGCAAGAAGGGCTGGCCGCGATGCAGGAGTACCTGCAGCGCATCGGCTCGCACTTCAACACGCAACCCACTCCGCAGATCGCCCAACAGATTGCCGCCGGCCTGCGTAACAATCTGGGACTGCAAACCGTTTCGATCTGGGGCGTGTCGCCGAAGACCCACTTTGCCCAGGTGCTCGTGGAAGCCGACTATCGGATGAAGCTGATCGGCATCGGCCTGGAAGAGCCGCCGGTGCGGATGACCAGCTACGTTCGGGCGGCCAGCCCGGCGCAGGTCAGCCGCAATGCCATGCAGCGATGGTACTTCACCCCGGATTACCAGTGCGTTCGCGTCAGCGACGACGAACTGGCCATGCAACTGGTCGGCGACGGCGTGAAGGTCGTCGGCGAGGGCGAGTTGGTCAACGAGCAAGGCGGTCGCGCGGCGGCTGCCAATCAGAGCCGGGCGAGCAAGGCGTTTACGACAAGCTTTACCAACAGTTATTCCGCGTTGGCCAAGCGGTCGCCCGTCTTCGCCGAATTGCGAAATCTCATCGACCTGTCGGTCGTCGCCGCGTTTATTCAGCAGCAAGATTATCACGGCAAGACCGGATGGAAGATGGAGCTGTTCGGCGACGAAGCGGCCTTGGCCATCGAAACCTACAACGCGGTGAAGCAAGTGGGTACGGCGGTCAACGCCATCTGGAAGAGCAATCGGCTGATGACCCCGGTCGGCGGCGGCGTCGAGATTCTGGCCAACTTGGCCCTGGATGCCGAGAACCTGCTGGTCGACGAAAAGCAGGAAGTGGAGAAACTCCGCAAGGAACTCAAAGTCGAGTTGCCCGAAGGCCAGTGGTGGTGGGACTGAGCCGCCACGACGAAACGCACGTGAGTCAGAGACGCCCCCGGAAAGCATTCCGGGGGCGTTTTCGTTAGGTCCCTCTCCCTCTGGGAGAGGGTTAGGGTGAGGGCATCTCGAAGCGAAGTAGCCCTCATTCCCACGCGGCCGCTTTTCCGCCCTCGCTGACGCTTCGCTCCTTACCAAGAGGCGTCCTTGTATGCTCTTGACGGGCAATCGCTTTCCAGACGATAATCGCACATCCGCCGCCTGCATTTATTCCGTACGGAAGCGTGTACGCATGATTGACAAACTAGTCGTCAAATCGTTCAAATCCCTTGAATCCGTGACGGTGGAATTGGGAAACGTCAACGTATTCATCGGAGCGAATGGCAGCGGGAAAAGCAACTTACTGGAAGCGCTCGGCGTTCTGTCGGCCGCGGCGGACGGCAAGGTGAACGACCTGACGTTACTGAATCGCGGCGTACGCCCCGGCGTCCCGGCGTTGTACAAGACTTCCTTCCCCAGTAAGAAGAGCCAACCACGACACATCTTTTTCGGCGCGAGCAACAGTGACGCACAATATCAAGTGTCGCTCCATAATCCGCTCAAGGATCCGAAACCGGCATGGCGATTCAAGACGGAACTTTGGCAACAGGGCGACGAGAAGTTGGTTGGGAGTTCACCGGCCCGCCGTAAGAAGGCGAATCCCGAACAGGGACTCGCCGCCTTGGAAGCCGTTGAACGTGATGAGGACGATCCCGCACTGCAGTTGCTGCGAGAATTGCAGGGATACGTAGTATTTGCCCCGACGACTCCCGTTCTGCGCGGAATTGCTCCTGAGCCACAACCTCGCAAACCGGTCGGCCTTTCCGGGGGGCAACTGCCCAACGCGATTCAAGAACTGATGGATTCCGGGCTGTTCTCAAGTGCTCATGCCGAGCGAGTCTGTGACGAAGCACTCGCGCTAGTTGACTGGGCCGAGTCGTTTGGTTCTGGACCAGCAACCAAAATCGCCTTGTCACCCGCGGCTGCCGCCTCGCAGCAAGTAGTGCGTTTCACGGATCGCTACATGCAGAAGAACCGAAACGTACTATCGGGTTACGACGCCAGTGAAGGTGCTTTGATTGTCTTGTTTCTCGCCGTGCTCGCGGGCCACGACCTGAGTCCCTCGCTCTGCGCGGTTGACAATGCGGACCACGGGCTCAATCCGCGTCTGGCTCGTGCATTGATGGGCAAGCTCTGCGACTGGTATCTCAATGCTCCCCGGCAGCGTCAGATCTTGCTGACCACTCACAATCCACTCGTTCTTGACGGTCTTCCCCTGCAAGACGAACGGGTCCGCTTGTTCACGGTGTCTCGAACGAATTCGGGCAGAACTGCCGTGCGCCGAGTGGAAGTGGAAGAGTCACTTCTGGCCAAGGCAGAGGAAGGATGGACACTCTCTCGCCTCTGGGTGATGGGACACCTGGGGGGCGTGCCGAATGTCTGATCCCCTTCGGGTTGCGGCCGCCGTTGAGGGCCCAACCGATTCCATCGTCTTGTCCGCTGCAATAGAGTCTCTCTTGGCCGGCAAGGAGTTTGAATTCCAAACGCTACAGCCCGAGTTATCGGCGGCATTCGAGCCCCAAGGCGGCAAGACGGGACTTGGTTGGTCCGGTGTATATCGCTGGTGTCATCAAACCGCGGATCAAGGAAACGGCCGTGTGTCGCAATCTCCCCTGCTCGCGTTTCATGACCTGCTGATTGTCCAGGTCGATGCGGATGTCGCGGGCATGACCTACGAGAGTGGTAAGATCAAAGACGAAATAGGCGACCTTCCTTGCGAAAAACCATGTCCTCCGGCGAGTGATACGACCGACGCATTACGATCGGTGATCTTGCGTTGGATGGGAGAGACGGAAGTGCCAGATCGATTCGTTCTATGCACGCCCTCCAAGAGTATGGAAGCCTGGGTCATGGTGGCCTTGTTTCCGAAGAACAAGGTTCTGGCAAGAAAAGGGTGGGAATGCCATGCTAACCCCGAGAAACAACTCGGCGTGCAGCCAAAGAAGCAACGCATTGGAAAGCGGATTAGCGACTACAAGGCCAAGAAGCCCGAATTCCTGGCCGCTTGGCCAAGAGTGAAAAGAAAGCTGACGGAGGCGAACCGGTTCTCCGTCGACTTTCTTGCCGCGATCGACAGCCTTCCCTGACGGACTCCCGGGCCAACCCTACTCGACCTTATACAACTTGCCGCCTTCTTCGAGCATCAACTCGGCATCAGCCGGTTGGCTGGAGAGTACACCGCGCGCCGCGGGTGAAGCCTCGCGGACCAGGCGGAAGTACTCCTCGCTGAACCGCTTGATGACCTGCACCTTCTCGGCCAGTTCCTCCGGCTTGAGCTTGGCCACGTCGTACTCGTACCAGACGTTGCCGCGGCGGTAAAGCGTTCTGCCGGCCACCGTGCGCACGGCTTCGGCCACCATCTCCTTGTCGCTGTCGATATCGCGGAACCGGGCGCCGGCCTTCTCCCCCGCGGCGGCCGACTCGGACGGCGCTCGCTCGGCTTCGAGCAAGTCCTTCTTCATATCGCGTTGCGAAAAGCCGGCGATCCCGTCGCTCTCTTCCAGGCGTCGCAACAGGCCGGCGGCACGCATCGCGCCGAACTGGGCTTCCGCCAGATCGCCCGGCGCGGCCTGATCGTCGGCCAGAAACGACGTGTACGGCGTGAGGATGCCGTGTTTGGTCGAAAGGGTGACCAACTCGGTGATCAGTTCGTCGTTCTTGCCGTGCAGGTCCAGCTGGTCGATGATCTCGCCGATGCGGCGCATCGCCCAGAGCTTGGCCACGAAGGCGTACGACTGGTCGTTACTCTCGTCGGCCAGTTCGACGGGAAAGTCGAACTTCTGCCGCTTGTCGCCCACGCTGCCGGTGATCGTCACCTTGGCCGGGCCGAACTTCTTGTGCCGACCGACAACAACCAACTGCTCGCCCTGGAACAGATCGCGGGGCTGGTCGGGATACATGCGGTTGACCGGATCTCCCTGCTCGGTGCGCACCTCGTCGAACTCGAATCTCACTGCCACGTCGGTCATCACCGGCGAACTGATTTTGCCGTACAGCCGGCTGACGTGCGTCTCGATGTCCTCGTCGGGACGCACGAACTCGCTCTGCCCGAAGTTAGCCCGGGACAATCGGTCCAGCAACCGGCTGTTCACGTCGTAGCCGACGCCGAAGTTGATCAGCCGGGCGCGCACCCGGTTGTTGCTCTTGGTGTTCTCGACGATCTTCGCTTCCTGCAACTCGCCGACGGTGGGCAAGCCGTCGGTCATGAAGAGGATGAAGTTCGGTTGCGACGAATCCTGGAGCATCTCCATCGCGGCGGTCAGCGCATCGTTGATGTTCGTACCCCCGCCGGCGTACAGGCCGTTGACAAACCCCACGGCCTTCTTTCGCGTTTTCTCGTTGTAGCGCTGCAGTTCGGGAGCCATCGTCTCGACGTCGGTATCGTAGACGACCACGTTGAACAGATCGCCCTCGCGCAGATTGTTCAGCACGTGGATCAGCGCCTCCTGGGCTTGCTCGATCTTCTTACCGCTCATACTCCCCGACCGGTCGAACACGCAAACGACCGTCTTCCGCGGCCGCTCGGCGTTGGGTGATTTGATCCGCGGGCTGGCCAGTAACAGGAAGTAGCCGTCTTCGCCCTTCTCGGGCCGATAGCTGATCACGCTGGCCCCCAACTTGCCCTTCGCCACGCCGTAAAACATGCGAAAATCGTTACTGGGCACCTGGTTTTCGACCGTGTAGCTAACCACGGCGTGATGCTCGTCGGGTCGTTTCACTTCGACCGAGTGCGTGGGACTGTAGATGCTCTTCAGCTCGATCGAACTCTCCACCGACACGCGGATATCGACCTTCTCGACCGGATGCGAGGTGTACTTGGCCGTGCCCAAGGGGAAGAGGAAATCGGTCAGCCGGCCGTCCTTCCGCAGCAATTGGTTGTAGCGGAGCGTCACTTTCCGCTCAGCGCCCGCGGGCACCGGGAAGACGCTCGTCTTGAACATGCCCGTGCCCATCCATTCCAACAAGGCCGGGTCCTGGTTGCGGCGGATATAGCTTTCGTAGATCGCCCGGGCTTCCTTGGCCGGCAGCAGCTTGGCCGGGAATTCCTTGCCGTCGACCATGAAGGTGAGCCGATCGATGGCCCCGTCGTAGGGCAACGGGAAGATGAACGAGACCTCCATCTGCCGGCTGCCCGTGTTGACGAACGACTGCCCCACCTGCACCTGGGCCACCTGATCGATCACCCGGGCGTTGACCTTGAGTTCCTTGATTTTGTACGACATCGGCGGCGTCGGCCGCGGACGCACGATGAGCCGTGGCAGCGGGGCCCGCTCGTTTGTATTGGTCACCACCAGCAGCCCCTGAGCCCAGGCGGCGGAAGTGGCCATCGCCAGGAATCCGAAAACGGTGAGTGCGGCAAGTTTTCCTATCCGATCCGCTACGAGACGTTTCATGGCCCGGCTCCTTCGATGAAAAGGCCCATTTTTGCAGAACATCCACCATGCATGTTGGACGTTTTGGCGGCGGGAGAAGTTCCCGTGGCGACAAGCCCCCCAATAGAGCGATGGCGAATTCCGGACATCGGGTCCCCGGAAGAGCCAAAGGACGGCGGGAAGCGTCGGCGGGTGCCAATGCCTGCAAGCAGGCAGCGGCACACCGGGATTGACAACCTCGGCCGAGTGGAGCCCCCTACTCGACCTCGCAAACCACGCGGAAGCCCACGTTGACCACGCGTTGATACGACGCGTACGGCAGCCGGAACGACGAAGTGGCGCGGAGGGGCCGATCCGTCCACGAGCCGCCGCGCACGACCTTGCGGCCAGTCCGACTCATATCTTCCCGGCCATCGCGGTCGTCGTAGGGGTAAGGGGCATAACTCGATCGGGTCCACTCGGCCACGTTGCCATGCATGTTCTTCAAAGCCCACGGGTTGGGCTCGTATCCGGTCACGTCACGCGGATAGCTTGTCCCGTCGTTCACCCCGGCGATGAATGGAAACGGCGTCACACGCTCGCGTCCACCCGTCTGATCGGCCAGATTGGCAAACTTGGCGAAATTCTCGTCGGTGCCGCCGTACCACATGGCCGAATCGCTACCGGCCCGGCAGGCCCATTCCCATTGCGCCTCGCTGGGCAATTCGAACGTCTCGCCCGTTTGCTCGCTCAGCCATCGGCAGAAGGTCTGCGCCTGTTGCCAGGTGACGCGGATGACCGGCTGCTCGGGCAGATTGGCCGCATGGCCACGCGTGCTGTGGTCTTTGCCTGAGCGGTCGATGTAGCGGCTGTCGTGCGCGGGATCGAAGAGCGCGAACTGCTGGTTGCTGACCTCACAGGTGGCCATCCAGAACGGTTTCTCGACGTCGACGATCGCCGGAGGCCCTTCATCACGCGAACCCGTAGTGCTGCCCATGACGAACCGCCCGGGGGGGATCAACGACAACTCGATGGTCACGCCGTCGGTCAACTCGATCGTGCGCACCGTCCCAGCGCCGGCATCCTCCGCGGCCCGGGCCTGTTTCTCCCGCGCGTCGGCGGCCGAGAACGACCATTGGGCCAGTTGCGGAGTGCCGACGGTGTCTTTGGGCAACGGCTCGGGCATGACCGGTTCGATCGGCCCACGCGCAAGATGGGCGGCAACGGTCGCGTCGTACTCGCTTTCCGGGTCGTCGGCCACGTTGGCGTAACACTTGGCCAGCTCGATTCGCCGCTCGATCTGATCCTGCCCTCGCCACTCCGGCGGTGCCCATTTCCCTCGATGCGGAGCGTTCAGATCGATCCACGCGGTCAGCCGCTGCCAGGCTTCTTCGTCCAGCGCCACGTTATGGTGCCCCTTCTCCAGCATCTGGATCAGTTCGCTGGTGCTGGCATGATACTCCATCGGCTCGGTCAGGTGGTAATCGCTTTCGGGCCCGGGCCGCCGCACGTATTTCTGCAAGAACTGATACGACTTGTCTTGCCCGTAGTGCAATCGCACGCCCGGCTCGGCACCCCGAAGATCGGCCGCCACGGTACCTTCGACTTGGTGCTCGCCGTCGTGACATCCGACGCAGTACTTATCCAACACGGGCTGCACTTCGTATTGATAGGAGAACGGGCGCGGCGGTCCATACCACGGATCGATCGACGAGGGCTTTCGCAGCCCGGCGGTCGTGCGGCGGTTGGCCACCACGTCGTTCTGCTTCTCGTGGCAACCGATGCAGGAGACCGTTTCCCCCGGCATACCGACCATCCAGCTTCGCATGATCTGCAACGCCCGGCCCTTTTCGTCGAGCGGTTGGATCGAGATGGGCGTGTTGGCGGGAATGCGAAACAGGGCCGATCCGTCGTTCTCGACCGGCACGGTGCCCAGGATCCGCTTGACGTCCCAACTCGACTCGACGCCCACGCTGGTGTGGCCGCCGGAACGGACGTGGGCGTAGTGATAGGAGAACAGTCGCAGCCGCTTGACCGCTCCCGGCGGAATGTCCTTCAGCCCCGGACCGGTGTAGACGTCGGTCAAATAGACGAGGGCATCGCCTCGCCGCGGATCGATTCGCTCGGGAACGACCGGCGGAGTGGGTACGGCACGCAGAGGCATCGGCTCCAACAGGGCCCCGTCGGGAAGCTCCTTGATGAGCGTCATGTTGTCGAATACATCGACCAGGTAGATACCCCAGACAGAACTCGCGGTCATTTTGCCGGCCACCAGGTGGTACTTCTCGCTCAGCGGATACGGGTGCAGAAACTGCGGCCAGACACCGTCGACCAGCCGGTCGCGAATGATCGGCTCGACCGGCTTACCCCGGCCGGGAATCTCCTGCACCACGCCGTCGGCCTCGTGGCGGCCCTGGGCCGGATCGACGATCAGCAGCCGCCCGCTTCGCGAGATGCCGTGATGTCCCCCGACAATGCCCACCACCATGGTCGGATGGCCGGGGATCGGCCGGGCGTAGTAAAACGCGTTGGGGAAGTACGAATTGCTGCCGTAATACTCCGACTGGTTCGTGCCGTCCGGATTGCAGTGAAAGAGGATCCGCGTGAAGTAGTGCGGCGCGTCGGTGTATTCCCAGCGCAAGTACATCAGCCGCCCGTTGTTCAACACGGTGGGACACCAGTCGCTGTCCTGCTCGAACGTGAGTTGCCGAATCCCCTTCGTCCGGGGATCCAACAGGTAGAGGCAGGCCATCGGCTTGCCGCCGTTTTCACAGGGCAACCCCTGGAACGTGGCCGTCGACGTCGTGGCGATCTTGCCGCCCGGCAGGTAACACGAGTCGAAGAAATCGACGTCCGGCACGTCATCCGGCGTGAGTTGCCGCACGTCGCTGCCGTCGATGTTCATCTCGAAAAGCTGCCACCGGTCGTGCGTACCGATCGACGAGAACATGACGCGCCCGGCATCGAAATGGAGGTCCATTTCGCAGAGGATCTCACCCGCGGGCGGTTTGTACAAAGTTTCCAGCGTCGCTTCACCGCGAAGATCCGAGAGCACGGCGATCTCGTTGTCCCAGCCGTTGTGGGGGATCGTGTCGTGGGTATGCGAGTTGAGGCTCGGCAGGCCCAAGCCACGGCTCATGGCCGTGCGTGCCCCGGCGCCCAAGTTGCGCCGCAGCACGAGAAGCTTGTCGAAATCCAACAGAGGATTGGCCAGCATCGCCTCGCGCTTCAGCGCGACGAACTGCTGGATCACCTCGGCAATTTGGGCGGTCGCCTCGGTATCCGAATCGGCGCGTATCGATTGGAGCCGCGGGAGTTCCCGCTGCACCTCGGCCAGGCGGTCGAGATACTGCTTGCCGTGCGGATAGCGCGATCCGAAGGTTCGGCTCATGTCTTCGATCGCCAGGCGAAGCGCCTCGACGTCGATCCGCTCCAACTCGGTCAGCCGATCATCGAATCGGCAAAGCCGCTGGTAAAACTCCAGCCATGCGACGTCGGAAGCAGGCGTATCGGCCTCAACGAGTCGCTGAAGGTCGCCTTCGAAGGCCGTGCGATACGATCCGAGTTCACCCAATGCCCGGTCGATCAGTTCCTTTTCCACGGCAACGCTGCTCGGATCGTCGAACCAGCGCAAGTGGGCGTCCCCCAGATGTTGCCGCATCCGACCGCACTGCAAAGGAAAGTCCCGGTCGATCCGCTTCCAGAGAATCGAGTGGAGTGCGCCCGCCTTGATCGCGGTGGAGAAGTAGAAGCCGTGCGCGCCGCTGATGTTGTAGACCTTGCAGAGGAGCCGGTTCTCGCCGGGCGTGAGTTTCAGCACGGCCCGATCACTGTCGGGCGCTACGCCGCGGTTCTTCGGGAAGTTGACGATCCGCTTGCCGTTGAGCCATACGGCCAGACTGTCGTCGCTACCGAAACCGGCGGGCAACTTGGTGGCTCGCTTGACCCGGATCGTGCGGAACAAGTAGGTCGAGTCGGACCGGCGGCGGGTGGGCAGCGAATGGACCTTGCCGTCGACCAGTGCGGCCCGTTGCTGCCAGAGCGATTTTCCGTCGGGTCCCTTTGCTTCCAGGTCGACGCCCTGTTCGGGAAACAGCGCCTCGCCGAAGCTCTCCGTCGGCAGTGGACCGGTCGTGTACCAGGGGCCCATGGACACTTCCTCTTCATCCGCCGCCTCTTCTTCGCTGGGCAGATTTGCCCGGCAGGCCAACATGGTCTCGGCCCAGGTAGCCTCCTTCACGTAAACGGAAGCCGATCCACGCCCGGCCTGGGCCATCGTCGGAATGAACACGGCCACGAAGGGCGCGGCGGCGAGAAAAACAATGAGGCGGTGGGAAGCCGGCGCATGATATCGTCGAGTCATACTCGATATTCTCCGGGACGAAAGAGCGGTGGGGAGGGCGTTTTGGAACTCGTGAAGGAAAGTTGTGTGCCACTGCTTTCCATTCTTCAATTCTACGATTCTAACAGCCCCGGCAGAGAAAAGAAAGGTTGCAATCACCAGATAGCGGGGTAACGCTTGCGGCCCGGGAAGTTGCCCCATGCGGCGATTTCCTTTACTGTGGTGGGTTAATCAACCGTTCCACCGCCTTAACTGTGGAGTCATGATAATCATGCGAATCCAACACCTCCTTGTCGTGGCTTGGTGTTTCCTGGCGACGTCGCTTTCGTCGCTTGGCGCCCTCGGTAATGATACAAAAGACCGTCCGGCCGTGCTCCCGGTCGATTCGTTTCGGCATTACGTCGAGCGGTTCAACGCCGACGACGAGGAGCTTTACTCCAACGCCTTTCCCAACGATCGGGCATGGGAGTTTCTCGCCGCCAACGTGCCCCGGTTCGACTGTCCCGACAAGGACATCGAGCGAACCTACTACTTCCGCTGGTGGACCTACCGCAAGCATGTACGCGAAACGCCCGACGGGTTTGTCATCACCGAGTTTCTGCCGCAAGTCTCCTGGTCGGCCAAGCACAACACGATCTGTTGTCCCGCGGGACACCACTTCTACGAAGGCCGCTGGCTGCGCGATCCGAAATACCTCAACGACTACGCCGTCTTCTGGTTTCGCCGAGGCGGGTCGCCCCGCTATTACAGTTTCTGGGCGGCCGACGCGATCCATGCGTACTATCTCGTGCGGCACGACGCGTCGCTGGTGACGGATTTGCTCGACGATCTGGTGAAGAACTACGAAGGCTGGGAGCGGTCGCGACTGCTGGGCGACGGCCTCTTCTGGCAAATCGACGATCGCGACGGCATGGAAGTTTCCGTCGGCAAGAGCGGCAAACGGGCGACCATCAACAGCTACATGTACGGCGACGCCCGGGCGATCGTCGCTATCGCGCGGCTGGCCGGAAAAGAACCATTGGCCGAGCAGTACGGGAAGAAGGCCGACCGATTGCGGCAACTTGTGCAGGACGTGCTCTGGGACGACGAAGCGAAGTTCTTCAAAACGCTGCCCCGCAGCGACCACGAACTGGTCGAACCGCGCCACTCGGGCGACGGCGGCGTGATGCGCCATCACTGGCACGACCGCGAGCACATGGGTACCGTCGAGTGGCTTCAGTACGATTTCCCCAAGCCGGTCAAAACCGAGGCGGTCGAGGTGTATTGGTACGACGACGGCAGCGGGATCCGACGGCCCGAGTCGTGGCGCGTGCTCTATCCGGACGGCGATACGTGGAGCCCGGTCACCGCAAAGGGATCGTACAATGTCGAACTCGACCGGTACAACCGCACGGCATTTGCGCCGATCGAAGCGAAGGCCCTGCGATTGGAAGTGCAATCGCAGAAGGGCAAATCGGCCGGACTGTTCGAGTGGCGGGTGTTTTCCGGACAAACAAACGTCGCGCCGGGAGCCAAGACGAGCGCCGCGTTTTCGCCCGTGAATCGCCGTTGGGGGAATACGCTGCGAACGCTGAACAACGGCGAGAACAAGAGCCGTGAAGCAACGCTGGTCGACGTTCGCGAAGAGCACGGTTACACACCCTGGTATTTTCATCTGCCCGAGGTTGGCAAAGGCTACGAAGTCGCCTGGCGGCAGTTAATGGATCCCCAAGGATTCCACGCGCCGTTCGGCCCGACCACGGCTGAGCAGCGTCACCCGGGCTTCAAGATCTCGTACGAGGGACACGGCTGTCAGTGGAACGGCCCGAGTTGGCCGATGTCGACTTCGGTCACCTTGACCGCTTTGGCCAACGTGCTCAACGACTATCCGCAAGAGGCCGTGAGCAAGAAGGACTACCTGCTGGCGCTGTCGATCTACACCAAGAGCCATCGCCGCACGCTGGACGACGGTCGCGTGATCCCGTGGATCGACGAGAACCTCGACCCGTTTACCGGCAAGTGGATCGCCCGGATGCGCTGCGAGGAACACAACGCACAGCTCAAGGAGCGGGGCGAGGAAGACCGCATCTTGCGCGAGCGGGGCAAGGACTACAACCATTCGAGCTACTGCGATCTGATCATCACCGGGCTGGTGGGCCTACGGCCGCGAGCCGATGATGTAGTAGAAGTCAACCCGCTGGTGCCCGAGGAAAAGTGGGATTACTTCTGTCTCGACGCCGTACACTATCACGGCCACGCGCTGACCATCCTCTGGGACGCAACCGGCAAGAAGTACGGCCGCGGCACCGGCCTGCACATCTTGGCCGACGGCCGCTCGATCGCCCATCGCCCGACGCTGGGTCGCGTGACGGGACGTCTGCCGGTCGAGTAACGTTTAGCCCGGGCACTTGTGCCCGGTGTGGCACGTTTTGAAAATCGCGACAGATTAGCGGCGACTCATGCCCAGCGAGGTAAGGGCAGAGCAGACCAAAGCGTTTCGCCAGCACCGGCGCACGGGCCGCCCACTTGGCCACGACGCCAGTCAGAAGCAATTGGAGAAGATACCGGAGCAGCACCCACCTAAGACTCACGCAAGCGCTGGAAGACCGGCGAGGCGTGATCTACCTTCTTGAGCAGTAGGCGGTACGCAAAGATTTCCTCCTCCGGGGAGACTTTTTCAGATCGATACCAACCCACATCGCCGGATTCCTGCTCCTTGAAACAACTCGAACCGTCCTCGAAGAAATCGGCCATGACGGCCACCGGCAGGTGTGCCCCTCTTACTTCCGCCAAGTACTCCACGCGCCCGGCGATTGATTCTCTAGCGCGGATCTGCGGAACCCTGTTGATGGCGCTGACGAGTTGAGCTTTCGAGAAGTTGCACAGGAACCTTCCCCGGCCGATCTCATTGTTGGGAATCGGAAAGAAGAGCGGTTCGCGTGCCTCGACTTTGCGCTCGAACAAGGGCCAGATTTCATCGGGTGCGCATTCCGGACAATAGGGAAGCAGTTGCAGCTTGGCCAACAGCGCGATAATCCGGTCTCTTTCTGGCTCGGGCAAAACTTGCCTCTCACACGCTAGGCTTGCCGCGACGGCCATCTCAACGCCGATTGCCTCGCCATGAGTGAGCATGAAGCCGCTACGACTCTCCAGATGCCGCGAAAAGGAGTGGGCGAAGCTTCGCAAAGAAGCCGGGCGATTGCCCGGAAACGGCGGTTCAAACTTCATCTTCAGGAACAGTCGCTGGGCAAGTTTGATTACATTCCGCCCCGTGGGACTTTGAAACCTGTTTTCCGACAGGGCGGCGCCTTCCCGTTCGAGCAACCGAAACAGCTTTCCAGACCGAACAATCGCTAGCTTGACAAGTTCGGCCAGGCCCGTCTTCAGCGAGGGGTCCGTCTTCAGAAAGCTGCCATCGCAGAACACAGATCGCGGCGGATACACGACACGGCCCGAGTTCTTGTACCCCCCAACGTTGATGCCCGTTTTGGGTGAGATTCCTGCGTCAATTGTCGCCGTCAGTGTCGTCGTTACGAGCAAATAGGGAATTTCACCAGGGCGCGCGGTGAAGGCCGTGAAGCCAACCAGATCACCAACAACGCCGCCGCCGATACCTATCAACAGGTCCATCGGGCCGATCCGATGCTCCATCAGCCAAGTATGGAGCTTTATCCAACTCTCTACGGACTTGTTCTCCTCGTTGTTTGTCAGCCGTGGAAGTGCGTAGACAGCAAAAGGTACCCCGCACGGTTCGAGATATGCCTCAATCTTCGCGCCGTAGACCTCGTGAACTGCCGGGTCTACCACGACGAATAGCCGCTTTGCGTCCCGAAACCGTAGCGACAGCGTCGGGTTGCCTTTCGCAAACAGGTCGGTCGTCACGACAGCGTCGTAGTCTGGAATGTTTTCCGTATCGATGGTGCGCACGACCGTGTTTCCCGATTCGTCAGCGAGGCGATAGACCCCGGGCTCCACAGGCCCTTCTTTGGCAATCTCCGCAAAGAGTGGTAAGCAACTTTCGGTCGCCATCCATTGCTCGGACACGTTTTTCCTTGGTCGCGGGGATGAGCGTCGAGACTCCGGCCGCGTTGGGCGCGATGTGCCGGGATGGCGATGGTCTCTCGGGCGCACACCTGAAGAACACCGATCTATCACGTAACCCATGGCGTCGCTCCTTTACTTGCTAGCCATCCGGGCATCCCCATCTATCGGTTCTGCGCTGGGACTTGCGTGGATAGCGATTCTTCGACAAGAGAGGACTGCCTCGAAAACGACCTTTTTCTATATGGACTACCAGCTGTCAGTTTGAAAGCAACAACAAGTACTAGCCTTGGTTGCTGGTTGAGACCATTCTTCGTTGCTATGTCTTCGAAGTACGTCGGGAGCCCGTCGAGTGGCCGAGGCTTCATCCACCGAACTGTCGGGGGATCGGTGCCTTCTTCCGGGAAAGCCACAATAGCCCCTTGCACCGAGG
>CAYUIQ010000167.1:0-20562 GCA_964444795.1 uncultured Planctomycetaceae bacterium
GTCGCTGTCGAGAAACACGGACTCCCGACGGCCTCGGAGGGCCATCGTACGGGTTGTGAGACAGAGCCTAGGGTTCGACGACTTCGAAGGGTATGGCCGGCAATGGGCCTAGGAAGGTGCGGTACTCTCGCGTTTTCCCCTCTTTGGTTGTTTCCGTCCTCTTCTGAAACCCATGGGCGATCAGGTTGCCTCTGAGCCCCGGCTCGACCTTTCCCGCCTCGGCGTGCAGCACGATCGTCGCGGTCCGATCCGCGCATGAGGCGCTATCGATGCGGATTCCTTCCGGCGGATCGCTCAATTTGATTTGAATATCACCCCTGGTTGCGTCCCAAGGCACGCGGGCTTTCACCTCGGTGTCTCCGCCGACGGGGATCTCTATCGGTTGCTCGACGAGCAGCTTCCACATGCTTTGAAAAGCACGGGGATCCGCGGGGGGCTTCGGCGGATCCCCGGATCCCGGCAGCACGAGCGTCAGCTCTCTGGCCGGCACCAGATGCTTATAGATAAACGCCTGCATCATGTCATCGGCTGGTACGGCCCTGCGCACGACCTCTTGACCGGCGATCGTGGCTCGGCCTTCCAACTGGAGGCTGAGCGGCTCGAAGCCCAGCCACCGTGCCAGCGTCAACGTCACGCGAACCTGGTCCTCACCCGGCGGAATCAGGCCGCCATCCATCAAGACTCCCACCGGGTCGCCCCGGAAGGAAAGGGCAATCTCGCCATCGAACCCGTCCTTGCGCTGGGCAAAGATCGTGATCGGTCTTAGCCGCCAGGCGACGGCATTGATGGCGGACGGCACCACGCGGAGCGCGAAATCGGGTCGTGGCGGACTGATCCGCAGACGGTAAGCATATTCCGGACCGCCCTGGTGCTGGGCGTCCCCCAGGCGCAGGAAGTAGCTACCGTCGGCGGGCAACGTAACATGGATCAGCGAATCGGCGTGGTGCGTGGCCAGCGCGTCGGTCTTGTCTTCATGGTCGTCGCTGAAGGCCAATCGCTTGCCCGCGCCATCCGTCAGTTCGAGCACGGAATCCAAAGGCGAAGCAAGCCTCCGCGCAGTGACTTCCGCAACAACCTGCTCGCCGGCACGGCCTTCGATGTGGAACACGTCCCAATCGCCCGGACAATCGATCCGGCCGTTGACGATTGTCGGCAGCGTCACCGGCTGCGCGGCGGCCGCCGAGTCGTTCGATTTCTTTTCGAGGCATTCCGGGAGTGTGCCTACGGCAAACGGGACCGTATTGGAAGTGGTGTCTCCCTTGCGTACGGAAAGGGGATGTATTCCCGCGGCCTTGTCTCTCGTGTCCATGGTCAACTTGTTCACCGGCAAATTCCAGCCCGTGAGTTCGACGGTGGTTTGTTCCCCGGCGGGGCCGCCCAGCGGAAAGATGCTGGTGACGAAGGGAATCTCGCCGATGGTGATGCGATACACGAAGTCCGGACGGCCGCGGTAGATGGCGTCCTTGATTTCGACGACGTATTGCCCGTCCTCCGGAATCTCGAACAAAAGGACCGGATCGGGATGGAAGTGATAGTCGTCGTGGTAGGCCAACTCGTTGCCGCGATCATCGTACAGTGTCAACGTAGCCTGGAACCAGCCGGGCACGGCGTCGGCCAGGTAGGGGACCAATTCCCGCGCGGCAGCCGCCACGACCAACCGTTGGCCCTTTCGGGCTTCGAAGCGATAACGATCCGCGTCGCCGGGCGTGAATCGCTTGGCTCGCCAGTCTACAAAGTCGGGGTCGCGGGGAATGATCTGCCCGTTGGCTACCGCCGGCAGCGTAATATCCGTCGTTACCTTGGGCGGGAAGCGGAGCGGGCTTGGATAGTCCTGCGCTTCCGGGACGAGCCCCGGCTCCTGCTCATGGAACTCGGGAAGCCGGCCCACGTAGAACCGGATCGGATTCGACAATCCCCGTGCCGACTCCACTCGTATTTCCCGCCGGCCCTGCTTGGCGTCCGCCGCGATTGCGACTTCGAGCGCCACGGCCTCGCTTAGGGCCGGCTGAGCCCGCCTTCTGGTGGTCTCGCTCTGGTAGCGGGCGAGTCTTCTCTCGATCCCGGCGATCTCCAGGCGCACCTTTTTGTCCCGCTTATCTTTCGGGCGTCTGTTGAGTTCGGTGAGCTTCTTCCGCAAAGCGTTGGCCTCGTCCGACTTCATGGCCTCGATCTTGTGAAGCACTCTGGCTTCAACGCCGGAACCGGAGAAATACACGCGCCGGATATCGTCCAGGTACTTCCCGCCCACCGTTATCCGAAATGTGGTGCCTTGGCGCCCGCCGGCCGGGTATGCGTAGCCAAGACGCGGCGTAATCTCCTGCGCCTGTGTGGCGGAAAAGGAGATCAGCGAGATCGCCAGGCCGCAGGTCATCAACCGTTGAAATCGGCTCATTCCACGCTCCAATCGTTCACATGATCTCTTTCAGGCGTCCGGCCATGGGAATGCCGTCCGCAGCGCTCGGTGTCACGGTCAATGGCAGGCCCAACGGATTGGGCAGCGCCGCGTCGGGGTCGATCCCCAGCAACTGATAGATGCTGCCGATCAGGTCGCAGGGATAGACGGGCCGATCGCGGACCTCTTCCCCCTTGGCATCCGACGCGCCTACCACGCGGCCCCCCTTGAATCCGCCCCCGGCAACCACGGCGGAGAAGCACTTGCCGTAATGCCCGCGTCCCCCGTTCCAGGGCGGCTTCCAATCGATCTTGGGCGTACGGCCGAATTCGCCGCTCCACCAGACGATCGTGCTATCCAACAGGCCGCGATCCGATAGATCCGCAAGCAGCGTCGCCATCCCCTGGTCCAGTTCCGGCAACTTCTGCCGCATGGCCCCGAAATGCTCCGTATGAGTATCCCATCCGCCGGAGTTGATCGTGATGTACGGGACGCCTCGCTCGACCAGACGCCGCGCGACGAGGCAGGCCTGGCCAAATCTGGTGAGTGCCGTCTCGCTCCAAGGCATGTGGCCATACCGGCTTCTCAGTGCCGCATCCTCCTGTGACAGATCAAACGCCTTGGCGCCGTCGCCCACAATCATGTCGTAGGCTTGCTCCTCCGACTTGTAAAAGGTCGCCAGGCCCGTGTTGCCTTTGACGCTGCGGCCGAATGTGTCAAGTTTGCGGAGCAGATCGCGGCGATCCTTCTGCTGTTGGTCGGAGATGCCCTGGGAGACGACGCCTTCCACCGCAAAGACGGCCTGCGATGGATCACCGCCGGTGGCGAAGGGCTGGTATCGCGGCCCCAGAAAACCGGCCTCGGAGAACCGCCCTTGCGACTGGGTCAGCACGACGTAGGGCGGCAACAGGCCTTTGTATCCCGCGTCGTAGCCCTTGAACAACGAGACCACGGCGCCGGCACAAGGGTAGACGAGCCGATCGCCAGGGCGCCGGCCGGTTTGCGTCAGATAGGACGCCGTCTCGTGGCCGTTGTTGCCGTGGGTCATGCTGCGGATAATAGAATACTTGTCGGCCTGCTTCGCCAGCAGCGGCAGCAGCTCGCCGATGCGGATGCCGTCGGTGTTGGTCGGGATCGGTTTGATCAATGGACCGCAGTAGTCGTTGCCCGCGTCGGGCTTCGGATCGAAGGTATCCAGGTGCGGTGGGCCACCGGCCGCCCAGATTTGGATGACCGATCTGGCCTTGGCCTTCGGCCGCCGTGCATCGGTCGGAGCGCCCACGGCTTGGCGCCCTGCCAGCAGCCACCCCGCCGCGCCGGCCAGCCCGCGGCCCATCGCCGCGCGCCGCGAGATCGGCGCGCCTCGTTCGGCTTCACCAACGTCCAAGGGGACGGCAACCGGTGTGTGTTTTGTGCTCATTTTCTCACCTGAACTACCTGCTAATGCCGAAAGGAAAACTCCGGACTGTTGATTAACGCCCAAGCAAGATCGCGCAGCACTCGCCCGCTTCCAGAGCCGGCTTCGCCGTACGTTTTCACGATCTGCAACTCCTCCTCCGTTGGGAACCGCGAGAGGATCGTCAGATAAAGCTCGGGGATGGCCTTCTCGTTCTTCTCGCGGCTCCAATGGATCAGAGGCTGCAGCTTGGGCCCCCCTTCGATCTTCCGCCGGATATGGCTGGAATTCAGCATGTGTAACCGCTGGGACGCCGTGGTACGGTTGCTGCGATCCGATGCCAGGCCCGAGTCGCGCGACGACCGGCCGAATTTCTCCAAAAATGGGCTGGTGATGCTGGCATCGGCCATGGCCACCGAACGTTGGTCCTCGGGCATGAACGTGTAGGGCTCGGGAATAATGCTGGAATACTGCTCCCGCGTGCCGCTGATCTGGCACAAGGCGTCGATCAGCACTTCGGCCTCCAATCGGCGCACGCCATAGCAGGCAAAATTCTCCTCGCCCCGGGAGTCTTCCGTTGCAGAGATATGGGAACGCTGATAGGTCGTCGAGTTCAGAATCAGCCGGTACAGATGTTTCAGGTCGTACCGGGACGCCACCAGTTCCTGCTCCAGGAAGGCAAGCAACTCCGGACTGGCCGGCGGGTTGTCCGGCCGGACGTCGTCCGCTGGGTGAACGATGCCGCGGCCCAGCAGCCAAAACCAGGCGCGGTTGGCAATGTTGCGGGCAAACCAGGGGTTCTTGGGAGCCAACAGCCAGTTGGCAAAGGCCTCGCGGGGATCCTGGCCCGGCGACAATTCGGCCGCCGTTCCGTCGGGAAACTCAGCCGTCCGCAATGTCTCGGTGTCTGCCTTTTCGAGATCGAAAAGGACGATCTCTTCCTTCCATTCACCCGTGCGTTTGAAGGCAATTTGCGAGAAGAACGCAGCCATGCCCGACCATTGCTCCTTCGACCAGCCCTCGGGCCGCACCCCCATGAAACTAAGAGCCACGGCTTGCGCGATGGCCTGCGGCTGGCGGCTCTGAACCGCGCGGTAGAAGTTCACCTGGGGCTTGCGGAAATTGCTGCCGCTGGCGGTGAGCATCTCGCGGACGAATCGGTCATACGGCATGTTCTCTTTGACGCACGTCCGAATCCAGCGGTGGTAGGCCTGCACGGCATTTGGCCACAGGTTGATGGGGAACTCCGATTTGACCCGCAGCAGATCGCACCACTTCATCGTCTGGTAGTCGACGAACTCTTCTCGTTCCAACAGGCGATCAATGAGCTTGCGGCGTTTGTCGGGGTCGCTGTCGCTGATGAACTGGCGCGCCTCATCGGCCGTGGGCAGCGTGCCGGTGATGTCCAGGTAGACCCGGCGCACGAAGACCCCGTCGGAACACACCCTGGCCGGCGTAATGCCCAGTTCCTTCAACCTGCCATCAACCAATTCATCAATCCTGCCTTGCGGAGTCGGATCGACGTCGCTCTCGAAAGGGAGCAGGGGCGATCCGGCTTCGGCCGCCGGGGTCAGGACTGCTGCGGTGACAACAACGACAGGTAAAAATCTTTTCATGCGACTGGTCCCGTGCAGTACCCGGCGTTGTTACTCTGACCGGAGGACAAGAAGTCTCTTCTTGACAGACAGATCTCATTATACAAGGAGGAACTGGTGATTCAATCGGGAGCGGCCGACGTGCGATCGAAGGTATCCTTTTTCCCGTTCCTACTCAGAGAATGTCACCTTTCCCTCGCCGGGCACGGTGCGGGCAAAGCGTTTTCCGCCGGCGGCCAAGGCCCCGTTCGGAGATGGGCAACCATGAATGAAACGTTCGCGCACAACTGGGGAAAGCTCCCGCTTCGCCCGCGCCAAACAGAAACCGGGCAACCGGCATCGAGGTGTAGCTCCAAGCTGCTCCGGTCAGCGCCGTCCGTAGCGACCAGAAGGCGCCTACGGCGGTTACAACGCAAAAAACAGAGATCGATCCCACGATCCCCTTGACTGATCCGGTATGGTGCGTAGACAATGGCGTGACGCGGTGAAAAACCCTGGAAAAGGAGGGGCCGGAGATGCACGCCGATCGCCGAAACAACGGGCCCCCCTGGTTTGAGATCGAGGACGATTTTCGCCGCGCGCGCGATGTCCTCGCCGCGGCCCAATTCAGCGACACCCCGATCGCTGCCCGGCTGGGGATCGACAGCGCCCGATCGCTGTCCGCGCGCGACGTCTCCCTGCTGCTTTGGGCCACCGCCGGCGGAGAGCCGCTGGATACGTTGATCCGCCTCTTTCTCATCGGCGTGTCGACCGACACGGCCGACGCGGCCCGGGCCGTTGCGCCAATGGCATTGGAGACGTGGATCGAGGCCGGACTGCTCCGGACCGAAGGAACGGGGGCCGAAGGCGCATCGGTCGTCGCGACCGTGCAGTGGTTGCCGCTGGGCGAACACCTGTTGGCGTTCGACCGGCCCCACGCCATGGCCGAGGGGTTGGCCGAAGACTACGTGATGGGCATCGGTTCGAGTACGCTCACGTTGGCCAACGCCACCGTGCGAACCGATTGCCGGCACGCCTTGGACCTGGGAACCGGATGCGGCTATCTGGCGTTTCTGGCCGCCAAGCACGCGCAGCGAGTCTGGGCGGTCGATCGCAATCCCCGGGCGGTGGCCATCGCGGCGTTCAATGCCCGGCTCAACGGCCTGGATAACGTCGAGTGTCTTCAGGGCGATCTGTTCGAGCCAGTCGAGGGCCAAACGTTTGATCTGGTCGTGTCGAACCCGCCGTTTGTCATCTCGCCCGAGACGAGATACATCTATCGCGACAGCGGTATGAAGGGCGATGAGATCACCCAGACGATCGTCCGCCGCGTGGGCCGGTACTTGAGCGACGGCGGTTTCTGTCAAATCCTATGCAATTGGGCGCACTTGGCCGATCAGGATTGGCGCGACCGGCTGCGGGCTTGGTTTGCCGAAACCGGCTGCGATGCCTGGGTCATGCCCACCGACACGCTGGGGGCCGAGGCCTACGCCGCCAAATGGATTCGACATACCGAACGCGTTGATCCCGAGGAGTTCGGCCGGCGGTTAGACGAGTGGATGGCCTATTACCACCAGCAAGGGATCGAGGCCGTCAGCGGCGGCCTGATCAACATGCGTCGCCGCGCCGGCGGCGATCATTGGTTCTCCGCCGAGGAGGGGCCCCCGCGCATGTTGGGGCAGGCGGGCGAGGCGATCCGGCACTGTTTCTGTGCGGAAGATTTCCTCCGGGCGACCTCCGACGAGAAACTTCTGAATCAGCCCGCGCTGCGCGTCTCGCCCGATGTTCGCTTGGAGCAGAGCCTCGAACCGGACGCCCCGGGATGGCGCATCGCCGAGGCACAACTTCGGTTGGTGCGCGGGTTGGCCTACTCGGGCAACGTCGACCCGTATATGGCCCGCCTGGTCGCCGGATGCCAGGGCGAGACACGTCTGGCCGATCTGGTGAGCGATCTGGCGACATCGCTGGAGAAACCGCCGTCAGAAGTCACCCCCGCCGTCCTAGGTCTCATTCGCCAACTCATTCGCCGCGGATACCTTCTGCCCGTTTAGAGCGGTGTCCTTACTAATAATTCCGTCCCCCTTTGCTGTCAAGCACTTACGTCATGTGCCACCGCAGTTGCACGGCAAGAACCAGATGGTGCCCGTCACGAGCGTCACCCTCGGGCCGAATTCGCATGGCATTGAAGCCAACCCAAAACAGTCGTTGTCCCCAATGCTCCAATTGCTCGTTGGATGGAAGCGCCTCGGCGAGCCTCATAGCAAGCGCTTGCCACACGCGCCGGCGCAGGGACGGCAGGCTGCGCGGGAGCTCCCAACCGCTCCATGTTTCGTCATCCTGCCATGTCCTCTCCTTGTACGCTTGCGAGTCAACAGCTTCCCAGGCGGTATAGAATGTCCGTTTGGCGACTTCCAGGATCTTATCCGATAGGCTGACGCTACCGCCGGAGTGCCGTTGAAGCTCCCGGCGGACTTCCGGTGGCGTGCCCTCGGCTTCGATGACCTGAAGGTTCTTCCAGATTTGGCGGAGGGCGGATTCCGCGATGCTGGATCTCAACGGCTCGGCGAGCAGGTGGGCCCGGCGTAGGCCTGCGTGAACCGAACGCTCTGTTGTGCCAGCTTGTCCAAGTAGGGCGTTCGAATCTCCTTGCTGCCCATGAACCCGAAATCCACGTAACCGGCATTCTGAAACACCGCCGGCATGAGAGTCTGGCGAAGAAACAGCCGGGTCCTTTCTTCACCGTAGATGTTGTCGTAGATGCCAAACCGCTGTTGGTATTGGCCCGTCATCAGCCCCATCCGCGAGGCGACGCAAATCGGAGCCGTCACATAGGCATCTGTGAACAGGGTGCCTTCATCGGCCAGGCGGTCGATATTTGGGGTGGGGATCTCGGACGTTCCAAACTTCGGCAGATCGGAATAGCCCATGTCGTCCGACAGGATGAGAATGACATTGGGCCTGGACTCTTTTGAGGACTCTTCCGCCTGTACCATTCCTGTCACCACAACGGCGGTTAGAATGACGGCGCAAAACTTCTTTATGACGTCAACTTCCCACTGGAGCGTTTTGTTCGTCATCTCTTACTCCTTCAATTCCTTGAGGGTGTTGGCCCAGTTCTTGTCCCTCTTCTTGTAATCCTGGAACGCTTGATGCTCTTCGAGTGAACTCTTGCCGTCGGCCGAACAACCGGCGAGACCACCGCCCACCACGACTACCTCGAACTTGCGGCTGATTTTCGCGGCTGTTGTGGACCCAACAGACGTTCCCGCCAATGCATCATCGCTTCGTCGGCCTTCCGCTTCCACCAGAAGCGATTCGCCTAAGACGACCGACGGAAGGAGTGCCATGATGGATACTAATGCCAGCAGTACTTTCTTGTAACTCATTTCAATCGCTCTCCCTTAACAATCCATTCTTGACAAACGCCATGTTCGGTATGCCGAAATTCGGATCAGCCTTGCCGCTATGGCCCGGTACCGTTACAAGACCTTTCTTGAACTCTCTACAATAGACTGTGTCGCTCTCCGCGATCTGCCATTTGAGTTTCAGGTCCGTCTTCCTCCAATCTTGAGGCGGCCTGTATCCACCCCGGTCATGAACGGCTATATACACATCCGAATCTTCACTGATCCTGAATGTGAACGCTGGAGCAGGTTCTCTCATGTTGCCGCGTGGTATCGTCGCCGTGCTCATTCCCCTGAGCTCTTCCGGCAATTCATGGATGTCGTATTTCTTGTCGTCCTCATTCGCTCTTCTGGATTCACCACCGATACCGATTTCTACTCCAGTCCGTATTCCAATGAGCTTCTTGAGTTCATCGATATGCTTCTGGCAAACACCACGCGGAGTGGTCCGATGCTGGACGCAGAGACTCGCGGCATAGCCGGTTGCAATCCCCATCTGTCCGCAGGTCTTCATCACTCGCGGTCCACACAAACCGATGTGGGAGCAACTGAAGCAGCGTCCGGCCATCATCAGGTTGCCGATGTTTTTGGAGTACAGGCTGCGGAAGGGGATGTAATAGGTGCCCCCCGTATCGCGGAACAGTGCCTTGGAAAGGAACGTCGAAGGAGAACCCGTGAGGACTTGCTGATAATGGGTGTCTATGTCGCGGACCTCTTCCACAACGGCATCGTCGAACTGGCGCCGCTCGGTCATGTCCTTCATCGTGTAAAGGTAGTCGCCCATCAGGCGTCGGGATTCTCGTTTGCCCGCAACGTAGGCCACCCACTTGAGTGCCACGGCGGCGTACTTCGGATCTTTCTTCGCATTGGCGAACGAGCCGTAAATCGCTCGCAACATGTGGTCGCGAATTTGTTCCGCATCGTCGACCTGATTGAGATCGTTGTCGGAATACTCCCAATACCATTCGCCGTTGATGGCGCGGTGCTCCTCTGCCACGGGCATCGCCCAGGGCACCTCGGGAAAGCTCGACTGCTGGCCGGTCTTCTGCGAATTCCAGAGCACGCTGCTGCCCATGACGCGATTATCGGCAGTCTCCGGACTCCACAAGTCGCCGTGCTTTTCCCAGGCTTCTCCGAACTCGCTGCTGGCCTCCCGCCCGTAGCGATAGTCGGCCCCGCCCCAGTAGCCGAGCCAGCCGTCGCCGGTGGCGTCGATGAAAACGGGCGCCCGGAATCGGCGGATGATCCCGGTGGTTACCTCCCGTGCTTCCACGGCGGCGATTCGGTCACCGACCTTCTCCAGACCGATTGCCATATGATGGGCAAAAAGATCGATCTCCGAGGCGGCCATGGTC
This sequence comes from uncultured Planctomycetaceae bacterium, assembly GCA_964444795.1. Classification (GTDB taxonomy): domain Bacteria; phylum Planctomycetota; class Planctomycetia; order Pirellulales; family Thermoguttaceae; genus JABMRP01. Next base: position 10,122 of record CAYUIQ010000167.1, read on the forward strand.
GTTTCGCGTTTCTTCTGATCCTTGATCGCGTTGGCGTGACCGTTCGGATAGTGGGCCGTGTCGATCGTCGTCAGGATCTCGTTTCCTTTGCCGGGAATGCCGATCGTGTGGACGCGAACTTCCTGGCTGGCGTTGCCTCCGAACAGGGAACGATCTTGGATCAGCGCGACCTTGAGCCCCCGCAGCTTGGCGGCAAGCGCGGCACCGCACCCGGCAATTCCACCGCCCACGATGACGACATCAAACTTCTGCTCCTCGATCTCCTTGCCCGCGCGCCCGCCAAGACGGTCCTTCCAGGCGGCCAACTCGACGAGGTTATCGTTGGGAAGAACGGGCGACGCTTCCTGCGAGAAGTAAATCGCGTCGCAACGGCCGTCGAAGCCGGTCAGGTCTTTCAGTTCCACTTGGATCCCGCCCGGCGACGAGATCTCCAAAGCACCGCCCTTCTGCCAATGCCACGCCTCGCTTTCGGCGCCAAATTCTGGTTTCAGCGGCTTGCCGTCGACAAGCACTTGAAAACGACCAGGTGCCTGCCAATCGCCAGGGCACCAATTCCGAGTCCGTACCCAAACGTTCCATTTTCCCGGCAGGGGGATCGTGACCCTGGTCGTGGCATTGGCGACGGGCTCACCCATTCCGTGGGCCAGCAGGTAGCAACCACCCATCCGCTGATAGTGTTGCGTGTCGAGTTTCCACCCACCCAGCTCGGTGAACGAAGCCGCTTCCAGCAGGATGCCGGAGTCCGCCGACGCTGCCTTGTCGGCTCCAAGAACATAGGACAGCGGAACCGTCGAACTCAGTCCCACGCCCCCAACAACACGGAGAAATGTTCTTCTGTTAATGCTCATGTCAATGTTCCTATTTGATGCGGGTTTCTTTCACCAGGCGAATGTAGCCGATCGGGAGACCATCGTCAATTCTTAACACTCAAGGAGACGCTTCCTTCTCCGCCTTCCCATTCTTGACAAACGCCATATTCGGCGCGCCGTAATAAGAACCGAGTGTGCCGCGATGCCAGGGAGCGACCACTTCACCCTTCTTGAACGATCTCTTGTGCATGGTATCAGTCTCCGCGCGCGACCACTTCAGTTTCATATCCGTCTTCTCCCAGTCTTTCGGCGGCCTGTATCCACCCCGGTCATGAACGGCTATATACACATCCGATAGACGCCACGCGGAGTGGTCCGATGCTGGATACAGAGACTTGCGGCATAGCCGGTGGCCACACCCATCTGGCCGGTGGTCTTCATCACTCGGGGCCCGCCAAGGCCGACATGGCTACAGCTAAAGCACCGGCCCGCCATTATGAGATTATCCACGTCCTTTGAATACAGACATCGGAAAGGGATATAGTAACGGGGAACGCTTCTCCCAAGCATCCATGATCAGTGGACGACCACGGCTTCTTGACGTGATCGAGCAAGTCCAATAACTGCTCGCGGGGTATATGAGCGCGGACCGATGCCGTTCGATCTTCGTGATCCATGCGCACTTGGGGCATCCTGCCCAAGAAACCGCCGGCCAGGTGGAGCCAACCGTCTCGCCTCGGCAGCCTCTTCTTCTCGCGGGCGGCAAGAAGTGCCTCGGCATCGACGAGATGCGTGTAAGCATCTCCGCCCAAGTGAATGCGAACAAAGTAGTCCTTTCGCGTCTTCTCCACGAGCCTTCCGTTTCGAAGACATGGATCCACAGGCCCTTGTCAAAAGACGGTTTCGTGCCGACTCCATCATCGGCACTCAGCAGCGCAGGTGGTGTCCAGAGCGACGCCACGATGATGATCAGCCTAAAGGGGCATATCGTCATTCGGTCTCTCCTTCAAGGTCATGGACTTGATTTCACTTATCAGGACACCGAATCAGTGGAAGTCGACTTCAAAAGGCTCGTCTTTCATGGCACGCAAGATGATGGTCTTTGCCCTGTCGTGCTCCAAACGGATGTAGAAATGGTTGGCGAGAAACCCGATCACGTTGTACTCGATCTTACTACTGCCGAGGAGTTTGTCGAGGCGAGCCATAGCCGCGTGAAAGGCCACAACGTCCTCTTGTCGTGCCGGGGGGGGAGGGTATTTGACCACGCACAGCATGCCCCCATCGGGAACATGGAGTTGCTCGCGCATCGAGGGTTTCTCCGTTGCTTGATCGGGCTCGTGCGCTGACGTGGCTTTGCTCGCTTCTGCTTTTCTTTCAAACAGTTCGTCTTCGCGCTGTCGATCAGCTTGTAGTACTCGCCGTTGACAAACACGCCGTAGCGCACATCCCGGTCATTTGGCAGGCCGTCCATGTCCCACGCGAAAGCGACGTGCAGCCAGTCTCCGGCTTTGAAGGGGACCACCTTACCGGTACACAAGTAGTGCTGTTGCCGCTGCCCGTCGGCGACCTGGAAATCGAACCCGCCCAGGCAGCCCTTGTTTTCCCGCCATCGATAGAGCATCTGAAACGGCAGGTTCCACGGCCGTTGCCACTTGCCTGAGACAAAGATCTCGTCGGGCGGGGAGTTCGGCTCGTCGTAGTCGCGGGCCGGCTTCCACCAGAACTCGACCGTGCCCGCCCGATGATATTCGGGGTTGATTTTCTCCCACGGCCCGAAGTTCGGTCCGGCCTTTCCGTGGCCGGAGGTAAGACCTTTTCCGCGTTTGCCCGAAACGAACGAGACACCCTGGCCGTGGATTGTGCCGGAAGGTCCCACCTTGCTGTGCTGGATGTCTTCCGCGGAGCCCAAAATGTTCCACAGAACGAGACGCGGTTCGCGCGGCGGTCGGCGGTCGGCCTGGCTGGGGCCGGTGTCCGGCGGGGGTGGGTCGTCAGCGACTCTCAGGTTTGAGAACGACGCTGGCGGACCCGTGTGGCGGGTGATCGTGAAGCGATACGTCTTTCCAACTGCCTGCTCGTCCCGTCCGATTAGTTTCGCGGGGCTGTGGATTGCGAAGGCTTTCTTCCGCCCGGCTTGGATCGGAACCTTCTGTTGGTCGACGTCTTGGACAGAGACCACCATAACGTAGCGGGGATCACGGTCGACGCGAATGACAGTCCCGGTGTATTTGCTGAGCAACTCAACCGACTCGACCTTTGCACGGAAGGTGATGCGGTACGTCTGAAAGGAGGCGATCGCCTGCCGGGCATCCTCCGGCCGCGTCGGCGGTTTCCTGCTCTCTCCGGCGTCTGAAGCAGCAGGGGGCCGGACTCGTTTCTCACGGCGAACGAACGGCGGCTGGTACTCCGCGGGACCGACGGCCACTGGTCGGTTTTCCTCGTCGAGTGTAAGTACGCGGAAGCTGACGCCAGGTCTGCCGGAGAGCTGGAAGTGTAGCTCCCACTGGCGTTGGCTTCTCTTGATCACTCGGTCTCCGAAAGAGAGGAGGCCCCCAAAGGACTTTATCTTCTGCTCGTCCGACAATACGACGTTTTTTGCTTTAGCCAAAGCGAGCACATCGTCCGCGTTTCCGCACTGGTAGATCCTCTCATCTCCTTTGCGCAGCACGTACTGCCTTTGCCGCCCCTTCCCGCTTACCCGGAAGATGCGAGTTTTACAGTTCGGCAGCAGACTCGTAAGAACATTTCTACTCGCTTCATTGTCTATTTCCTTAATGGGCGCCTCTTTCACGGCCCGACGCAGGGCGGCCAGCGCCGGTTCCCATCCTGTGGCAACAGCTTCTGCTTCCGGCGGTGTCACTGCAGTCTCGCTGACACCGGCACCATCATTCATGGCGGCGGATTGCGTGGCGTCCGGGCGGCTCGCCGCGACGGGCGATATGATCCCCAGCGGACGGGAGCCACAGACCGTCTCAACCACGGGCGGTTCAGCGACATTGCCCACTGCCGGTGCCACCGCTGGAAATATCATGGCCCCCACAAATATCGAAAGCGACATGATGTCTCTCTCCTTACAGTGAGCAGGCGTGGCGGCTGCATCTCTCCTATTTGACACACGGGCCGGCGTCAGAGTTCCCCTTGATCACCTTGTCCCCGCCCTTGTTGCACAAGCAGCCGATACCGCCTGATTCTAGTCACAACGGGTTCAGATGCGCGTAACGAGATTGTAAGGAGAGCCCAAAGCATGCACACCTTTCGGTGCCGCCCATGGTGCCGAGGTGCCGTCCTTGGTGCCCACAAGCCCTTTAGGGCCAACGACTTACGGCTTGCCGTTTCTGGCGATTCCCACCCCCTTCCCACACCGGCGACGTCCAGATGATCGTCGAGGATCGTCGTGCGGAGACCCTCGACGGCGTGTTGGACTATGCCGTCCGTGTAAGTTCCCGCGAGGCATACGCGGCCCCAGATCGTGGCGCCCAAGGAAATGCCCTGAAAACCTTGGTGGCAATGCCGTTTGTTCTGGATGGCGATCGTGGTCAGGTAGACATCACGGCCCACGGCCTGCGGCACGAAATCGCCTTTTCCGTCGATCCGATCCGCCAGCAGCCCGTCATCTCCCGCCAGACCCATCCCCTAAAAAATGCAAAAAACGGCACCACGATCACCGTCCGATGGCCGGATTCAGCCAGCTCGATCCTCGTTCCCACACAGAGCCTCAGAACCCGAGGGATGCTCGTCTCGTTCAGGCCAGTGAGACTTTCATGAAATTCCGGTCTGGGCCAAGACGTTCTGTGCCAATTGGGCAATGTCTTCCCTGGACCAAACGGGGACGTCCACGTTGGGCCGATCATCGCTGACAACGGCGACAATGTCGTCGCGCCGGGAGGCGAGACAGGGCGATCCGATGTGCTGGCGCCACACTTCGATCTTCTTACCGGCACCGTCGATGTGTCCTTCGACGAGGATCAGGTCGCAGGCCGAGAACATCGGCGCCATCTGGTCGTAGAAATCGTCATGCTTTGGCCGCGGCATGTAGATCCCGATCAGATCCTCGGTGATGACGGCGACCGGTTTGGCGCCCGCTTTGCGCTGTCGATAGGAATCCTTGCCGGGCGTATCGAGTTCGTGAGCATGGCTGGAGTGCTTGATCACGCCGGCTCGGATACCCCGGCGAGAGAGTTCCCCGATGAGGTCGACGATGAGCGTCGTCTTGCCGTGGTTTTTCCGGCCGACGATGTGGATTCGTTTCATGTTAGACTCTGTCAGAGAAAAGGGCCATCGTACAAGACACAAGTTCAGCCTCTGAGGCCTCACGCTTCGAACCGGTACCCGATTCCGCGGACGGACCGGATCCAACGGCCATACTCGCCGAGTTTCTTACGCAAACCGGTTACCTGCACGTCCAACGAGACCAAGGGCGGGACGGTCGTCCCCTGCGTGCCGAACCAGTTGTGGCCCCAGCCGAACGGGTCGGACGCCATTCTAATCACCTTGGGCCCTTCCATCAGGAGATGTCCCAAGTTGTGGGCCAGATGGTAGAACAGGGCAATGGGCAACAGGGCGTAAGCATAGCGGATGAAATAGTCGTGGTACTTCAGAGTAAGATCCGCGCGCATCGCGGCACTGGTGTCTTTGCTGTCGGCGGTACGGCTTCCCAGCCGATACGAGGCATGGACCAGCACGGCAAACACGAGGATCGGCGCGAACATCACCGCGGCCATTCCGGAGGAGAACGACAGGAGTTGGCCCACGGCAAGTGTCTCGGTCAACTGTTGCTTCATTTTGCCCCAGGCGGGCGTCATCGTCAGGCCGTGGAAGGCGGTGATCGAAAGCATCAGCAGAGCCAAGTAGGCTTCGTCGGTCCGCGGTTTGTACGCCGTGGCCAGATCGCTTCCCCACGGGCGCAGGTTGACGGCCATGTTGTTGTGTGGACAGGCCTGCAGACATTCGCAACATTGGATGCAATAGGTGTTCGTGTTCATTCCGCCGGGATAGACCAGCGTGGGACAGCCGTAGGCCGTTTCGCTTCCCGCGGCACACTCCTTGGTGCGGCAGCTCTTGCAGACGGTCTTGTCCCTGGAGCGAAACTCGACGCCGGAGAAGAGCGCGTACAGACCGCTGACCCGGCCGACCAGGCAGCCGTAGCGGCAGAAGCTCTTTCGCTCGAAGAGAAACGCCGAGCCGATCGCCAGCAACAGCATGGCAATGCCCAGGTAGGCGGTCGCCCGGGGCTTCATCGTGACGCCGAATCCCAGTTCGATCCAGGTCAGCCCGACGAAGAGCACGGTCGCCAAGAGGATATTGCGGATGACTCGAGGCCACTTTGCGCCGAGTCCCAATCCTTCGTCGTTCTTTCGCCAGAACCGCAGCTTCTCCATCCATCCGGCGATCGCGTCCCAGGGACAGACGTAGCACCACGCCTTGCCGGCGAACATGATCAGGATGACCAGACCGCCCCACCAGACGGTCCACGTGAGGGTCGGTGCGATATTCAACCCCGGGCTCTGGTTGCCGTACAGACCGGCCGCAATGACCAGCAGGAAGATCCCGGCCAGGACCGTCTGAGCAACGAAGCGGAACGGCCGGGAGCAGAGCATCCAGCGAATTGGGGGAACGCGCAGCAGATCGAGTCGGTCTTTCGCCGGAGACTGCGAACTGGCCGAGCCGGAGAGACGTTCGATGCCTTCGAAGAGCCCAAAACTGACCACCAACACAAATGCGATCGACAAAAAGTACATCCACGGCGGAATGCCCCACATGGTATGCATGAAGTGGGCGGCCGGGTCGGATTCAAACTCGAGGCGATGTTCCTCGCAGCAGAGATAATAGGTCTCGCCTTGGTAGATCGCCTTCTCGGCCCGAGGCCGCTCGGCTCGCTTTTCGCAGACCATGCAACGGTCGCCGATATAGTCTTCCGGCGAGGCAACGAATTTGTCGCGACATGCTTGCACGCAGAAGTAGTAGACCTTTCCCTTAAACGACGCCCGCCAGCCCCAATTCGGATTGACCTCCATGCGGCAGATCGGGTCGCGCCACGGTCCCCCTTCTTCATGTGCGTCTTCAGCATTGCCGGCATGTTCGTGGGCATGCTCGTCGTCATGTTCGTGGGCACTGGGCGGCTCGTCGACCACCACCATCTCGGCCATCGTATGGTAATTCGACACGTAAACGGCGACGCCGATGGCCGCCAGCATCGTGTAGGGAAGGAAGAGTTTTAGAAGTGAGTTCATGGCGTGCTACCGTGGTGGGCGTACTAAATCGCCGTCGCTATCCGCCGATCGCGTTTCTTCTTAACGGCCCGAATCGTAATCAGGAAGACCACCAAGACACATCCCAGCGTCACGATGATCGAAGTCGTGGGGCTGGGGTTGCCGACGGCCATGAGAAACCCGATCGTTTCCGGCTGACCGTCCACGTCCATGGTCAGTTCCACAACGTATTCACCGGCCTCGGGAAAGGTGGGATAAACCTTGTACAGCACATCGCCGAGTTGGTCTTTCGTGGCGGAGAGGATCTCGCGATTCTCGCCGAATGTGAATGTCTGCAACACCCGCACCTTGATCGGCTGCCCGTAACGCTTGTCGGTCTCGGTGTTCTTAATGTCGAACACCAGGTTGGCCTGCTCGCCCGGATTGGGCACGCCCGGATAACTCTGAAGCAAGATGCTATAAGGCCCGGCGGTCGCCGGATATTCCAACACGGGGGCCTGTGGATAGTTTTCCTTGTACGAGTAGTGAGGCAGCCCGAGGATGTGATGCCCCTGGGCGACGGCCGGAGCAAGGAAGAGACACGCCGCCAGGATGACCAGCGGCGGCACTCCCCGAGTTGCTCTGGCACTTACGATCGGCAACCCGACGGAGAAGCGAAGCGCCTGCTCCGGACAGGCCTTGACACACTCGCCGCAATTGTCGCACTCGATGCCGTGGGACTCGGTCACCGGGTCGAGCCCCGGTTCGCAGGCCGGCTCGCACTTACGACAGTGCGTGCAGCGGCCCGCGTCGAGTTTTACCCGCCACAGTCGCGGCCAGCCGATCAGTCCGTACAGCGCCCCGCCCGGACACATCACCCGGCACCACCATCGCGGAGAAACGAGCAACTCGAAGACCACAATCACTCCGATCACCACCAGGACGCCGGTGATCGGCGTGCCAAAGATCCAGCCGTGCAACAACCGGCTCAGTGCGGCGGGTGGATAGATCAGTGCGAAGATCGGCAGGCCGACGATTGCGGCAATCAGCAGGCCCACGGCCAGCAGGACGTATTTGTTGGCTGGGGAGAACTTGACTTCCGCCGGCGGAATCTCCGCAAATCGCAACAGACCGCGCAGCTTGCCGGTGATCTCGAATAACAGATTGGCCGGACAGATCCAACTGCAAAACACCTTGCCCAACAGCAGCGTGACAATCGCGAGCGGGAGAATCGAAAGCAACAGCGGCAGGTAGATAGTCTTACCGGCGGCCACCGCTTCGGTCGCGGCGAGCGGGTCGGTCACGTCCAGCCCGAAGATGAGCGACGACCAGACCGTGCCCTTGTTCTGGCCGAGAAACTCCCGCGGGTCGTCCATGGTTTCGATGCGTTTGTCGTATTGGGCCAGCACCGTCGCTCGGACGCCCGGCTCCTGGGTCGCGTCCTCCAAGGAGAACGTTGCCCGATGATGGCCGTACAGGCTTAGATAGGCCATACCCAGCATCACCGCGATCACCGAGATTTGCACCAGCCGTCGGAGACCTTGAAGGCCCCAGTGTCTGATCTTGTGTCCGGCTGTTTTCATCGGTTGCCTCATATCTCACCCCTTGTGGCCACCACGCGAATGGCCGGGGTGCCACGGACCAATTGACGGCAGATCTCTTCGCACAGCCCACATCCGATACAGCTTTCGGGAAAGATCACCGGCGAGAAAAACTTGCCCGGCTTTTCGGTGATCGCTTTCTCCTTGAGCGGGCAAACCATGTAACATTCTCCGCAGGGTCCCCGGCGAGTGAAGGACGGATCGGTCACGTCGGGGAGTTCAACCGGTTCGAGCGACGGCGTGAACTTCGTCTCCCAAGTCGACGCTCGCTCATCGTTCCATGCCTCCGCCTTGTACGAGAGACAACTGTCGCCGTTGAGTTCGACGGTCGCCATGTCGACCTCGCCCTTTTGCTCGATCTCCATGGGCCGCAGCACGCCGGTGGGACACACGTGCGTGCATTTCATGCAGATATTGCAGGCCACGACCGCCGGGTCGACGTATGGCGTGTGGTAAACTTCGCCATGGCTTTCGCCGAAGAACTGAATGGCACCCCGCTCGCAGGCATCCTGACAACGATAGCAGCGGATACAACCGGCAAGAAACTTCTCCTCTTCGACCGCGCCCGGTGGCCGGATCAGACGGACGGGGCGATCGCCGAATTGTGCTCGATTGGCCGGATAGTCTGGCCGGCGACGGCGGAGCAAGGCGTGGCCGGTCAACGCCGCGGCGGCCATACCCGATGCCGTGGCCGTCAGGCGGATGGTCTTTTTCAGGAAACTTCGTCGCGTGTCGCCGGCCATCATGCGCCCTCCGGCTTCACGCGAATGGCCTGGGGATAGCGGATGCAGGCCCGTTCGCAGAGGCCGCAGCCGAGACAGGCTTCCGCATTGACTTCCGGCCGCTCCCACATCCCCCGCCGCAGGGCGATGCCCTGCAACGGGCAAGCCGACGCACACGCACCGCAGGTCCATTGATTCTGTGTATCAGGTAATTCGGTCGGACTTTCCAAGTTGAGGGATCGCTGCCGAAAGGTCGCGTCGTCGAGCGCGAACAGGGCAGCCGAATCGATCTTGCTGTACGAGTAGCACAGCTCCAAATCGACCTCGGCCGTGCCCATCGATACCTTCTGGCGGATCTCGTCGGGGTCGTTGCGAATCGGTTGCAGGGCCCCGCTGGGACAGGCCTCCGTACACTTGAGGTAATCGCCGTCGATCCGGTTACAGAGCATGCATGCCTGGCGTCGGGCCTTGATGGCGGGTGTGTTGCGACGGTGCCGGCCGAAGGAGTCGTCCAGCGTAATGATGGCGTTGTTCGGACAGGCCTCCACGCAACGCATGCAGCGGATACACCGGGCCGTGAATTCATCTTCAGCCAGGGCCCCCGGAGGACGCAACGGCGCGGCCGCCGATTCGTCACCGGCGACAAAGACACCCGCCAATACACCGCAGCCGGCCATGGTGGCCGACGTGGCGGCGGCGTTCTTGAAGAACTCGCGGCGGTTGACGTGTCTGTCGCTCATGGGCTGTTCCGTTCGACGTTGCGGCGAGTTTCTTGAAATCGACCTGACCGCTAATTGGATCCCAGGCGCGATGGCTGGTTTTGTTGACCAGCCACTTATTCTTCTCCGGATCCGCGGTGTCGGCCACCGAAAGGTTCCAGGGGCTGAACAACATCCCGGGGAATACCTCGCTGCGGGCCGGGCGGACCATGCTGCTGACGCCGACCGACACCCGGCCCTCGTAGCTGCCGCGCCGGGTCACCAGACGAACCTTCTGGCCGTCGCGCAGCCCAAATGTCGCGGCGTCCTTGGGGCTCACCTCGACATATTGTTCCGGCACGAGTTTGAGTGTCGTGGCGCCTCGAATCGTCTTGGCCGTATGGAAATGCTCGTAGACGATTC
>CAYUIQ010000168.1:0-20419 GCA_964444795.1 uncultured Planctomycetaceae bacterium
AGAAGCGGTCCCAGTCTTCCTCGGAATCGAAATCGATCTCCGCTCTCCACGTTCCCGAGCGGCAGTTGACTACCGGTTTCAGGAGCACTCGAAAATGGTGTTTACGCGCCAGAGAGATCGCATGGCGAATCTCGGCATCGCTCACCATGTAGTCGTTCTTCTCCCCATAGAGGATTTCCGCAGACGACGCCGTCTCGACGTGGGCCGCGAACGCCAGCGAAATCCACTCCGTGTTCGTCTGGCGGAGAAGTTTCATCGAACGATCGGGGGCATCGCCGCGATACTCGCCGCGCGAGCCCGTCCAGCCCCAGGTGTAGCCTTTGACAAACGGAATGCGAAGCCGCGGGCTGTCCGCGTCGGCTCGCTGCGCGATGGCGCCCGAAGGCTGAAAGGCCAACGCGACGAAGGCGGCGATGACGCATCTCTGGGAGTATTTCATGGCGGAGGTCTTTCTGTCAGGATGATGCTTACTTGCTCGTGTCCGATACCACCCGGGGAACCGGAAGGAAGGCGGTTCCCCGGGCATGAGACCATCTTACGCGCCGACGGTTGTCAGTCATCCTTCTCGCTGAAGACGGAAGCGGGAATCGATCGGGCCCAGCCGTCGAGGTGAACCGATCGGACGAACTTGCCGTCCGGCAACGACCAGACTCCGACCCACGTGTATTCCCCGCTATGGGAGTAATGGTAACCCGCCGCAAAGGCGGTTGAGTCGGGGGAAAAGGCCTTCACTTTGACGTCGTTACGCGTCGAGTACTGCGCCCGCGTCGTGAGAATCACCCGACGCTCCCCGCCTGTCTCCGAGACTTGATAGTGAGTGCCAGAGTCCATCGTGACGCGGGCCGCCTCGTATTTACCCTCGGGGTCTTGAGCAGCCCGCGTGCCGGCATCGCAACCGGCGGCATGGATGACCGCCATGGAAATGCCCGCCACGAGTGCCAGCGCCGCAACCATAGTCTTGATCTTCATCTTCGCTTCTCCTTCAACTAACGGGAAATCACGGAACCATAAACAACCAAATTCACGAGGCCTCTACCCTATGGGGTATGGCCGTATGGTTGTTAGATGGCCCGGGCTCCCGGGTGCGTCGTAAGGTGATTGTGGATAGCGATTTAAAAAAGAGCAAAAAAACTTCGCGGAGGCGATTTCGCCGCATGGTTTTGACATGGCTGGCCATCGGCAATCACGCGGGACTTCGTTGCCGCCGGGTCAGTCGCCTTGCGAAGGATCGCCAAAATGGACTCTCCCGTCTGCCATTTCCAGCAAGAACCGCACGACAAACTTGGTCTCAACATGGGTTTCACTCTTAACGCTGATGGGGGGAGAGCCTCGCTCGTCGTGTTTGACGATCACTCCAGCAGTCTTGCACGCCTGCCGCAGTTTCCTGCTCATGTCGGTGGCGGCGTTGCTGAGCCTCGCGTGAGCCTTCTTCCGGCGATCTTGCTGCCGTTGCCAGGTGAAGCGGTCGACGTCTTTCAACTCCGAATATCTCAGTGCCGTCATGACGCCGTCTTTTTGAGCGAGCGTCCCTTGCTTCGACGCGGCCAAATGCTCCAGCAGCACTTTCCAGCGGCTTCCCGGCAGGTTCAACTCCACGGCCTGACTCTCGGCAAAGAGATCACCCCACTGGGGACAGGGCATGGCCCAATAGCGGTTCTTCTCTTGGTTGCGATCGAACTGGATCCCGATCCCCAAATCCTGAAACAAGTCGACTTCCAGGCGCGTCTCCGGCGGATCGCCTGTCTCGTCGGCCTCCTCTTCTTCGCCTTCTTCTTCCTGTTGCTCGTCCTTCTCCGGCACGGGGTGGTTTGCCGCTTTTCGCCTGCGGCGCACGATCAAGCCGATCGAAATCGCCGCCACCACGGCCAGAAGGCCAGCGGCGATGCCCGCCGCTTGCCACGCCCGAGCCTTGCTGGAGGCTTGCACCACGCATCGAACCGACTTGCTCTGCAGTACCACGTCGCCGATACCGTAGTGCTCCTTGACGAGGAACTTCAACGCGTACTCGCCTGCCCTGACCGGGAGTGGCAGGCGATACGTTTTGGAGAAGGTCCCGTCGTCGCGGGTGTTGAATGTCTCGAAGTCCCAATAACCTTCCTCTTGCCCAATTTCGGGATCGTGGTAGAAATCTCCCTCGGGCCAGCCGTCGAGTTTCAGGTTTCCGAGGATCTTGCTCTCCGGGCTATCGGGGACCAGGGCGTTGAGCGCCAGGCAGTATCTCTGCCCAGGCTGAAGTTCTTCGAGTTCCACCGCCAATTCCCATTGGCCCTGCGACGTTCGGGCGTAACGAATCTGGCCGGCCCCCATGCCGGAGTCTCCAAACCGGTCGAGCTTGGTGGTCACGTAGTCCGGATCCGACGGCGGGCCACAACCGGTCAACCAAGAGCAAGCCGAAATTGCCAGGACGAAACACTTGAACCGAACACACCTTGGAGCCATTTCCAGATTCCTGAATCGCACGATTGCCTCGTGGTTGCGTTTGTGATGCCGATCCGGCGGCGCCCCTCTCAATTCTCGCCGCTCCGCTTGATGGTGTCAATCAATGTCCGCCGGTGGTGTCCCTCGCCGTGGATTTCGCTATACTTGACCCGTGGAACGGAATCTCCGCCAACACTTTTCCGCATGAAAACACCATGAACACGCTTCGTCGACTATGCCAGGGAATCCTGCAATACCGCTATCCGCTGGTGCCGATCCTGCTGGGAACGGCGCTGGCGCTGCCTTCGCTCTCGGGCGGACTGCGGATGGACGACTATTCGATTCGAGCCGCCGTGCTCGGCGCCGATGATCTGATCAGCATCTCGCGATCGCCCTGGGACCCGTTCAATTTCCTCGATGGCGATCCGGATAGTCATTTCGCCTTGGTCGACTCGGGGATTATTCCCTGGTGGAGCGATCCGGAGTGCCAGCTGGCTTTCTTTCGGCCCGGCACCGCGCTGACACATATTGTCGACTTCCACCTCTGGGGCGATTGGCCCTGGCTGATGCACGTGCATAGCATCGCCTGGTACGCGCTGTTGATCTGGATGGCGTGTGTCTTCTACCGGCGGATGTTCCGCGATCACGAGACGACTTGGACCTGGGTACTGGCGGGCGTGCTGTTTGCGGTCGACGAGGCACACGGGGTGGCGGTCGGCTGGCTTGCCAATCGCAACTCGCTGGTGGCGGGCGTTTTCGGTATTGCCGCGCTGATCGCCTACGATCGCTGGCGGCGCGACGGTTGGCGCCCCGGGGCCGTGCTGGCGCCCGTCGCGCTGGGCCTTGCTTTGCTGTCGAAGGAAGCGGCCATCTGTGTGACCGCCTATCTGGCGGCGTACGCCGTCTTTCTCGACCGCGGACGGTGGCTGCGGAGATTGGCCTCGCTGTTGCCTTGCGCGGGCGTGACCGTCGCCTGGTACACCGTCTACAAATGGCTGGGCTACGGGGCCTTTGCCTCAGGGGCCTACATCGATCCGGGACACGATCCGGTGGCGTTTCTCGGCGTGGTGATCGAACGGGCGCCGTTCCTGCTCATGGGACAATGGTCGATGCTCGGCGCCGAGATGAGTCTGGTGACGTCGCCCGAGGCATGGCTGATCTGCTGGTGGGCGGCCGTCGCCATGATCGGCATCGTGGCCGTGCTTGTTGGACCGCTGGTCGCGCGAAGTCGCCTGGCCCGATTTTGGACCGCCGGAATGCTCCTCTCGGTATTGCCGGCGTGCGTGGTCTTTCCGGGCAACCGGCTGCTGCTGTTCGTTGGGCTGGGCGGTCTGGCACTGCTGGCGCAGTTGCTGGCCGGTGTCGTGGAGAACGCTTCCTGGATGCCCCGGGCAAGAAACTGGCGGCGGCTGGCAAGGTGCGCGGCGTACCTCTTAATCGTTGTCCATCTAGTGCTTTCGCCGCTATCGTTTCCCGTGGCGGTCAACTCGATGGCCACCTTGGGAAAGATCTCCCGGGAATTGGCCGATTCGTTGCCCGACGATTCCGAACTGGCCGGACAGCGCGTCGTGCTGGTCAATTCCTGGTCTTGGATGGGCGACACGGCGATGCTGCAAATGCGACAGGTCGAGGGTGGGACGCTGCCGAGATCGCTGCTCAATCTCCGGCCGGCTACGTATCCCGTCACCTTGCAGCGCACGGACGCCCGGTCGCTGATCGTTCGTCCCCGAGGCGGTTTCTTCCCGCCGCCGAACGTGGCGAAGTCGGCGGCACCACGGCCCGCCTTCGCCGTCGAATACGTACTCCGTATTCTGGATATCCTCACGCGCAGTCCTTCGCGGCCGATGCAGTTGGGCGAAACGGTCAAACTCAGCGGCGTGACGATCGAGATCACCGCACTCTGTGCCGACGGACGCCCGGCCGAGGCCACCTTCCGCTTCGACGTACCGCTGGAAGATCCCTCGCTACGATGGCTGCGGCGGACGGACAGGGAGTTTGTGCCCTTCACGCCCCCGGCGGTCGGTCAGACGGTAAACGTCGGTCCGTGAGAGTGATGTGGGGGGGACAAGTCTATCGTGGCAACCCACCCCCTTCTTCGCCGATGGCCAGCGTGGTGGCGTGGGGCGGACGTGGTCGGCCGCCCCCTTCTTCGCCCAGGGCGCGGGTCGAGGGGCGTGGTCGGCCACCGCCTTCTTCACCGACGGCCAGCGTCGTGGGACGGGGTCGACCGCCCCCTTCCTCGCCAATCGCTTTGGTGGTGATCCCCGGCGGGCGGTTGCCTTCCTCGCCCAGGGCCATCGTCGTTGCCATGCCGTCCCACTGCAACTGGAACACTTGCGGATGGGATCGCAGGCTCTGAACCACCTCCTCGCGCACCTTGCCCGAGCCGAAGGTGACGATCACCAGCGGCATGTGTTTCATCGCCTTCACCTTCACGTCGCCGGCGGCGGCGAAGTCCTTGGTCCATTGTTTGGCCAGTTCCGCGGCTTCGAGATAGCTGCCCTCTTCCGGTTTGAGTCGCCATCGGTTCGGATAAAGGGGAATCATCAGTGTGGCATGTCCCCGTTGCGGTAGGCCACGAACCTGGACGTCGCCGGACTTCACTTCATGGGCTCCCGCCACGTCGGACTCTCGGCTGAGTTTCTCCGCTTCGATCGGCGTACACCAGGCGAGGAACCCCTGGGTCTTCTCGAACTTCTCGTTCCCACGCCAACCGTTGAGAAAATCGCCCCCCACGCCAAGTTCCCCACGCCGCTTGACGTCGAATGCCTTGACGTCTTTCGGCACGACAAAGTAGAGGCGGTGGCGGTCGCTAACCTGTTCGGGAATATCCCGACGGCCCGAGTCGGCCACGGCCCGATGTCCCGCGCCCCAACCGATCGCCGCGGTGCAAAGGCCGAGAAACTTGTGCAACACGGATCGGCGCGTCGGGCGGAATTGAAACTCCGCGGGCTCCCCCTCGCTGGCGGGGCCGCGAGCAGGTGAGCCAGTCTCGGCCCGGTTAATACCGTCGAACGGATGACGCATTGCGATTCTCCCGCGTTGGGTTAAGGTAACGGCATGACTATTCTAATCCTTGGAGCCGACGACGACGACCATGCGGACCATGTCTACCAGTATTTTATGACGCACGGCCGGGATGTCGAGTTCCTCGATAGCCGGCTTTTCCCTTCGGTGACCGGTATTTCGTACGATCCGGCGACCGGTCGGGGTGCGATTCGGCTGCCCGATGGTCGGCGACTGGCCACCGATGAGATCGAGGCCGTCTACTGGCGATGTTACCACGGCATCGAGACACCCGAGTTACCCGATCCCGAGCAGGCCTATATCGCGCGGAACGACGCGCGAAGCTTGTTCGAGTCGCTGTTGATCCACCTGCCGACGCGTTGGGTCAACGGCTGGCGGGCGTTTCAGCTTCACCAGACCAAACCGGTTCAGTTGGCCATGGTGGCGGCCCTTGGTGTGCCGGTGCCCGCGACGCTGTTGGGGAACGACGCCGACTCGATACGGCAATTTGTCGTACAGCATCCCCGGTCGATTTTCAAACCCGTCCAGGGAGGTGCCCACGCTCGGCCGGTGACGCCGGACCATCTGACCGACGAGAATCTGCGAAATCTGGCGATTGCCCCGGTGACGATCCAAGAGGAGGTGCCGGGGACGAATATCCGCGTTTTTGTGGCCGGCCGCCGGATTCTGGCCTGCGAGATCATGACCGACCGGCTCGACTATCGCGACGATCTCGACGCAGCGATCCAACCCGTCGAATTACCGCCCGAGGTACGCTCTCAGTGCGTGGAAATCGCCCAAAGGCTCACATTGCGATGGACGGGCATCGATTTTCGCCGCACGCCGCAGGGGCAATACGTGTTCCTGGAAGCCAACCCCAGCCCCATGTTTCTGGGTTTCGAGCAGCGGACCGGTCTCCCCCTGACCGAGAGCCTCGTCGCTGTGTTGATCGGGGAAGATTAGCGAGTCAGGATTCCAAACCCGGCACCTGGCTCATATAATGGGGACGGTTGTCCATTCCCCCCCTTCTCCCTCCGGGAGAGAAAACACCACGGAGACCGAACCATGATCCCCACGAGGCGACGTGAATTTCTCCAGGCCTCGGTCGCCACGCTGGCCGCGGCCGGCTTGGGCTCTTCGGTGTTGGCCGAGCAGCAGGACGACCCCTCGGGCATCCCCACGCGGCCGTTGGGCAAGACGGGCCAGCGCGTGTCGATCATCGGCATCGGCGGCTATCACATCGGCGTGCCCGACGAGAAAGAGGGGATCGCCCTGATGCACGAGGCGATCGACCAGGGGGTTACCTTCTTCGACAATGCCTGGGACTATCACTCCGGCGGCAGCGAGGAGGTGATGGGCAAGGCGCTGGCCACCGGCGGACGGCGCGACAAAGTATTTCTGATGACCAAGGTCTGCGACCGCGATTATGCGGGATGCCGCCAGCATCTCGAAGACAGCCTTCGCCGGCTGAAGACCGATCGGCTGGATCTGTGGCAGTTTCACGAAATCAACTGGGACGTCGACCCCGACTGGGTCTTTGAGCGGGGCGGGTTGAAATACGCGTTGGAAGCCCAAAAGGCGGGCAAGGTTCGGTTTATCGGCTTTACCGGTCATAAGGACATCGCCCATCACTTGAAGATGCTCGGCAAGCCGTTCGACTGGGACACCGTGCAGATGCCGTTGAACCTGTTGGACGCCCATTATCGGAGCTTCCAGAAGAAGGTCGTGCCGGAGTGTACGCGGCGCAAGATCGGCGTGGTCGGCATGAAAGCCCTTGCCGGGGGCGCGATTCCCAAGCAACTGGAGATCAGCGCCGAGATTTGCCGCCGATTCACGCTCTCGTTGCCGATCAGTACCCTGGTATGCGGTATTCGCTCGCGCGAGGAACTGCGGCAGGACATCGCCATCGCACGAAGCTTCAAGCCCCTGACCGAGGCCGAAATCGATCGGCTCCTGTCGACCAACAAAGAATCCGGCAGCGACGGCAAGCTGGAACGATACAAGACGACGCGCTACGGCAGCGCGTACCATTTTCGCCAACACGGAGAGTGAAACGTACACCTCCCATAGCCCCCGGCTTTGCCGGGGGGCGAACCTGCCATATAACAAGGGACCCCCCCATGCCACGGAAGCTCGCCTTGGTAATCCTGTCGACATCCCTGCTGATCGCATGGGGACTTCCACTCGTCGGCGCAACCAACCGCCCCACGCCGCCGCCGCAAACCCTTTCACCCGACGAAGCGGCGGCCGTGCTGGAGCAGGATTGGCTGTTTCAAGCCGGCGGCGATGCCAGTCGATGGCGTACCGCGCAAGAGATCCGCTGGACCCGCGAACTGGCCGCTCGCATGGCCACCCGAGCCCATGCGCCCGACCTTTCCGCCGAACTGCGCGAACTGGACGCTTTGGAAAACCGGCTTTCGCCACCGGCCCCGAAGAACTCGAAAACGGCGATCGCATTGCCGACGGGTCTGGTCACTCAATGGTCTTTCGACTCCGCCAGTGGTAATCGCGTGGAAGACGCCGCCGGCAAGTGGCCGGGAACCCGCACCGGAGCGACGGAGATCGTGCCCGGAATCGGCGGAGGCGGTCTCGCGCTGAGCGGGGGGTACATGAGCAGCGACGCGAAACTGGCCGCCGCAACCTCGGGCAACTACACCGTCAGCACGTGGCTTCGTACCACCGCTGGAGTGACCGACGTGCTGGGCAGCGGGCTGGAGCCCGGCGATCTTCTCCTGGTGGTGAACAACGGCCCCGTGCGCGGCCACCATTACACCGACTCTAGCGGCAACGTGATCGACGGCAAGATCCCGGTCAACGACGGCCGCTGGCATCATGTGGTTCAGGTGGTCGATGAGAAGTCGCTGTCGATCTACATCGACGGCAAGCTCGACGTAGCGACCCCCATGAAGGGCGCCCGTGTGCCGGGTACCCGTCCGATCAATCTCGGCACGCGCACGCCGGCCAGCACAAGCTACCGCCTGCATGGCTGCTTGGACGAAGTCTGCCTGTTCGATCGGGCGTTGAATGCGGAAGAAATTGCCAAGCTCCACGGTGAGGGTCAGGCCCTGGTCGTGGCGAACGGGGCCAACACGGTCGACGCCGGCCTTTACCTGGCCGTTCGCCGGCTGAAACGACGGATCATGATGAAGGACCCGCTGGTCGACTTCTCCAGCGTGTTGTTCGTCGACGTGCCCTGTTACGACGCGCTGAACCACGAGTCGATGCACCGGGTGTTTCCGCAGGCCCAGAACAACGTCGGCCGGTTGCTCGTGCTCGACGGTCTTGGGCCGGACGGAACGCTTCGCGATTTGGGTCCCGGGACCGGTATGTATTGGCGGCCCGAGTTGTCATTCGACGGCCGCACGATCCTCTTCTGCCATCGGCCGGAGAAGGATCGCACGTTTCACCTCTACGAGATCGGTGTCGATGGCTCGAACCTTCGGCAGTTGACCGACGGCGGCTACGACGATCTGGACCCGATCTACATGCCCGACGGGCATATCGTGTTTCTCTCGACTCGGGGCAATAGCTACGCCCGCTGCGCGGTGGCGCATCCCAGTTACGTGGTGTCTCGTTGCGACGCCGACGGCAAGAACATCTACCTGACCAGCGCCGGCAACGAGCCGGAGTACACGCCGGCCCTGATGCCCGACGGCCGCGTGCTCTACACCCGATGGGAATACACCGACAAGGAGCTTTTCCGCATCCAAAGCCTCTGGACGGCCAATCCCGACGGCACGGGCACGGCCACCTTTTGGGGGAATCAGAGCTACTGGCCGGACATGCTCGTCGAGGCGCGGCCGATTCCCGGCAGCCATCGCGTGATCTTCTCCGGACAGGGCCACCACGACATCATCCACGGCTCGATCGGCATGATCGACCGCACGGCCGGGTTCAACTATCCGGCCGGGCTCACCCGCGTGACCATGGATCGGCCTTGGGCCGAGGTGGGTAACGGGCCGGCGGAAAAGGCGGAGTGCGAGGACTATCACGCCTCGGGAAGCTACGTCGGCTATCGCTGCCCGTATCCACTGAGCGAAGACCTGTTTCTCGTCTCGGCCATGCGAGCCAAGAGCGGCCGGAGCACGCGCGTCGGCTCGGCGAGTCAGCCGGCCGACCGCTTCGCGCTGTATCTGATGGACGTCCACGGCAATCGGGAGCTGATCCACCAGGGCACCCACGACGTGCTCTACGCCCTGCCCGTTCGCTCGCGACCGAAGCCGCCGGTCCTTCCCGACTCGGTCGTCTGGCCCGGTTTGGAATCGGAAGGCAACGACGTCGAGCCCGGCGTGATCTACAGCGCCAACGTGTTGGACGGGCTTCCCGAGGAAGTGAGCCAAACGGTCAAGTACGTTCGCGTGCTCAATCTTGATTACACGACGTTCACCTTCGGGCTGAAGACGCAAGCGCCGGGACGCTGGGGCGACAAGGGCGTGACCGACATGCACGCCGGACCGCCGCTGTCGATCACCGGCAACGACGGCTTCAAGCGAATCCTCGGCGTGGTGCCCATCGAAGCGGACGGTTCGGTCTGTATCGAGGTGCCGCCCTGCAAGCAGTTGCACTTCCAACTGCTCGACGACCAGTATCGGGCCGTACACACGATGCGATCGTTCACCAACGTCATGCCCGGCGAGCGGCGCGGCTGCGTCGGTTGCCACGAGTCGCACACCGCGGCTCCGGCCGCCTACTCGGGCGTGGCGCTGAAGCGGGATCCGGTAACTCCCGCTCCGCCACCTTGGGGTTCCTACTACAACCTGGGCTACGAGCGCGACATTCAGCCGATCCTCGATCGCCATTGCGGCTCGTGCCATCAGGGCGAGGGCGAGGCACGCAAGGATTACGATCTGACGCTACGCCCCAGCGCCGACGGCGGTACGTTTCCCGAGCCGTACGTAACGCTGACCCTCGGCACGAAGCGGCGCCTGGGGCGGTTTCCCGCCAACTGCGAAGGGGGCGTGGCGGACACCATTCTGCCGATGGCCCTGCCCTTGCCGCCGATCGAGGATAAGACGCTGCCGCCGATGACGGCCCTTTCCTATAAGAGCCGACTGGTCGAGATGGCTGCCAGCGGCAAACATTACGACGTGAAGGTCGACGAGTTGAGCCGGCGGAAGCTGATCGCCTGGGTCGACATCCTCTGTCCGTATTGGGGCGAGGCGGAGATCCGCGCCATGGCCGATCCCGACCCGGCCGATCCGTTCTTCGCCAATTCAGCGTATCCGCCGCGCACGCCGGGCGTGAAACCGTTTGCCGATTCACCCTATCCGCCGCGCATGGAGAATTTCCCCGTGGTCAACCGGGCGTACTGCCAGGACGAGTTTCCCACGCAGGCAGATAGGTTGAGGGGGGTGACGGGGGCACCGTAGTTCAGTTTAGCCCCGGCACTTGTGCCTCGTTGTTGTACACAAATCCCGCCGGCTTGCCCGGCGGATCATTCGGTTTTTCACTACGGCGGGGCTCGCCTCACAACAGGTATTCCCGCCATTATGTAGTAGAAAACCGAACAATCCGCCGGACAAGCCGGCGGGATTTGGTGGGAATGAAGTCGGGCAATGTAGTTTGAAGCCGAATGATCCGCCGGGCAAGCCGGCGGGATTTGTGCTGTACAACTAAACAACACGCATCGGGCCAACCATGATCGACCTCCAATCGCTAACACTTGCCGGGCTGATTGCGTCCGGGTCTCACCTCCTCGGCGTGCTCACGGCCGTCCACGCGATTATGAAGTCGCGAACCAGCCAGGGGGCCATCGCCTGGGCGATCATGCTGGTCATGTTTCCCTATCTGAGCTTGCCGCTGTACTGGATCTTCGGGCGGAACAAATTCTCCGGATATGTCCGCGCGCGTCGCTCCGAAAACGAAGACATCCGGCATCTTCTCGAAAAACTGCGCTCGTACCGTCCCGTCTTCAAGGCTCCGCTGGAGGGACGCGACGCGGATTTCGAAGTGCTCGAAGAACTGGCCGCCATGCCCTTCACCAAGGCCAACAACGTCGAACTGCTGGTCGACGGCGAGGCTACCTTCGGGGCAATCTTCGACGGCATCGATGCGGCCAATGATTACGTGCTGGTGCAGTTCTTCATCGTCCGCGACGACGAGCTGGGTCGCCAACTCAAATCGAAGTTGGTCGAAAAGGCCCGGGCCGGTGTGCGAGTTTACTTTCTCTACGACGAAGTCGGCAGTCATCGCCTGGCAAATGCCTACATTCGGGAGTTGACCGAGGCGGGGGCCGACGTTCGCTCGTTCTACACGACCAAGGGGCTGTGGAATCGCTTCCAACTCAATTTTCGTAACCATCGCAAGATCGTCGTGGTCGATGGCCACAAGGCCTACGTCGGCGGGCTCAACGTGGGCGATGAGTACATGGGACGCGATCCGAAAGTCGGCCCCTGGCGCGATACGCATGTACGGATCGAGGGTCCGTCGGTGCAATGCGTCCAGATGGCCTTCTTGGAGGACTGGCATTGGGCAAGCCACGAGGTGCCCAAGTTGAACTGGAACCCGGAGCCGGCGGTGGGAGCCGATAAGAAGATCCTCGTGCTGCCCACCGGCCCGGCCGACGAGTTGGAAACTTGTGGGCTGTTCTTCGTCCACGCGATCCACGCGGCCCGGCATCGACTCTGGATCGCCAGCCCGTACTTCGTGCCCGACTATCATGTGATCTGTGCCTTGCAGCTTGCCGCCCTGCGGGGTGTCGACGTCCGGGTGATGCTGCCGGAGAAGCCGGACCACAAGCTGATATACCTTTCGGCGTTCTCGTTTCTGGAGGAAACGGAACCGGCCGGCGTGAAGATCTACCGCTATCAACCGGGCTTCCTGCACCAGAAAGTGATGCTCGTGGACGACGATCTGGCGGCCGTGGGCACGGCCAATCTCGACAACCGGTCGTTCCGTCTGAATTTCGAGATCACGATCGCCGCGATCGAGCGTTCGTTTATCGAGAAGGTGCGAGCGATGCTCGAACACGATTTCTCGCAATGCCGGCTGGCGACCTGCGAGGACTTGCAGAACCGTTCGTTCTGGTTCAAACTGGCCGTAAGTCTGGCCCGATTGACGGCGCCGATACAGTAGGGATTAGCGATTAGGGATTGGCCGTTACTGAAAGGACCGCCTTGATGCTGAAAGCAAAGCACGTGATTGTCGCCAGTTCGTTCGCCTTCCTGTGTGGCAATCTTGCGGCCGGCGAGCCGCGGCCGGCTACGGTCCTGTTGATTACCAGCCAGGAGTTGCAGTCGGCCTGGGAGGACTTCGCCGATTGGAAGACCCGACTAGGCAAGGCAACGAAGATCGTCACGGTCGAGGCGATCGAGGAGGAGTACACCGGCGACGACGTGCAGCAGAAGATCCGCGTTTGCGTCCTGGAGCATATCGAGAAGCACAGCACGCGCTGGGTCATACTCGGCGGCGATAGCCAACCGGGTGGCCGAGGGATCGTGCCCGATCGCGATACGCCCCACGTGGTCATGGGACGCATGCGATTCCCTGACATCCCCACCGACGTCTACTACCTCAGCGAGAAAAACTGGGATGCCAACGGCGACGGCGTTTACGGTGACTGGAAGAACGATCGCGCGGCCATCGCCTATACCAACCCCAAAGCGAGCATTGGCCGGATTCCCGTGCGAACCGCCGACAATGTGGCCGCGTATATCGAGAAGGTGATCGGTTACGAATCACGGTATCCGGGTGACGGCTTCGCCGCGAGCCTCGTCTACACTTGCCCGGAGCCACAGGCCTTCCCCAAGTTGATTCGCAGTTGGGACGACCACGTCGGGCCGAATTGGACAGGCGGAAAGGTTGTACGGTTCTTTTCCACGCGTACCCCCTGGGACGAGACATCGCCCGGCGACTACGACCTCTCGCCGGACCATTGGGTGAAGATGTTCAACGACCGGACGGCCGGAAAGCTCCACATGCACGGCCACGGATTCCTGCCCGTTTGGGTCCTGGAGAATCGACAAACGGTTGACGGACGCCACGTCGCCAAACTGACCAATCGCGATGCCTACGCGATAATCACCACCGTTTCGTGTTTCACGGGTCATTACGACGCGGCGACCGATCCGTCGATCACCGAGACGATGCTCCGCGCTCCGCGGCGCGGCGCGGTGGCGCTAGTGGCCCCCTCGCGTCCCGGCGTGCCCATCTTTCACAAGCCGAGCGACATGCGGCTGATGATGACCGAGGGAAAGCTCGACGGCACGACCCAGACGATGACCCGATTTTGGCAACACGGCCTGAAAGAGAACCTCACCACGGGCGAGGCATTCAGTGCCGCCAAGGCCGCTATGACCGAGGACGCGATGAAGACGGCCGGCTATCACTTCTGCCAGTGCGAGCTCAACCTGCTGGGCGATCCGACACTCGGTTTTCGCACCGCAGACCCCACGACACCGGGCCTCTCGATTCCCAAGAAACTCGCACCGGGGGAGCAGACGGTCACGGTCAAGACCGACACGCCCGGGGCCACCGTATGCCTGTGGAAAGGGGACGAGGTGTACGAAGTCGCGCGGGCCGGCGACGACGGCGACGTAGCGGTTTCGGTGCATCTGAAAACCCCGGGCAAACTCCTGGTGACCGTCAGCGGGCCGAATCTCAACGCAGTGACCGAATCGATTGCGATCGAATAGCAACTCGTTGCAGGAATTCCAAGACAGCCGAAAGGAGCCGTTTCCATGATCCGATGGTTCACCGCGGCGATTATCGCTACTCTTCTGACATGCACGGTTCTTCGCGCCCAGGACGCGGACCTTCCCGTCGGCGAACTCACGCTCTGGTATCGCCAGCCGGCGGCGACGTGGACCGAGGCGCTGCCGGTGGGCAACGGCCGGTTGGGGGCGATGGTCTTCGGCGGCTTGGAGCAGGAGCGGATCGCGCTGAACGAAGACACGCTCTGGTCGGGCGGGCCGAAGGATTGGAATAACCCCAAAGCCAAGGAGGTGTTACCCAAGGTTCGCAAGGCGATCTTCGCGGGCAACTATCGCGAGGCCGACGCGCTGTGCAAGCAAATGCAAGGGCCCTACAACCAGTCGTATCTGCCGCTGGGCGACTTGCTGTTGGAGTTTCCCGGGCATGGGGCGGGAACCGAATACCGCCGCGAGTTGAACCTCGACAAGGCGGTGGCCAGCGTGCGTTACAAAATCGGCAGGACAACGTACACCCGCGAAGTGCTCGCCAGCTTTCCGGATCAGGTCGTCGTCGTGCGGCTGAGCTGCGACGGCACGGGGCAACTGTCGTTCACCGCGCGACTAAAAAGCCCATTGCGACACAAAGTCAGCATGACCGCGGCGGGCACGCTGGCGATGCGCGGCAAGGCCCCGAAACACGTCGACCCGAGCTACTTGCGAAACACGGCCGAGCCGATTCTTTACGACGACGATCCGGCCGGCGAAGGCATGACGTTCGTGACCTTGTTGCATGTGGTGACCGATGGTTCGGTAACGACGCACCAAGACTCTCTCCACGTGACCGGAGCCGGCAGCGCCCTGTTGCTGATCTCGGCCGACACCAGCTTCAACGGGTTCGACAAATCGCCCGGCCTGGAAGGAAAAGACCCGCTGGTTGAAGCCAAGGCGAACCTCAAGGTGGTCCAATCCATTCGATACGACGAGCTACTCAAGGCCCACGTAAAGGACTATCAGCAGTTGTTCCGCCGCGTTTCGCTCGATCTGGGAACAACCGCCGCTTCCGAATTGCCGACCGACGAGCGGATCAAGCGGTATGCGCCGGGCAAGGACCCCGGCTTGATCGCGTTACATTTCCAATACGGGCGGTATCTGCTCATCGCCTCATCGCGCGAAGGCACGCAGCCGGCCAATCTGCAGGGCATTTGGAACGACCAGATGCGCCCGCCGTGGAGCAGCAACTGGACGATGAACATCAACTCGCAGATGAACTACTGGCCCTCGGAGACCTGCAACCTGGCCGAGTGTCACCAGCCGATGCTCCAGTTCATCGCCGAGTTGGCCCAAAACGGACGCAAGACGGCCGAGATCAACTACGGCTGTCGCGGTTGGGTCGCGCATCACAACGCCGATCTCTGGCGGCATTCGGCCCCGGTGGGCAATTACGGCGCCCATGGGCAGCCGACTTGGGCCAATTGGGCCATGGGCGGCGTGTGGCATACGCTGGATCTTTGGGAGCACTACGCCTTTGGCGGCGACGAGGAGTATCTCCGCGAGAGCGCCTATCCACTGATGAAGGGGGCGGCCGAATTCTGCCTCGATTGGCTCGTGCCGGGACCGGATGGCACGTTGGTCACCGCACCGTCCAGCTCGACCGAAAACCGATACAAGACGCCCGACGGCTACCAGGGCCAGGTGAGCATGGCCACGGCCCAAGACATCGCCCTGATCGGGGAGCTTTTTGCCAACTGCATCGAGGCGGCGGAGATTCTGGACGTCGATGCCGAGTTTCGCGAGAAGTTGAAGACCGCTCGATCGAAGCTCGCACCGTTGAGGATAGGCCAATACGGACAGCTTCAGGAATGGTATCACGACTGGGACGATCCGACCGACCACCACCGCCACTTGTCACACCTGATCTGTGCCTACCCGGCCCGACAGGTTACACCGCGTGGCACACCCGAGTTGGCCGCGGCGGTCGCCAAGTCGCTGGAAATGCGCGGCGACGGTCCGGTCGGCTGGAGCCGCGCGTGGGCGGTCAGCCTGCTGGCCCGGCTGCACGACGCCGAGAAGGCCGTCGATCGGGTCGACAAACTCATCGGCGAGAATTGCAGTCCGAACCTATTCGACCAGTGTTTTGCCGGCCGCGCGTTGCCCTTTGAGATCGACGGCAATTTCGGCTTCACCGCCGGGGTGGCCGAAATGCTGCTGCAATCGCACAGCGGCGAAATTGAGCTGCTGCCGGCGCTGCCCAAGTTATGGCCCAAGGGAAGCGTCACCGGGCTGCGCGCCCGCGGCGGGTTCGAGGTCGATGTCGAGTGGAACAACGGTCAGCCAACCCGGGCGGTCATCATCTCGGAGTTGGGCAACACGTGCCGCGTGCGTTGCGATGTGCCGATGACCGTGCGGTTCTACACCGCCGGAGTCGAGACCACCTCGCCGGAGCCGGGCGTCATCGAGTTTCCCACTGGCGTTGACGAGAGGTATACATTGGTACCCGCGGCGCGGTGATGACGGATGTGCCGCACGCACACGCCGAAGGCGACGCCAATGCAGTGCCGCGCCGGAACGCTCGCTACGTCGTTTCGCCGTCGGGGGTTTTGTCGATCAAATCGTAGCGCGGTGCAGCCGGCTGGGCCGAGGCGGTCATCGTCCAGCCCATCCGCAGAACGCAGAGCACGCCGGCGATGATACTGGGTATCATGGCCACGAAATAGCCGTCCAGTTCATGCAACGACGAGGTCTCCAGCGACCGGTGAGCCCCGGTGAACGGGTAGGGAGAATAGATCATCAATTGAAAGGCAACCGCGGCGGCCATGGCGGCGAACATCAGCAGAACGAGGAACTTCCTCGCGAGCACTCCCAAACGAAAGACCAGCGAGAGACCGACCAGCACCGCGGCGGCGGCCAACGCGATCGCGCTGCGCGAGGCGTGCCAGATCTGAAACTCGATGGGCACCGGCTCGTAACGGTCACGATTGCCCATTTCGTGGTAACGATAGTCTCGACCGGGCCCATGAGCGTAACCGGCATCGGCATCGGCGGCGGCTTCGTTCTTCTGCTCGGGCTGTTCCACCCTCATGTCCACCCAAGGCAACATGTGCCCCGCTCCGGCCACAGCCAGCGCCAGCAGGGTGAGCACGTCGGCGATTACATCCAGGATTCGTCGGGGCATCATGGCGCTCCTCTGGAAAACGTGATGGTGCGCAGGAGAGCCGTCATTTTACGCGGTTTGAGCACGGGGGACAAATCATCCCGACCGGATCATCGCCGCGAAGACGGCCGGGAGCTTCCCCCTGGGCGTGACGGGGTGCCGCGTGACGATCCGCCGCGCTGCATTGCCTGCATGCGTTGCATCATCGCCCGTTGCGCCGCCGAGGAGGCGCCGCCTTGGGAGGATCCGGGACGACTCGAAGAGGAACGCGCCGACCCCGTGGTCGAGCGGCCAAACTGGACCGAATCGCCGACCAGCGCCGAGAGCGCCTGTTGGACGGACGCCGGATTGACTCGCGTCATCGGCACGACGACGGTCATCTGGTTCGATTGCAGGGCCGCCTGATCGAGTTGGTGGACGAGTTCCTCAACTTCCTCGAACAGGGCCTGCGGAGCGGAGACGATGACCGAGTTGGTTCGCGGATCGACACCGACGGTCATCTTCTCGATCTCCTCGGCCGTCCCTCCGCCGCGAGAACCGCCGCGTCCCCGACTGCCTCGCAACATCTGTATGAACTCCTGCGGCGACGGCTGCTTCTGGCCGCCGGCACCGCCGGAGGAGACCATGCGGTTGCTGTAGACTTCCTTGACGATATCGGCGATTTCCTCGGCATTGGTGTTGAACACGGGAACGAGCCGCGGCTTGGGCACGGCATCGATTTCTTCCGGGCTCTCCTTCTGGTCGAGATACTTCAGGATTCGTTCGATCGTATCCACGTCGAGTGGGTTGGCCTGAACAAAGAGGGCGTTGAGTCGGGTGACGGGCGTGATCTGGATCGATCCGGTGGGCGCGATGCTGTCGCCGCCCCCGCCCATTCCCAGCAGGGTGCCGAGCATGCCACCGCCCATGTCCCCCATCGCCGCGCCGGCCAGATCCCCCAGCAGCGAACCGCCACCGCCACCCGATGTCTCGCCCAGTGTGCCTCCCCCGAAGATCTTGTCCAGCGTTTGTGCGGCGGCGTCGGCCTTGACGTGCTTGAGATAGAAAATGGTGATCTCCGGTTCGTCGGGAAAGAAACTTCCGCTGAACGTGTCCAGCAGGTCCTCAAATTCGTCCAGCGCCTCGGTGTCTTCCGACGCGATGAGCAGTCCGCCCGGACCGGGAACGACGACAATGACCGCGGGGGGACCGCTTGCCTCAGCCGGCGCGATCGGCGGTTCGCCCGGTTCGGTCTCGGTCGCCGGTTCGACCGGTTCGGCGGGTGCGGCGGCGGGTTCGACGGTCTCGGGCGCCGGTTCGGCAGGTGCGGCGGCGGGTTCGACCGTCTCGGTCGTTCGGGTCTGCACGGCAAGCCATATGCGGCCGGCGGGCATGTTGGCGGCGGCCGACTTCGGCTCGCTCGGCGGCGACGGCACTTCGTCGCCGGGTGCGTTGCTCGGCGGGACGGCCGGCACTGTGTGGGGTTGGCCTGGAGGAAGAACCGGCTCGGGCAGTTGCGGAGCCAGTGGCCCCAACAGATCGTTCAACAGCGCCTCGGGAGCGCCACTTCCCAGGGGTTGGCGAATGGGCCCCTCTCCGCCGGGTCGCATGGCCGGGATATCCGACGAGGGAGTGACCACGCGGATCGGATTGGGCCGCACCGACGGCCAGATCTCCTGCATGCGGTCCATCGCCGTCTGGGCCGCGCGGCCGGTTAGAGGAATCAGTCGAACGTTGCCGCCGGACTCCGCCAACTCGCCGGTGCCGCGCTCGCCCATCTTTTCCAGCAACTCGCGAATCTGTTCGATCTGGGCCTGCGTACCGCGGATCAGCAATTGGTTGGTGATTGGGCCGGTGTTGACTTGCGGAGCGTTGGGATTGGTGCCCTCCTCGCCGCCATCGAACAGGTCATTGATCGATAGTACGGCCAAGTCTGGATCGACGGTTCGGAGCCAAATGACCTCAATCTGGCGAGCGTCGAGCTGCATCTGCTTCAACGTGGCAACGATCGTCGCGTGGCCCGATGGACGCGCCAGGGCGACCAGATTGCTCGTCGCGGTGTCCAGGGCCAATCGCACGTCGGGCTGACCGGCCAGAAGAGTCTGCAGCACCTGGAGCGCCGTCTCGGGATCGGCCTGACCCGTGCTATACGTCTCCAGTTGAGGCGTTTCTTCGACGCCGAGCAACTCCAAGTCCAACGTGTTTTCCACGTCGACCAATTTGAGCACGTCCTCGAACTGGGCAATCCGCGACGGCTGGCCGGTGACCAGCAGCCGCGTGCTCGTCGGATCGGCTACCACGCGAAGCGAACCGTCTTCCGTGCCGTCCTGTTCCGGCGGGATTCCCAAGAGTTTCCGGATTACCGGCAGCGCTTCCTCGGGAACCGTATGCTCGAGGTCGAACGCCTGGAACTTGGCCGTCTTCAATCCCTGGGGGTCCTCGAAGGCGCGAATCGTATCGCGAATGATCCGCAAGCGGCCGGCCGTTTCGGTGACCAGCATCTGACTGGCGGTGGGCAACACGACGACCGAGCCCTGCGGTCCGATCAGCTTGCGAATTTCCTGTTCGGCTTGCTCGGCAGGTGTCTTCTCCAGGCGAAACAGCACACTGACCAACTCGAACTCGGCACACTCGTCGAGTGCTTCCTCGGTGACCCGGGAGATCAGACCTGGGGGAATAGGGCCGTCTTCGAGATTGACGACGATCAGGGCTCGTTCGCGGCGGATCAGCGTGTAGCCCTTGGTCAGTAGAACGCTATTCAGTACGTTCAATGCCTCGGTCGGCGTGTAGTACTTGTCGTCGGTGTAGTTAAACGTACCGTCCGGTACGGCGTCCAGATCCTGAAGCGAGTAACCGGCCTCGTCGGCAAGCCACTCGATCACGTCCTTCCACGGCTGATAGTGAAAACCAAACTTCAACTTCACCGGCCCCGTGGGCAACTCTTTGGCCGGCTCGACTGGCTCGGTCGGAGCCGCCGGTTCGGTTGGCTCGACCGGTTCGACTGGCGGCGTGGTGGTTTCAACTGGAACCACGGGAACAGTCGGGGCGACAGGCGGCGTGGTGGTTTCAACCGGCACCACGGGCGCGGCCGGGACAATTGGCGGCGTGGTGGTTTCAACTGGAACCACGGGAGCGGCCGGGACAACCGGCGGTGTGGTGGTTTCAACCGGCACTACGGGCGCGGCCGGGACAACCGGCGGTGTGGTGGTTTCAACCGGCACTACGGGCGCGGCCG
>CAYUIQ010000169.1:0-20409 GCA_964444795.1 uncultured Planctomycetaceae bacterium
GTGGCAAGGGACGAAGGGTAAAAACGCCCTTACTCACTTTCCCGTTGGGAGCGCGGCTCGCGGGGTACGTAGATCTGGCCCTTGGAGTCGAGCTTGAACGGAATGGTGTTCTCCTCCGCTTTCACGTCGGCGATCAGAGTGGTGGCTGTGTTGTACTTCATGGGCACCGTCTCGGGGATCGCCGCTTGGGGCGGATCGTCGTCGGGGTTGCTTTCCCGGCCGGACCAGATACGTACCTTGTACTTGCCTACCGGCAGGCCGTCGACGTCGTCGTCGGGCTCGATCGTGTATTGCCCCTGGTCGTCGGTCGTGCCGAAACCCGACGGGCCGTCTTCGGCTTCGGAGATGAACGAGATCGACGCCCGCGGAAGCGGCTTGCCGTCGAGGGTGACCTTCCCGCCGACCGGATAAGTCGTCGGTCCGCCACAGCCGATGAGCATCACCGTCAGCCCTATGCCCGCGATCGAATAACGTATCGCACTCAATTCACTCATGATCGCCCCCCCCTGGAGGGTTAAAGTTCTGGATTGTTGCTTCCTCGCACGTTGCGTGCATGTTCGTAGCATGGGCCTCCGGCCCGTGAGAGTTGGGAACACGGGCCCATGCTACGTTGGAATTAGCCCATCGCACCAAGTTCGCTCGGCATCTCGGCTGCCACCGCAACCGTGTTGCGTTTGGCGAAACTCCCGAGTAGAATACCACTAAAGAACAGGGGTTACCAGGAAAATTCACCTTTCCGCGGAAGATCTTCCTTGGGGGGAAGCCCATGTCCAGGTCCGATGCTCATCGGTCGCGCGGGTTTACGCTGGTCGAGTTGCTGGTGGTGATCACGATCATCGGTATTCTGATGGGGTTGCTGCTGCCGGCCGTGCAGGCGGTTCGCGAGGCGGCGCGTCGCACGACGTGTCGAAACAACCTCAAACAACTCGGTCTGGCCATGCAGCACTACGCCGAGATCGACGAACGCTTCCCGCCGTCGAACATCACCAAACCGAAGCAACACGCGTGGATTGCCTTCCTCTTGCCGCACATCGAGCAGGAAGCTCTCTACAGGGACTACCACTGGGACGTCAACTGGAGCAACACGGTCAACCAGCCGGTGGTCAACGTCCACTTGCAGATCATGCGTTGTCCGTCGGCCCCGGGCCGGCTAACGCGGTTCGACGATCTGGGCAACGGCAAGACGGCGGCGGCCGGCGACTACGCACCGCCCGGCTGGGTCTCCAACCAGGTGGTCAAGGCGGGGATGGTTCCGCCGATGAAGAACCGCCACGGCATGATGGTCAACGGCGGCGGGCTGCCCCCGGCGTTGATTCGCGATGGGTTGTCCAACACGTTGATGTTTACCGAAGACTCCGGCCGGCCCGAGTTTTGGACCCGCACGGGCCGCGGCCCCAACAAGCTGAAACTCAACTGCGGCAACCTGTCGATCACCGGCGGCCGCGTACTGGGCGCCGGTTGGGCCGACAAGCGGTCTTCGATCCCGCTGCACAGTTTCAACCGCAAAGGCAAGAGTTGCCCGGGCCCATGCCCCATCAATTGCACCAACAACAACGAAGCCTTCAGCTTCCATCCCGGCGGCGTCTGCGCCGTCTTCGGCGACGGGAGCGTGCGGTTCATCAATGAAGACATCACCGTGGCCACCTACGCCGCGCTGATCACCCGCGACAACGACGAGCCGATCAACTCGGGCGATTATTGAGCGGGGTTGGGTTCGCATGGAAACCCGAAGCGTCAGCGAGGGACGACCCCTTTTCCCGCTTTCAACGTAGCACACAAACCGCGCGGGTGCAACGGTCCGGTAGCCTGTCACGGATGACGTCCCGAATCGGGTGCCACTGGCGTCTCGCCAGTGTTTTTTGGAGTCGTAGCTTGCACTTTGTCCACCCAAGGCAAGCCTTCAGCGGCAATCGGCTTCGTCCCGTCGGGAATCCGGCATGGGGTGGATCTGCCTCTCGAAGAGGCCGTGGAGTATGACCTTGTTTCAAGGCAATGAACGCGGGCAGTGTTTCTTGATTGGTTCCGACTGCAAGCTACGGCACAGACAGGCACTGGCGAAACGCCAGTGGCACCCGATCCACCCTACTTCTCATGTTCGACCACCAAACACCCCACGTCGTGCGGGCCGATCTCCAGACTCACGATTGCCGTCGGGCCTTCGTGCCGCACTTCTGCCGGGCGGTCGTTCCAGGCGTCGTGATATGTGGTGCCCGCGATGTGAGGAATACGGAGCACCGGGCCGCGAACCGTGCGGTGGCGGGCGTTGTAGAGGGTAACCACCGTCTTTCCGTCGATGGGAAAGGCGTTGGCAAATACGCCGCCTTGCTCGGTCGGCACCAGCGGCACGGGGGCGAGCGTGGTGAACGCGTCGCGGTGGGCGTGGAGGATGCGGTAGCAGCGGCGGACGGTGGCCAGGGTCTCCGGCTCGAACCACTGTTGGGCCGGGCCTTCCAGCCAGATCGCCTCGCCGTTGAAGAAAACCCACTTCACACCCGTTGCCCAACTGCCGGTCGGCCGATCGCAGAAGAGGATCTCGATCGTCTTGAAATCCGGCACGGCAAATCGGGCCATGTTCAAGGGCACCCGGGTCGGCGTGCGTTGTGAAGAGAACATGGCATAGGTAAAACTGCCGTCCTGGTACTGCGAGGTGACGTCGACGGGCATCTCTTCGCTGTAGAGGGCAACGCCCGGCTTCTCGGCTTCGATCCGCCGGCGGACCAGCCGCGTGCAGTCGCGTTCGGCCGCGACCGGATCGCTGGGAACCGGGTGCCCATGGTCGGTGGCGTAACACTGCTTGTCGCGGTTGGCGAATCCGAACTGGTCGAGATACATGCCGTCGACGTCGAGTTGCCGGAGTTTGGTTTCGTAGGTCGAGGCTTGCACCTCTCGCCACGCACCGACCGCCGGACAGACGAACATCTCGCTGACGCCGGGCCAATACTTGCCCTTGCCGTCGGGACCGATCAACTGCCACTGCCGGCCGTGTTTCTGCCCCAACAGTCCGTTCTCCTGGAGCAGATAGCCCTCGATGTACAGCCCGACGGGTACGCCGCGCCGTTGTGCCGCACCGATCGCGTGGCGCAAGGTCGGATGTCCGTCGGCCAGGCGATCGAACGGCGAGAGGTCGCCCGTCCGGCCGTAAAGACGTCCCTTACCCGGCACGTTACCCCAATCGAACAGGTGCAGGTAGTCGATCCCGCCGAAATGCTCGACGGCCTCGTCGATGGCCGGTTCGAGGTCGATCGTTCCGTTCCGGTCGTCGCCCAACGGATCATGGGCCCAAAGAAACCGCTGGCGGAAGTTGAACACCTCGCGAAACCACTGCCGGCGCGGCACCACCGGCCGGTACCACGAATGCAACCAGTTTCGATAGGCGTCGAACCCCCGATGCCACGACCCGTCGGTCAGGTGCAGCACGGCCGGCGCCGCGTCGAACCGGTCGCCCGGCTTCAATATCACGCGCGCGTACTCCACCCCGACGCGCATCGCGCCGTCTTCCGCTTTCTCCAGAAAATACTCGCGCCGCAAACAGTCCGTGTCCTCGGTTCGCAACGCCAGCCCGCATCGATCGGACGGGTTGAAACTGTCGACGAATTGCAGTGGAAACATCCCACTGTAGGGTTGCCGCAAGGCACACGGGCGGTTGTCGAAGACCGTCCCGCGTTGCGGAAACAGGTAGTACGTGTCGCGGGGCTCCTCGCCCAGACGATAGGGACCGATGATCGGCGCGGTCAGATCGACCGTATGGGGTGTAGCGCCCGTGTTGACGATCGTGGTGGCAAACCGCACGGCATCGACGCCACTCGGCTGGAGATCGATGCCAAGGCGAAGACCGGCAACGGTGCCGACTTGATACCAGTGACGCCGATCCGCATGGCCTTCGGATGGCGCGTTGTCGGGCTGGAGATCCTCGGCGGCAATGTCCTGGCCGTCGACTCGGAGCTTCACCAGCGGGACCGGCTCGGCCAGATAGCTCCAGCCGGTCGCCGGATGAATCAACCGCCCGAGGATCGGCGGCCCCGTCGGTCGCATCCGGATTTCGAGCGGTGAGGCGGCCGATTCCGGTTTCTCGGGCGATATCGGAGGCGAAAGCAGGGGTCGCCGCTGATCGAGCGCGGCGGGAAAGAGACACCGCGGGCCGGTCCCGACGGTCAAGGCCGCCAGGGCAAAAGCGCCTTGCTTGGTCCGGTCGCACAGCACGATCGCTTTTAGGGTTTTTCGGGTGTCCGCGGCCGCCACCACGACCTGGACACCTTGTCCCACGCCAAATCGGCCGGTTGCGGCGTCCATCGGCAGACACTGGTCGACCGTTCCATCGGCATACTCCAGACGCAGCCGAAACCGATCGACGTCGGTCAGTCCCGTTAATCGGCCGGTGCCGTGGGCCGGTTCTTCGGAGCCGGTGAAATCCGCCAGCAACAGGGCATACACTTCGGCCGTCTTTTGATCGACCGGCAGGCGAAGTTCCGACTTGCCGGCCATCGTGGTCGCCGCCAGATCGGGTCCGTCGACGATCAATCGAAACGGCACTCCCTCGGCGGTCACTTCGGAGGAAGTGAACCAATCGGCCAAGAGCCAGCGCCGCCGCCAGGGCAGGCTTGGGGTGTTGGCCGCGTGACCGAGCGAGATCGAGGCAAAGCGATCAAAACGAGCCCCGGTGCGCCACGTCACCGAATCGGCCAAGGATCGCGGACGGCGCTGGCGAACCCACTCCAATCGCGACACTTCCAGAAGAGCGCCGGGCCTGACCGCTTGCACCTGTACGGCCAGCCCGCTGAGTGTGGGGATCCGCTGGGCCACGGGAGCCAGATCGACGTTGACCGTGTGCCACCGCCCGTCGGCGACAATCTCCCCGACCGGTACGAGTGTTTCGTAGTCGGGACCGCCGTCGCGTGGCGTGCCCAGTCCGCAGACGGCGTAGTCGGCCCAGGAGCGAAGTCCCGCCGCCCGATAACGCATCGCCACGTAGCGGTATCCGTCCAGCGCCACCGGGCGCGGCAGGTTCCACGACCATTTCATCCCGCGGCCCGGAACAGAAACTTCAAAGGCGGATGCGTTACCGACATGCCGGGCAGCGCATCGAGACACGTCGGCCGGATTGCCCAGCCAGGACGGTTGTGCGGTCCAGGATGCTTCGCCCAGCCCAACGGACCGATCGGCCCGGGCGGCGTTCTCGGGCTCACCCGATAAGGCGGCCGCCGAGCAAGCGGCAACGAGAAGGGCGATCACGAGCGGATGGTTTGGCGGCGGGGCTGTCAACCATTCACCTCGCGGTGGGTTTTCGTTGAGCGGACGTCCGGACAACGAAACCCTACTCCGCAGCGCCGCCGGCTGTCAAGGAGAAGTCGTCCCGTGCGATACGAGCACGTTTTTCGAGGGTGTGACGACGGCATAAGCCGCCAACTCGGCCGTCGCGCCGGCCAGATCGGTTTCGATGCGAATCGCCTGCCGCACCCTGCCCGGTTCCTCACCGGCGGCAAAGGTGACGGGAACGACGTGGATCGCCTTGGCCGGTTGCTCCACGGCCGTGGGCGCCGAGAAGCGGCCGTCGTCGCAGGTAACGGCGGTGATCCGAAACGGCTCCGTGCCACGGACGACCACGTGCCTGGTCACTTGCTCGCCTGCCGCAACCGAGCCGATGAACATCGGCGAGGGGCTCACCGTGATCGACGAAAGCACGCGCCCCTCGGCCAGCACGGGAATCTCCGGCGTCGAGCGATCGCTCGTCTTCAGGATCAGATGGTCCTTGATATAGCCGGCCGGAGCGTCCTCGGCCAACGACACCTGGAGCTTATAAGCCACCCGGCCACCGCTGCGCGAGGTTTCGACAACTTTACCGCGAAGATAAGGATTCTTGCTTTCCACGCCCAGGATTTTCCAGTCGCTACGGCCGAAATGGTGGACGGCGATCCCTTTCTCGATGGCCGTGCCCTGTTGCACACTGCCCAAATCGGCCGCCGGAGGAGTCAACACCACGTCGCTGCGAATGTGGACACTTACGTGGAGTTGCACCCGGGCGTAATAGGGCTTGTCGAACGTCACGGTCACCGTGGCGCCTTGATGCCCGCGAAATGCACGGCTGTTGATCCGGGCGACGATCGCCCCTTGCTCGTACGTCTTCAGCGACGGG
The DNA here is from genome assembly GCA_964444795.1 of uncultured Planctomycetaceae bacterium. GTDB lineage: Bacteria > Planctomycetota > Planctomycetia > Pirellulales > Thermoguttaceae > JABMRP01. The sequence continues at coordinate 6,131 of CAYUIQ010000169.1, forward strand.
TTCTCGATTCGCGGCTGGGTACACCTGCAACTCGAACGGACGCTGGCAATGTGGACGTCTTCGAGGAAAATGTTCTTTACCTTGAATTCGAACTCCGCCTTGGCATCCCGGGCGATCGACCCAAAATTGTGGGACGTCGTCTCGAACATCCGGGCGGCCCACGGCTGGGCAAAAACGGGTGAGGGGACCAGAACGGTCCCGAGAATAACGAGAAAGCTTTTGCCAACCATAATCGAAAATCCCTCTGACATGAGGAATGCGGGCAGGGTGACTTTCTTTAATACTACACTCGCGTCGGCCGCAAAGGGACCCCCCAAAGTAGTGGAGAGCCGTGCTCGAAATAGCCTGATTGCGGCAGTTTGGTTTATTGCAGCAGTTTGGCGATATCCTCGGCCGAGGGAACCTTACCCACGACTTTTACCGTTCCGTCGATGGCCAGCGCGGGCGTCATCATCACGCCGAAGCTGGTGATCCGCATGATGTCGGTTACCTTTTCGACCGTCGCTTCGATTCCTGACTCGGTGATCGCGGCCTGGACGTTCTCGGCCAGTTTCGTGCATTTCGGGCAACCGGTACCCAGTACTTGTACGAGTTTCATTCTCGATCCTTCCGATCGTCTGCTTCTGGATTCACCGTTTCTTCGGTGATGAAGGCAACTACCCGACAAACTGCTGTTGAAGCTCCATATTGGAGCGAATGACCGATTCCACGCACTGGAAAAAGTTGAGCACGCAGGGCACTCTCAGGCGGTAGTAGACCTGCGAGCCGCGTTTCTCGTCCTGTACGATCCCGGCGCTTCGGAGCGTGGCCAGATGTTTTGAGACGGTCGACATGTCCGACCCGATCATCTCGGTCAACTCGCAAACGCACTTTTCCTGCTCGCCGGCCAACTGATCGACAATGAACAGCCGCGTGGGATGGGCCATCGCCTTGACAATCTTCGCCCGGGCTTCAAACAGTGCTTGCGTCTTGGCGTCCATTGCATCTCCCTTATCGACACCCATCACTTGGCAGTTTAGCCAAGTGACCAAGAATTGTCAACCCCGTGAATTCATGGCGGAAAAAGGGGACAGGTCCAATTTGCCGGAACGGCCCGGAGGGTGCTTCGCACAAATTGGACCTGTCCCCTTTTTCCCCCTTTTTCCCCGCGGTTCGCCTTTGGGCGACGATCGGATTGTACAGGATATGACGGCTGGGGGGTAGAATTCTCGACGAGTTCGACGAACCGGGCGACCAGATCACGGCAACGAGCCAAAGCGGTCCCCGACGCAAGCGGAAAATATACCGTAATCGTTCTATTTTCTTCCCGCACGGCGTTCCCCAGTGAGCTACATAGTACTAATGCGTTTGAACAAGCAATTGCCACATTCTCCTGATAGATAGAAACCGGAGGCTTCCCGTGTCGACAATTTCCCAAGAGGCGACCACCGAGGAAACGGGCCTTTCCGAGGCAACCGGCTCGATGCAATTGGTCAGTTTCCGTTTGGCCGAAGAAGAATACGGGATCGAGATCACGAAGATTCGTGAGATCATCCTCATGGGCGAGATCACGCGCATCCCGCAGACGCCCCACTACGTGAAGGGCCTGATCAACCTCCGCAGCACGGTGATCCCGGTCATCGATTTGCGTGCCCGCTTCAGCCTGCCCGAGAACGAACTGACCGACGAAAGCCGCATCATGGTGCTCAACGTGGCCGACAAGACGATCGGGATCGTCGTCGACGCGGTGAGCGAGGTGCTGCGGGTATCGAACGACCATATCGCCCCGCCGCCGCCGACGGTGGCCGGCTTGGGGCGCGAGTACCTGACCGGACTGGTCAAGCTCGACGATCGCCTGTTGATCCTGTTGGATATCGACCGGATCTTCCAGGAGGAAGAAGAAGTGCTGCAAAGCGTCACCGAGCAGCGATAAGCCGACGCACAAACATCGCCGAATACCAAGCCCCTGGTTCTGCCGGGGGCTTTTTTGATGGTGCTTCCAGGATGTCCGGAAGACACGGCCCATGGCACCCGGCAAGCGAACTCGTTGGCCGTCCCTCGCTTACGCTTCGGGTTACCATCCGCATGTCAGCAGCCTGGCTTACCCTTCGATTTTCCACCGCGCCTGGCGCAACACGGCATGCGACGACCCGCGCATCCGCTCGTACCAAACCGACAGCAGCGAACCGTCGGCCAATTGCACGGTCGACGGATACCCAAGATCGCCGGTCGGCCCGTCGCCGGAAAGGATGATCGGCTCCGACCAGGTGCGTCCGCCGTCCTGGCTCACCCGCGCCTGGTTACCCAGCGGCCCGCGACGGTGGCCGTAGGTCATCAGGAGCCGGTCGTCGGCCAGCCGCAACAAGTGCGAGGGCAGTCCCCACACGCCGATCGAATGGGGCACCGACCACGTCTTGCCGCCGTCGGCCGACTCGCATTGCAGGGTTTCTCCGGAGTTCGTCTTGTTGTGGTTTCGGATCTGCACGATCAAACGGCCGTCGGCCGCTTCGGCGGCGTGCAATTCGTGATAGCTGTTGTGGTCGTCGCCCGCTCGGGTGGGGATGGTCGCCAGCCAGGTCCACGTCCGGCCGTCGTCGGTCGATTGGCAAACGCCGATCCGATGGTCGCCGTGCCAAAGTTCCTTGCCGGCGTAGAGTTGCCGCCCATCGGCCAGTTGCACCGGTCCGTGGGGACTGTTGACTCCGCAACGGTACGGCTTGCTCCACGTCTTGCCACCGTCGGTCGAGCGGAGCATCCACTCGCCCAGTTGGGCTTTGCGCTGCTCGGCCGAGAGCCGCCGGTGAGCCTCTTGCCATCGCTTCAGCCGCTCGGCCGGCCAGGTGCCGCTCTTTTCGGCCCGGGCGAGAATCGGCTCGTAGGCTAGCGAGGTAAACGTGGTGACCAGCAAGGTGCCTTGGTCGGTTTCCAGCACGCCGGCGTCGCGGTCGTCGATGGGCGTATCCATCAGCACTCGCGCGGGGCTCCAGGTACGGCCGTCATCGTCGGAGTGCATTAACTCGACCCGGCCGAACGGACAGACGTGGGCTTCGCGCCCGCCGGAGCAGACGACCAGCAGTTGTCCGTCCCGGCGCCGGGCCACGGTCGGCCAGCCGTGATACAGGTCGGGCTGTCGACTGATCACGGTCGTTTCGGAGATCACGGCACGCGGCGGCTCGGCGCCACTTCGACCCGTGCCAAGCAGGGCCCAAATCGTGGCGGCCCCGGTTCCTTGAAGCATCTGTCGGCGATTGATGTGGTTAGCCATGGCGTTCTCCGGGAGTCGGCGTTTTGTAGTAGGGGCCCTTCATGGTAGGCGATCGCAAGCCGAGAGGAAAGCGGTGGGCGATAACGAGTCGCTCATGAGTAGCAGGGCCGATTGCCTGCGACCGGCCGAATCGCGACAAATCCCGTCGCTCCCCGACGGGGCTAACCGGGATTACTCCTAGCCCTGGGAATAATCCGGGCTAACCATGACGCCCTCCCCGAAATTCCCGCATGACCGAAAGAAAAACGCGGCCTGCCCTGGCAGGCCGCGTGTGTGGGTTTCGATCGAGTGGCTATCGCAACTACTCGGCGGCGGGTTCGGAGTCGGCAGCGGACATCTCCAGCTTCTCGCTTTCCATCCCCGCCTTGGCCAGGATGACGTAGAGGACGAAACCGGTCGCCAGGGCCGCCAGTGGCGGGCACGGTACGACGCCGGCCATCCCGGGAATCACGTCGCCAGCCAAGCCAACCACCGCGCCGACGATCCAGGAAATCCATCCGGCCAGATTGAAACTGGCCCGCGGACCAGCCCATTTCTTGCCGGACAGAAGGAAGTCGGCGGCCATGGCGCCGCATACGGGGCCAAAGGTGGCGCCGATCAACCCGAAGAACCCCGGTGCATCACCGATGATGCCGGTTACCGCCAGCACAATCCCCACGGCCGTGCCGATACCCACCGAAACAAACGGATTGACCTTGGGCATCGTGGTCCGGAAGCTGTTGGCGGCGATAAAGGCGGAGAAACAGGCCGGCGGGAACGAGGAAATGGCCAGCAGGACCGTGATCGGCCTGACCGAACCTTCACCCAGGATATCGCCCATCAACTCAATCGGGTTGAAGTTGCCCATGTTTGCCGCGGAGATCATTCCCCCGCCATAGGCTCCGGCGATGACCAGCACGGCCAGTCCGCAAGAGACGATTGTTGCCAGGGCAACACCGGTCAAACCGCCCAGTTGAACGTCCTTATCATCGCGGTTGTTCGAAGCAATATCCGTTCCCGCGGCACCGGCTGTGGCGAAGAATCCGGCAATCGCGGCCGCGAGCCAGATGATCACGCTCACGCCCGAGAGTGGGTCCTTCTTCTCTTCGGCCGGCTTCGCTTCGGCGTCCTTATCTCCATCCGCATCGGCGGCGGCCTTCTCGGCGGCGGCGGAGGCGTCGATCATCTTCTGCTTGTCGAAGTCACCCAGCCCGCCAATTGTGGCGAAGAACATCGCGATCAGCAGGACCAAGCAGATCAGGGGCAAGAAGCTGGCCACGCGGGCGACGTACTGGATGCCCTTGAGACCGACAAACGCCGCCGAGATGCCCCAGACGGCCGCTATGATCCCGTGGATCGGCCCGGGTACGAGGACTTTGCTCCCCTCGGCATCCAACCCGATTTTAAACGCCTGACAAAGCATCACGGAAACGAAAAAGCAGTTGAACGCCAGCCAGCCGAATTGCAGCAATCCCATCAGCAGACCGGGCATGAACAGGCCGCCTTTCACTCCGTAGGTCGACGTGCCTACGACGTAAAGCGGCAATCCCGTGCGCATACCCAGCAAAGCGGGTACGAGATAGAACAGGAAGTGGCAGACCAGGGCCGCCAGGACGATACCCAATAGCGCCGGCATGATTCCCGCCGCCAGCACGCCGCCGGGACCCCCGCTGCCCACCGGAATCGCCTGCCAGAAAGCAAACCACAGCATAATGCCCGCGTAGGTCTGCGCGGTGTTCTTGTACCACGGCGCGCGACTGCCTTGCGGCACGGGCTGCGCCGACATAGTCTGGTAAAGCTGATGCCATCAGTGTCCTCCTGAAAATGAAAATACGGTGGATAGACGCCCCCCGCCATGGCGGCTATCGTGATGGAGCAACCACCCGGGTTGCTAGCAACGCTGTCATGGCGTGAACCTGACAATATACCCACTTGGCGCGGGAAGTAAACCATTTCGGGGGATTGGTTTGGGGCGTTGTCCATTCGGCTCCTCTCCCTCTGGGTGAGGAAGGCGAGGGCAGCGAGCCAGGTGAGGGCTTTTGGCGCAAGAGAGGACCTCTGCGTTACTCGACGGCCCTCACCCCAACCCTCTCCCAGAGGGAGAGGGAGCAGAACTTGCCGCCCAACCCACCATGCCGTACCACGGACACCCCCCTGTCGGCGCGGAATCCGCCTTGACCGTACCACCTTTTACGGGGTAGCATACCGCGTTTCTCTCCAGAAACCCCCTGCGTTCGGCCCATGAATATCCGCACCGCCACGCTCCTGGGTTCGATTCTGGCGGTGGCTTTGCTGCTGCGTATGGCAGCGGGTATGCTCTGGCAGGAACGGCTTGCCGGGCAGTTCGGGTTCGGCGACAGCGAGAGTTATTGGGTCCTGGCGGGAACGATCGCAGGGGGCACACCGTATCAGTATGGTACGATCGGCGGACGCGTGTTTCGCACGCCCGGCTATCCGGCGCTGCTGGCACCGGTGTTCGTGTTCGGCGGTGATGACCCGCCGGTTGCTTGGGCAAGAGCGCTCAGCGCCGTGTTGGGTACTTTGGCGGTAGGAGGCGTATGGTGGCTGGCACGACAATTGTTCGACGCCCGATCGGCCTGGGTCGCCGCCGCGATGGTGGCCGTCTATCCTGGGGCGGTCGTCACCGGAGCACTCGTACTGAGCGAAGCGCCTTTTTGCCCGCTGATGGTATTGCAGCTTGCCCTTTGGACGGCCGCATGGCAAAGCGACGCGCCACGGCGGCGAGGTCTGCTGGCGATCGCGGCCGGGTTGACCGCCGGCGCGGCGACCCTGATGCGTCCGAGTTGGCTGCTGTTCACGCCGCTGGTCGTCGTTCTGGGAATCGTGGCCGGACGGGAGAATCGTCGGCGACATGCGTGGATCGGTTTGGGACTCATGGCCGGATTGGCGGCGGTGATGACACCCTGGTGGATCCGCAACGCCCGGGTGACGGGCCATTTCGTACCCACCACGCTCCAGGTCGGTGCCAGTCTTTACGACGGGCTGGGTCCGCAGGCCGACGGTTCGAGCAATCTGGATTTCGTCACCGGCTTCATCGAATCGGAAGCAGCGGCCGAAGCACGCGGCGACGAACCGCTGGAAGTACGTCTCGATCGGCGTATGCGACAAGAAGCGTGGCGCTCGGCGGGTGCCGATCCGGGCCGGGCCGTTCGTTTGGCCGGGGTCAAGCTGGCGCGGATGTGGAACCTCTGGCCCAACGAGCCGAAGTTCTCCGCCTGGCCGGTGCGGCTGGTCGTCGCATGTACGTTCGTGCCGCTGTTACTGTTAGCGTTGATCGGAGCCTGGCGAACGGCTCACCGCGGCTGGCCGTATATACTCTGCTGGCTGCCGGCGGTCTACTTGACCGCGTTGCACGTTGTTTTCGTCAGTTCGATTCGCTATCGTCAGCCGGCGCTACTGCCGATGACCGTGCTGGCGGCCGCGGTGGTCGTCAAAATGAAAAGGAAATCATCATCACCCCCTTCAGCCCCTGGCTCTGCCGGGGGGCGACCTGAATAGCTCGGGCAACCATGGAGGGTTTCGCCCATCTTTTCCAAAACGGTCAACTCCTGTTGGTTCCTCTTCAAGGGGCTGCTCCTGGCGAGCATTGCCGTGGCGGTGGGCGTTGCGCTGCATTTCTACAATCGGGTCGACGAGGAGGTACGGCTGCGCGTCGAGCAGCACTTCGCGGCGCTCTATCCCGAGTTGACCGTGACGGTCGAGTCGGCCGAGTTGCGCGAGGGCGAGGGCATCCGCGTGCTGGGGCTCTCGATCGTCGAGCCGGGAGCGGCCGGTCCGCGGGCCGAGTTGTTTCGCGTGGAAGAGATGCTGTTGGCCTGTCGGGCCGATCTGCAAGAACTCGTCGGCGGCCAGCCGGAGATCACTCGCGTGACGATCCACGGTCCGACGCTCCGGGTTACGCGCCGCCGCGACGGATCGTGGAGCACGTCCCGGCTGTGGCCGTTACCCAAGGTCAACACCGGCGGCGACGTCCCTCCCGAAGTGGTGATCGAGGAGGGCGTCATCGAGATCTTCGATCCCCAGCGCAATCCGACGGCCCTGCTCACCTTGCGCGACGTCAATCTGACGATTAGCGAAGAAGGGGCCGAGCCGGGTGCGACGGATCAGCCGGCCTCGCGGGTGCGAAAGATCCGCGGCACGCTGGCCGGAGATCACTTGCGGCGGGCCGAACTGGCGGTGACCCTCCGGGGAGATGGCTCCGGCTGGGCGCTGGAAGGGAACGTCCAGGAACTGAAAATCTCGGCCAAAACCCGCGACGCGCTGCCCCGTGAACTGGCCGAGAAACTGGCCGTGCTCGGTTCGTTGCAGGGAGAGGGAAGTTTCGATTTTCGGTTGCGTCACGACCCGGCGGCCGATCCCGTCGATCAGTTCGACTTCTCCGGCCGGTTGGCCCAAGGCCAACTCGACGATCCCCGGCTGGCGATTCCGTTGACCGACATGCATGCGACGATCCACGGCGATCACCGGGGATTCTCCATCGACGAGCTATTCGCCCGGGCGGGCCGCGCTACGGTACACGTCTCCGGCCAATTCACCGGCTATCACCCCGATAGCCCGCTGACCTTGACCGCCGAAGTGCGCCAGTTGGAACTCGACCGGCGGACGCTGCGCGTGGACGATCTGCCCGAGGCGCTGCGGCGTGGGTGGGGCCAATTCCTGCCCGCCGGGCGGATCGACGCCGACGTCAAGCTGGCCTTCGACGGACAACGCTGGCAACCCGAGCTAACGATCCAGTGCCTCGACGTCTCGTTCAGCTACGAACCGTTTCCCTACCGCCTGGAGCGGGGCCAGGGAACGGTCGCGCTGGAGGACGACGTGCTGCGGCTGAACCTGACGGCCTTCAGTGGCGGGCAGCCGGTGCATTTATCCGCCGAACTGACCCATCCACTCGACTCGCCGACGGGCCGGTTCACCGCGCGGGCCAACGAGGTGACGATCGACGACAAACTCCTGGGCGCTTTGGAGGAACGATCGCGCGCGTTGGTTGATTCGTTTCATCCCAGCGGCACGTTTCGCGTCCTTTACGAGGTGCGGTGGGATCGGCCCGACGAACCGCCGCATCAACACTTGCGTATCGAACCGACCGGCTGCGCGATTCGCTACGACAAATTCTCCTACCCGCTGAGCGACATTCGCAGTGGCGCTCTGGAGATGACCGACGATCGGTGGACGTTTCGAGGTCTGACGGGCACCAACGACACGGGAACGGTTCGCTGCAACGGCTATGTGAATCCGACCCCCGCCGGTAGCGAGTTCTGGCTGGAACTGGTGGCCGACAATGTCCCCCTGGAAGAAGAACTCCGCGACGCCCTGCGCCCCGCCGAGCAACGGCTCTGGAACGAACTGCAATTGCGGGGCATGGTCAATCTGCGAACGACGATCCGCCGTCTGCCCAATCGGGACAAGGTGGACGTGAGCGTGTGGGTTCGCCCGCACGGCCGATGTACGTCGATCGAACCGGTCTATTTCCCCTACCGTCTGGAGGGACTGGACGGCGAAGTGATCTTCCGAAACGGCGAGATGAGTTGGCAGCGGTTGAAAGCCCGGCACGGCGACACGACGTTCACCTCCGGCGGATTCTGCCGGCTGATGGGTACGGAGGGTTGGCACCTGCGGCTTGACGGAATCGCTTGGGACCGGTTCCGCGTGGACCGCGACTTGCTCAAGGCCCTACCCGACCGGCTGAAGAAGGGCCTCGGCGATCTCCATCTCCAAGGTTTGATGAACCTGCACGGTTCGCTCGATTTGTACGGCGGTGGCGCTACGCCCAAGCCACTGCGAGGCAACTGGGACATGCGGATTGCGATGGATCAGGCGGGCCTCGATTGCGGCGTCCGCTTGGCAAACGTGCATGGAGAACTGTCGCTGGTCGGTGGCTTCGACGGAAAACGCTTCCAGTCGCGCGGCGAGCTGGATATCGATTCGGTCACCTTCAAGGATTTCCAATTCACCCAAGTGCTCGGGCCGATCTGGATCGACGACGGACGCCTGCTGCTGGGTACTTGGGTTGACCGTCCACTCCCGGGCCAATCGCCGGGCAGCGCCGTTAAGCCGCGGGGCGTTAAGCCGCGGCCGGTCACCGCCCGATTTCATGGCGGGCTGGTGCAAGGCGACGCCTGGGTGGAATTGGGCGAAGTGCCCCGCTACGGCATCCATGCCACCCTGTCGCAGTGTGATCTGACCCGCTTCGCCCATGAGGCAATCGCCGGAAGGCAACACCTCAAAGGGAAAATCTACGCGATGGTCGACTTGCAAGGGTCGGGACGAAGCATCAACGGCCTGACCGGCAACGGCACGGTTCAGCTTCGCAACGGCGACGTCGCCGAACTGCCCCTGATGGTCGGCCTGTTGAGAATTCTCAGCGCCAGAGTGCCCGATACGAGCGGCTTCAACGAAAGCGACGTCGATTTCATCATCCGCGGAAACCACATCGACTTGCCGCGGATCCGCATCAGCGGCGACACCATCAGCCTCTGGGGCAAGGGCGAGGCAAACTTCCAGTCGGAAATCGACTTGGATTTCCGCACCCGAATCGGACGCAATCCGCTGCAAGTGCCCGTGTTGCGGGAGCTCTTGGGGGAAGCCAGCGATCAGATGCTCGTGATCCACGTCGACGGTACGCTGAAAAATCCGCAAACCCGGCCCGAGGTGCTCCCCCTGGTCGGCCGCGCGCTGCAACAACTCCAGGAGGCTACCTCGCCCGAGGTAGTCGCTCCGCACGCTTGGCGATGGGAGGCGGGAAAACTCGTTCCCTCGCCCCAACGCTGACCCCCCAAAGAACCGAGTCCCCCGATAGCCATCTTTATGGTATAGTTTCGCTGGGAAGACACACGGACGTCCTTCCCTCACACCACTTAGCCACCGAGAGTCGACCGACCAAGAACTTACCACCCGCGGGCTGATAATCCGACAATCCTGTTTCCGAGGAGGTCAGATATGAGCGTGGGACCCATGGGAGGACTCGCCGGCAGCGCCGCGGGGTCGTCGCTGGCTCAGACCAAAGGCTCCGAGGTCGAGCGGGCCGCGCAGGACACGGCCAGTCAGAAGCGCCGCATCCATACCGACGCCAAGGCCGAAAGCGCCGCGGGGATCGGTGAAACCGACGGCGAAGATCACGAGTCGGCCGAACGCGATGCCGATGGTCGCCGCATCTGGGAAGACCAGCGTCGCGGAGAGCCGGATGCCCAGGACGGCGGGGATCTAGAGGCCCCCCCGACCCGGCAGAGCCGCGATGCCACCGGTACCAGCGGAAATCAGCTCGACCTGACGGGATGAGTCGCGACCGAACGTCTGTTGCCCGGTGCGTGTCCTTGGCATAGAATACTCCCCTGCGATTCGAGGAAACGCCGCTGGGAAAGTCATACGATGCGATTCACCAAGATGCACGGGGCGGGCAACGACTACGTCTACGTCAACTGCTTCGAAGAGCCCCTGCCCGACGACCCGGCTGAATTGGCCCGGCGGATCGCCGATCGGCATTGCGGCGTCGGCGGCGACGGCCTGATTCTGATTTGCCCCTCCGAAGTGGCCGACGCCCGGATGCGCATGTTCAACGCCGACGGCTCGGAAGCCGAGATGTGTGGCAACGGCATCCGCTGCGTGGCCAAGTACGTCCACGACCACGGCATCGCCAAGAGGCAAACCCTGGCCATCGAGACCGGGGCCGGGGTCCTGTCGCTGGAATTGGAGACCGCCGACGGCCGGGTCGACCGCGTACGGGTCGACATGGGCGAGCCGATTCTGCGGGCCGACCGGATTCCGACCATCTTGTCGAGCGACTCGCGCCGGGAAGACGGCGCGGTGGTCGAGGCACCCTTGTCGGTCGCCGGCCAGACGCTACAAGTCACGTGCGTGTCGATGGGCAATCCGCACTGCATCACCTACGTCGAAGAGCCGACCGATCGCTGGGTCCTGGAGATCGGACCACAAGTGGAGAGCGATCCGCATTTCCCCAACCGCGTCAATGCCGAGTTCGTCCAGGTGATTTCGCCGGAGGAAGTTCGCATGCGGGTGTGGGAGCGTGGCTCGGGCGAAACGCTGGCCTGCGGGACCGGCGCCTGCGCGGTCTGCGTGGCCGGCGTATTGACCGGGCACACCGGGCGGAAGATCGTTGCCCATCTGCCCGGCGGTGATCTCGAACTCCACTGGGGCGACGATAATCACGTTTACATGACCGGCCCGGCAGTCGAAGTTTTTTCCGGTGATTTCGCGGCAAGGAAGCCTTGACGATGAAACTCGATCATCCGCTGTTTAACCGCTTGGGCGGAATGCTCGCCGCCGCGGCCGTGCGCTCGTGGATGGGAACGCTCGACTACAAGGGCGCCTTTTACGACGAGGCGATCGACCCGGCGCTGCCCGAGTGCCGGGGACAGAAGATCTACATCTTCTGGCACGAGTACATTCTGTTCCCCTTTTACTTGCGTGGCCACTGCAATCTGGCGATGTTGCTGAGCCGTCACCGCGACGCGGAGATTCTTTCCCGGGCGGCGTACCACATGGGTTTCGACTTCGTTCGCGGATCGACCAACCGCGGCGGGGTTTCCGCTCTACGCGAGTTACTGCGCAAGAGCCGGCGGATGCATCTGGCCATCACACCCGACGGACCTCGCGGCCCGCGACGCCGGTTGGCACCCGGGGCCGTCTTCCTGGCCTCGAAGCTGGGGCTGCCGCTGGTGGCCATGGGGCTCGGGTACGATCGGCCGTGGCGGATGGGCAGTTGGGATCGGTTCGCCGTTCCCCGGCCTTGTTCCCGAGCTCGGGGTATTTCGAGTCCGGACATCCACGTCCCGCCGGACCTTGATCGCAAGGGCTTGGAACATTTTCGCGTGAAGATCGAAACGTTGCTCAATCGCCTGACGACCGACGCCGAATCCTGGGCCGCCGCCGGTACTCGCAAGTTGGGACAGAAGAACGTTTATCCGCGTCCGGCGAGGAGCGAGCAGCGTCGCATCGATCCGGCCAGCACACTGGCGGGACCGCATCAGACGACGTCGGTCGGCTCGGCCCCCCGAATGAACGGCAAGTGATTGACCGTATTATCGAACAGGGCTATCCTGAGTATTGTCGCGTCTGCCGGTTCGCGACAAATGGTAATCGGCGTGAAGCAACAAGTCGTGCCCTCAGGATCGCACCATGCGCACACAAAAACCACAACCCAAAGACAAAAACAAAGTGCCGATTCCCGACGAACTGCGAGAATCGATGCGCGAGGCGTACGAACTCATCGAAGAGGCTGATCGCGATCCCGATATCCCCATCGACTTCGGTGACGCCATCCAAGTAGGCGCCATTTGTGGCGGACGCATTGGATCGGCCAGACGGCCATTTGTGTTTACGTATTACCCCGATGGCGACACTCGCCATGGCAGATGGTTCCTAACTCTTCACGCGACGGAAATCGAAGATATTGCGGACGGCGTGATGACCGAAATCACGATGCATTGCTGCACGTCCTCGGATTGCCGCTCCAAATTCCGAGAAGAAACGGACACCTGCTTCTTCTGCGACTACGAAAACGATACTGAAACTGCGATGAATAATGGATGATCCGATTGTGGAAGAGGTTCGTCGGACACGGCAGCGGATCTTCGCCGAATGCAACGGTGATTTGGACCGGCTCATCGAGAGGTTGAAAGCCGCCGATTCCAAGAATAAGGACCGCCTCGTGACCGTCGAAGACGTTCAGAAGCGAGCGAGGACGCCAAAGGCCGGCACTTGACGAGCGCCCCCCAGGACGAAACCAACCACCGCACCATGTCCACCCACGACCCTTCTCCCGAACCGCCCGTTCTTTCGGTCGCCGAGTTGACTGCGCACATCAAGAACTGCCTCGAAGGCACGTTTCCCGACGTTTGGGTCGGCGGCGAGATTTCCAACTTCGCTCGACCGCAGTCGGGCCATTGTTACCTAACGCTCAAGGACGAGCGGGCGCAGATTCGCGCGGTGATCTGGCGCGGCACGGCCTCGCGCGTGCGGTTCGATCTGCGCGACGGGCTGGAAGTCGTCTGCCGGGGGCATGTCGACGTCTACGCCCCGCGGGGAAGTTATCAGTTGGTCGTCGAGCAGATCGAACCGCGGGGGATCGGCGCCCTGGAATTGGCCCTGCGACAGTTGCAGCAGAAGCTGGCCGCCGAGGGGCTCTTCGATCCGGCTCGCAAACGGCCGCTGCCAAGATTCGTACGCAAGATCGCCGTGGTCACCAGTCCCACCAGCGCGGCGGTACGCGACTTTCTCGAAGTGCTTCGCCGCCGCTGGCAAGGAACCGACGTGCTGGTCGTGCCGGTTCGCGTGCAGGGCCAAGGGGCGGCCGAGGAAATCGCCGCGGCCATCGAAACCGTCAACCGGCTGGCCACGCCGGTCGACTGCCTCGTCGTCACCCGCGGCGGCGGCAGCTTGGAGGACCTTTGGGCGTTCAACGAAGAGGTTGTGGTTCGGGCGATCTTCGCCTCGCGCATCCCGGTCATCTCGGCCGTGGGTCACGAGATCGACGTCACGCTGGCCGACCTGGTGGCAGACGTTCGCGCGCTGACGCCCAGCGAAGCGGCCGAACGGGTCGCGCCCGCGGCCGACGAAGTAGCCGCCGGGTTGCGTCAATGGCATAACCGGCTTTCCGCGGCGATACGCGGCCGGGCGGCGTCGGCCCGATCGCAACTCGACGCATTGGCCGGCCATCACGTCTTTCGCCGGCCGCTAGACCGGCTGCACGATCTGTCTCGCCGGCTCGACGAACTCGACGCCCGCGCCACGCGGGCCATCGGGGGGCACGGTCAGCGCAACCGGGAACGGCTCACCTCGCTGGCTGCCCGGCTGGAAAGCCTCAGTCCACTGGCCGTGCTCGCGCGCGGCTACAGCCTGACCCAGAGTGTGGACGACGGGCGGTTGATCCGCGACGCGGCCGAACTAACCGTTGGCGATCGGGTTCAAACGCGCGTTGCCCGGGGAACATTGCTCAGCCGGGTTGAGCAGGTGGATCCGGCCTGATCGTATAGCCCGTTGAAAAAGGGGACTTTGCCGGAACGTGTGCCACTGCTTGCTT
>CAYUIQ010000170.1:0-8662 GCA_964444795.1 uncultured Planctomycetaceae bacterium
ATCGCGGCCGAATCGGACCGACTGAAAGGGGACCTTTCGCCCGTCGGCAAAGAAGACCGTGGCCGGTTGATATTCATTTTCCGCCAGCGCATTCCAGACGATTCGCCGCACAAATCGCTCGGCGACGCGGACCCGCCGCGGCAGCCATCCGGCGGGTGCTTCCGGCACCAGTTGCGGTTGCACGAGGAAATGCGGCGTCCGGAGATCGGACATCGATTCGCGTCCGCGGTAATCGATCACCTCGCCCGGCAGACGGTCACCGCCGATCATCTCGATGTAGGCCGCGGGAGGTTGCGGTGACGGGGGATCGGGCGAGGGTTGCCACAGCGACGCATTGCGGCGGTCCAGCAGCGGGTCGTCGGCGTAGACGGCAAAGGTTATGTTGTTCGACGGACCGTGGTCCAAGCCGGCCCGAGCCCGAAAACGGGTTGTCCCCGGCGGCAGGTCGTAGACGATCATCGACGGCGCATGCACGAAAAGGCCGTAAGCGGCCGGGCTGTTGTTGATCCGCAGCGGCTGTCCCCAGGAACTCATGTTCACGCGGACCATATCCCAACCGCCACGGCCGAACTGCCACTTCAGTTCGGTCAGCTTCTTCTCGCCGCCGGGACCGATCAGTCGCGGCTCGGCCCAATCGGCGAAACTCGGCCCGGTGGTTGTGAGGATGAGCTTTCGCCGGCCCGTCACGTCGACGTCCACCTCGACCGCATGTCCCGGCGTTTTCTCCTTCGACAGGGTGACCTCGAACAATGGCTGGGGTGTTACGTCCGCCGCCGGCGCACCGCCGGGAAAGACGAGCAGCGTCGTTGTGGCGATCAGCAGGATTCGAAGGAGGAGGGGAGCCATCGCTTCGGTACTCTGGGGAGTTGGTTATCCGCAGCCATCGAGACTATCCCGTACGATGGCCCTCCGAGGCCGTCGGTTCGGGAATATCGACGGCCTCGGAGGGCGATCGTACGGGAAAAAGCCTACCTCGCAACACCCCCCCATTGTACCACACATCGTTACCGTGGCGACGGCGAACAAGCACCGGGGAGAAGGGAACGTGCGGGTTCACGTTTGCCAAAAAAACAACCCCGCCATCTTGACGGGGTTGTCATGGTTCCGGTTAAGAGGATCACTCAAGCCTGCCGGCGACTCCGACGGCCGTACCATCCCAGCCCCAGCAGACCCAACGCGGCCAGTACGAAGGTGGAGGGCTCGGGGACGGCGGCGGCGGCGGAGTCAACGCCGGCGATCCAATCCACCGTGCGGCCGAACAGTTCCAGACCATCCGCGTTCAGGTTGTTGAATCCACTGTCAGTGATGGGAAAGAGTCCCCGCCGCCCAAACGCGATGTCCGGCTTCCCCGCGCTTCCGTCCCCGAACAGTGCGGCGTCGGTCTCGGCGATGAACAGCGTAGCGTCATTGGAGTTGTCTTCCTCGGCAAGCACCTGGACACCGGTGGCGATGGCGCCGTTTTGGGCAACGGTCTCGGTACCGGTATCGAAGATGGTCAATGGCCCGAGGTCAAAGCCGTCGGTAATGTAGTGCGTATTGTCAACGATGTCGATCGCGGTCTTGCCGCCAGGCTTGTTGACGATGGACATCTGGAACTCGCCGTTGTCGTCGTCGACGAGGGCTTCCTCCCAGTTGAGGACGCCCGTGGTCGAGTTCTGGAACTTAGTTCGCCCATCGCCGGAACCTATGGTGGAGGAGATGATCAGCGCGTCGAATGCGAGTTCATCACCGGAGTTGACCGTGGATGCTCGCTGATAGGTCACGTTCTCGGCACCATACCGGCCTTCCAGAAAAGTCATCACCGCGCCGTCGGCACCTGACGTGGGGTCCGTGCCGGCGCCGATAAAGAGGACCTTCGGAGCCTCGGACGGCCCACCGCCACCGACGGCGGCGTCGAGCGTAACGTCATCGAAGGCGGCATACGTAAGCCACTGGCTATATTGAGCACTATCGGGATACCCATGGTCCCCCCCCGGGTCGCCGGGTTTTCTCAGAGTAAGCAGCCGGATCTGCAGGGGCTCTCCTGCCAGGCCCGCATCCGCGGGATCGGGCGTGTAGACCACGGTAGACGTGGCCCATTCGTTCGTGTCCCCTCCCGCCAGCGGGACAGGCTGGGTGTTCCTGTCCTCGGCAATCACGGTGCCGCCTGACACGTTGCCCTGGACCACCGCGCCTAGGGTCTTGGTGCCTCCCGCGGCGAGTTGCACGAGATAGCCCGCCCAGTAGGAATCATCAACGTACCGGGCCACCTCGGCGGTTAGCGTGTACGTCATGGAGGGGTCGAAGGTGTCCGTCAGAAGCGTGGCAACACCATTCGGGGCGGACGTATCAGCCACCCATGTCCGAGGGTCGGCAACAACCCTCACGACATAATCACCTTCGGCTGCGGTCGCTAAGCCTGACAAAGGAGGATTGCCGATCCGGGCCGGCCCTCCGTTGGCCGTGCTGTCGTAGTAGCACCAGTTTTCTTGCGACGGGTTCGGATACTTGTGTTGACCCTCTGCAAGAGGATCGTACGTCCCGCGATGCTCAAACCCGGCGTTGGGGATTGTGATTGGGGCGGCGACGGCGGAGGCGACTAGGACGAATAGGACTGCTACGACGGTTAAGAATGTTCTGTTCATCAGATGAAGCTCCGCAAGAGGATTAGTAGAACACTAAATTTGTCGGCGCCGCGCGCCTTTGGAGCGGAAAAGGGTCGCTGTCTCGAAGCCGTTGAAGGCCCGGCCAGACCGGGCACTCCACCCGAATAACACAATCCCGAGGATAAGTAGAGATCGAGGGCACTGCAACGATTTTCTTGCGATTCCCTCAAAGAAACCACAAAATTCGTCGAAATTCGGCCGAAAACCCCCAACTCGTGAGGGGTTTTGCTCGATTTGGGCTCCGAAACGAGCTGCCTCCGACCGGAATGTGCCCATCAGGCGGCGGCCGTTTCGGGTGCTGTGGTAAGCAAAGAAGGGACAGCGAAACCATCGTACAGCGAGGACGCGGATGCATGCCCGGGGCAGACTGTGAAAGAAACTGTACGATGGGCCTGCGATCCCGTCGGGAAGTTCAAGGAGTTGCCGCAATCGACGGCCTCGGAGGGCCATCGTACAAGCCTTTACGGAAACTCCAACTTCAGCACGTACGCTTCCCACTCCTTCTTGAACTCGTCCATCTCGTCATCCTTGCGGCCGAGGATCGTCAGCAGGGTCTTGTAGCCGCTGGGATCGTTGCGATGGGCGGCGTAAAAGGCGTGGTAGAACTTGCGCAGCAGGCCTTGCTGTTGCAGGTAGTAGCAAAGGTATCGGGCCTGACTGTAGTTGGTGCCCCGGTCGCGGTTGTAGAACTGGTGTGAGGTGGTCGAGCAGAGCGTCTTGAACGAGGGGACTTTCTTCGCGCGGATCGCGGTTTGCAGTCCGGCTAGCCGCCAGTTGGTGAAGCCGACGATCTTGCCGTCGCGCTCGCCGCTCTGTTCGTAAAGCGAACCGAGCCCTTCGTTAAGCCAGGAGGGGCAGTCGGGAAAATTGGACGCCACGAACGGGTGTACGATCTCGTGGACCAGCGTGCCGCCGCCGGTGCGGATGTTCATCACCAGGGCTTTGTCCGTGTGCGAGAAAAATCCGTAGGGCGTGCTGGGGGCGTGACCAAACAACTGCTTGCAGTGCTTCTCGTAGCTGTCCTTGTCCTTGAACAGCCAGATGTCGAGGATATCGGTCGGATCGCGGCGGAAGTAGGCCTCCTTCAACTCGTCGACCGACCACTTCACCGTGCCGGTGGCGCGGCGCCGAACCATGGCGGGCGACTCGTCGCCGATGACCACGAACGGCGGCTGAATCAACACGGTGAACGCACGGCTGGGGATCTTCTTCTTCAACCTCAGGATGTGTTGCGCGTAGTCGGCCGCGGTAAACGTGGCGGCGGAGCGACCGATTCGCAGGGTGTCCGCGCGCAGCGGAATACTGACGACCTGCCGCTCGTCGGCCGTGGAATTCAACGTCCAGAGCGAGAGGAACGTGGCCCGGCGGATCCGCCGATGCGCGCCGTCGGCCGTGTTGGGGTCGTGGTAGATCACCTCATCGCGGTCGGAGTCGTAGCCCAACACCAGGCGAAACGTCTCGGGGCTCTCCGGCCCCACGTCGAACCGAGTACACACGATCGTCGGCGTGCCGGCCTGCAGATCGGCAAGCACGGCCTTCCATCGGGCCTGGAGATTCTCGGCCTTCTTGTCGGCGGGAAACTTGAACCAGCCCAACCCCGTGCGGAAGCCCATCTTGTGCAGCGCCGTGACCAACTCCCCGGTATGGCAACCGCGTCCCAACAGCGGATTGACACCCGACTGGTCGAAGACGTAATCCTGGTCGACCGCGTGGCCCAACTTGCGCAGGTACATCGCCGCGCACGCCTCGCCGGCGAAGTCGGGCTTCTTGACCACGTGGGGGACACCCCCGATCAACACGCCCGAGGCGGGTGCCTCCGAAGGGTCGGCCGGCCGTGCCTCAGCGGCACGGTCCGGGCTGTCCGCCGTGCTGTAATGAACCACTAAGGCCGCGGTCGCCGTAAACGACACGACCAGTGCCGCGGGAAACACTAAACGCGATCTCATGGAGTCGCTCCCTTCTCGAGTTCCGATCTCTGTTTCCGCGGGAAAAGGGGGCGGGAAAAGGGGACAGGTCCAATTTGCCGGAACGGCCCGCAGGGTGCTTCGCACAAATTGGACCAGCCCCTTTTCCCTTTTCTTTTCCCAGCCTATCTCTATTATGGCACGGGGCGCCGGCGCGGGGAATCCCCGCACACGCCCACCGGGGGCGTTACTCCTTCAGACGCACGGCCCGGAGAAGAAGTTCCCGGAATCCGCCGGTTTGACGCGGATTTCGTCGATGAAGCGGCGCCGTCCGGTGATTCAGCGTACCGGTGCCTCTTCTCCAATCCGACTCCTACGGCCAGATCGTAGGGGTGGGACAAGCGAATCGCCGGCCCACCATGGATCCCTGGAAATCCACGACGGAATGCCCTAGAATACGCGAGCGTTATGTCCATGGAGAGGGCATCCTCCATTGAATGAACGATGACCGCGTTCTTCATTCCCGGAGACGGTTCCATGCAAACGATCCTTAGAACGCTTCTGGCCAGCGCCGTGCTCGCCGCGCTGATCCCCCCGGTAACCGGAACGATCACGTCGAAAGAGTCCGACCCGAAACAGGAGGTCTCTGCAAAGGAAACAGTGATCGACGGTTTGGTGATCGATGCCGAAAAGAAACCGATCGTCGACGCCGGGATTTCCATCCGCAGCTACGGCGGCGATAAGGTCAACGCGATCGAGCCGATCTACTTGCGGTCCGACTCCGAAGGCCGTTTTCGGGCCAGCGTCCCGAGCAAGCGGTTTTGCATCCACGTCGGTTCGCCGAGCGAAGCGTACGACGACTTCAGTAGCATTGGCGTGCTCGACGGCCGGCCTTTGGCCGGGTGGCCCGAGATCGAAAACCGTTCGACCGACGACGTGTTGAAGCCGGTCGTAACGCTCCAGCGGGCATACGCTCTGGAATTCGACCTCATCGACGCGACCACCGGAAAACCGATTCCCGACGCGGCGATTCTCGACAAGGACGACGAGGCCTTCTGGTATGGGGACGGGGAGAGTGACTACGACAGGTCGGCTCGGTGGCACGCGTATCGCGTCCTGCGAGACGGACGGACCCTCTTCCGGAAGAAGACGGCCGAGAAGATGCGGGCGTCCCACATCCTCGTCCTGGCGACCGGATACGAGCCGGCGAGATTGAAGCTGGACGAGACGCTGCGGCGGGGCGAGACGCTGGTGAAGCGCATCGAGATGAGGCCGCTTCCGTCGCTGGAGTTGACGATCGTCGCGCCCGACGGAAAGCCCGCCGCCGGCGCGACCTTCACGACGCTGGAGCCCAAGGAGTTTCGCCGTGCCTTCGACTACGCGTGTGACAGGGGGCCGCTGCTGAACATCGAAGAAACGTCCGACGCGCAAGGAATCGTGCGCGTCGCGTATCCGGCCTTCGGTGATTGGGCCGCCTACCGCATCCTGCATCCGGCCGGTTACGCCGACCTGAGAATCAAGGACTTGCCGGAGGCGGTCGAGAACGAAACGACGGTTCGGGTGCCAATCGAGCTTACGCCCTACGTGACGATCCGAGGCCAATACGTGCCCGAAGTTGCCGAGAACGAATTCCTGGAGATCTACCGCCTGAAATCGAACCGCCTGTCGGTCGACGGTCCGGCCGTGCTGGTTGAACTGGACGGCCGGCGATGTTTCCAGCTCGGGCCGCGGCTTGCCGGATGGCACACCTTTGTTCACCGCATCCGCTACACCGACGACGCGGGCCGCGAATGTACGTCGGCGGTTGGCGTCCGCGGCCCGTTTTGGATCACTGCGGGCCAGACGGTCGACTTGACGCTCGGCAGCGAAGGGCGCGCCGTGACCGGACGCCTCGTTCTGCCCGATGACGCCGATCCCAAGAAGCGGCTGTTTAAGGTTTCCGTGGAATCGGGCCGCTCTCCCGGCTATCCCCGTGCCCCGTCAGGCATTACCGACGAAGAAGCCCTCAAGGCGTGGTGGGACGGCTACTGGCAGTCGGACGAAGGCCGGCGATACCGCCAGTACAAGAACCAGCATGGCACCACGGTGACCGACGCGGCGGGCCGCTTTCGCATCCCGAGTCTCTCACCCGGCAAGTTCACGCTGCGCCTGGTCCACCGACCGCAAGACTCGCCACGGCTGACGCTTTCCCCCACCGAATTCGACGTTCCCCCGGGCTACGGCAGCGAACCACTCGACTTGGGCGATCTCAAGCTCAGCGCGGAGAAGTGACCTGGGCGCTTGTTCCACCCGGTCAGGATGCTCATGTCGCCTCACGCCCCGCCGTCGGCAAGGTCCGATTTCGGCAGATAAGGATTGAGTCGCGAGGAGTCGCACGGCGCGGTTCCCTTGGTGGGGATCTTCGCGGCGATTCGCGTCTTCAGAAACGCCAACGCTGCTGCCTCGTCCGAGTCCAGGAGCACGATCTGAAGCTCAATCAAATCCGATTCGTCGAGGGTAATAACCACCTTGTTCACGGCGTCTCTCTCATTTGCTAACTTGCACGCTGCTGGCCGTCGTCTTTCACCGCGTTTGGCCGGAAGTCTCTCTTGTCACCCACTTTACCACGCACCGTCCCGATCCGTCAACGCGCAGGACGGTATGGCCCTTGTGCGTCGTCAGCATTCGCCGTGGGGGAGCGAATACATGCATGTCCTTGCGGTTTGGAGTGAGTTCCGTGGCCACAACCCTTGTCAAAGAGGCGGTTCCGATGGGACAATGGGCCTCGACGTGCGTATTGCCCCGCACTGCGGTGCTCATTCGTCGCATCCTGTATCCAGCGGAAGGTCAAGATGATGCGCGGTCGTTCCCTGCTCAACGCCGTCGCCGGCGATTTCCGGCGCTCGTGGAAAGAGTTGGCTCTGGCCGACGTCGCTTACAAGATCATTGCGTTTGTCGTGCTGACGCCTCTTGTGGGGATCCTGTTTCGCGTCTTGATCGCCGTCTCGGGCAAATCGGTCCTGGCCGATCAAGATATCCTCTTCTTCTTTCTCGGTCCCGTGGGGTGGATTTGCTTCGTGGTCGTCGGCGGCCTGTGGATCGGCATTGTCGCGCTGGAACAGGCGACGCTGATGGGAATTCTCCGTGCGGCGGCCGATAAGAAGCGATTGGGCATGGTTGGGGCCCTGCGGTTCGCCGCATCAAACGCTCGGCCGGTCGTTCTGGTGACCGCTCGCCTGCTCGCATTCACTTTGCTGACCGTCCTGCCCTTCCTGGCAGTCATCGGCCTGATCTGCGTCACGCTCCTTGGCCAACACGACATCAACTGGTACTTGACGGAGAAGCCGCCGGTCTTCTGGGTTGCCCTCGGGCTGGCAGGCATCACCGTCGCGGCGCTCGTGGCGCTGTTGCTCCGCCTGCTGACCGGCTGGTTTTTTGCACTGCCGATGGTGCTGTTCGAGGACGTCCCTGCTTCTCGCGCTTTGCGGATCAGCCGTGACAGGGCGACGGGCCGTCGCCGCACGCTGCTGTGCTGGATTGTGGGCTGGGCTCTTGCCTCGATCGTTCTGTCCGCGCTGGGATCCTCCCTCGTCGTATTCGTGGCACGCCTGCTGGTGCCTCGTGCCACGGGTTCACTATGGCTGCTGCTTGCGGCGATCGGGGTGACGCTCATCCTCTGGGCCGTTGTCAATCTGGTGGTCAATCTGCTCAGCACCACGACCTTCGCGGCACTCCTCTTCAATCTCTACCGGGAACTGGGTAGCCGGGGAACGATGGACACTTCGCGGCTGCGCATCGGGGAAACAACCGGCAGCGGCCCCCGTCTCCGCATCACGCCGAGGCGACTGATCGTTGCGGGGACGGCCGGCGTCGTTGTTGCCATGGCCGTCGGCGTCGTCGCGATCAGGACCGTTCAACTGGAGGACCATACACAGGTCACGGCCCATCGTGGCGCTTCGGCCGCGGCGCCCGAGAACACGCTGGCGGCCGTCCAGCGGGCTATCGAAGACGGAGCCGATTGGGTCGAGATCGACGTTCAAGAGACGGCCGACGGAGAGGTCGTCGTTTTTCACGACAGCGACTTCATGAAGCTGGCCGGCGTGGATCTGAAGATTTGGGACGCCACCATGGCCG
>CAYUIQ010000170.1:8762-19705 GCA_964444795.1 uncultured Planctomycetaceae bacterium
GACTTCATGAAGCTGGCCGGCGTGGATCTGAAGATTTGGGACGCCACCATGGCCGACTTGAAAGAGATCGACGTCGGCAGTCGGTTTGCACCGGAATTCAAGGACCAACGGGTGCCGACGCTGGGTGAAGTCCTCGACGCCTGCAAGGGCAAAGTCGGCGTCAACATCGAACTGAAGTACTACGGGCACGATAAGCAGCTCGAACAGCGAGTGGTCGACATTGTCGAGGCGCACGGCATGACGTCGGACATCGTCATCATGTCGTTGAAGATCGATGCCGTGAAGAAGATGAAGAAGATTCGTCCCGACTGGAAAGTCGGGCTGCTGATGTCCGTGTCCGCCGGTGATCTGGAGAGCATCAACGTGGATTTTCTTGCGGTCAACGCGCGTTTTGCCAACCGGAGATTCATCCGTTCGGCGCACGACCGGAAGCAAAGAAGAGAGGTTCACGTCTGGACGGTAAACGACGCCCCCACCATGTCGATCATGATCGGCCGCGGCGTGGATCATCTGATCACCGACAAACCGGCCCTGGCCCGCTCGGTGCTCGAGCAGCGAGCCGAGCTCAGTGCTCCCGAGCGTTTGCTCCTGGAGTTGGCCGGCTTGCTGGGCGTGGTCCCGGAGATGGGCGAACCCTAATTCGCCAAACGGCGATAATCGATCACGACACCGTCGACGAGCGTCTTGTCGCCTTGCCGGGTTTCTCGGCCGCCGGACGGTGGGAGAACGAGCAGCACGGCACTGTCGGCGGGGATGGTGATCGTCGTTTCGCCGAGCACGTCGCGACGCGGAAACGTATCGCTACAGGCATCGTAGAGGTCGCGAGGTTCGTCGCCGACGTCGACGGAGACCCGCTTGGCCGTGTCGTGGGGATTGTAGTAAAGATAAGTGGGATAGGCCGGCGAGCGGTAGAAATCGGTAGCCAGGCAGTCGAGTTGGAGGATCTTCTCGTCGCCGGTCGGCCGGATGATGCCGCCCAGCATGCCGACGTAACCGGAACCGTACAGCCCGCGGTCCGTCGCCGGTCCCCACTTCATGGCCACCGGGTCGCCCGTGGCATACGGTCCTTTGCCGTCCCACTGGTATCGCAACCCCTCGTAGGCGATCACACCCTTGGGGTCGTCTTTCCAGAACGCGCAGGATTCGTGACCCTCGGGCAGCGCGCCCGGATAGAACAGCCGGGCCGCATTGGCCAGATTCAACATCCACTTACCAATCGCCCGGGCGTACCGATCGTCGTATCGTACCAGCGGGACCAGCGCGCCGGCCTGGGCGAAGGTATTCATCGTAAAGGCGTAGCCGCCGCGATTGTCGATGCCGCCCAGCAGCCCGTGACAATCGTAGCCGTGCCAGTTGGTGGCGATGACTCCCCATCCGCCGCGACAATCGCTGGGACGGAAGCACCAATGGAGCAACTTGTCGACGTCGTACTCCCGGCCGAGTTCGGCATTCATTCGCACCGCCGCGAGCGTACCATAGGGCAAGAGTATCTCGTAATATGGATTCTCCCGTCGCTGTTGGAGAAACTGCATGCACCAGTCGGCGGCCCGCAGGTTCTTCTCGTCCTTGAACTTGACCCAGGCCACGTACTGAAGCCAGCCGATACCCGCCGCGGCATCCGGCTCCTTCCACCGGCCGTTGTCGACCGGCTGCATGGAACGGAAATTGAAGGCCGTATGGTCGAAATCGGGCGTCCCCTTATCGCCGCCCATCGCCACACAGGCGGCGTGCCAACGGTCGGCGGTCTCCTTCACAATGCCATCCATGCGGCCTGCACCCGGGTAACGGTCGGCCAGGGCGTAGAAGACAATATGGGGCCAGATTTCGTACCAAAACGAGCCGCCGCTACGGGTGTGAACGCCGTTGAGAACCAGCCGCTCATCGTGGACAGCATTGTAATAGGCTTCGCACATCAGCACGTAGTCGTGTTGCTGTCGACGTTTGTCGATCCCCGCCACCGTGGCCCCGAGAACCGCGCCCATGCTGGTGATGCTCTCGTGGTGGGGGCCGCTTTTTCGGTGCGGATCGCCCACGTAGCTGGGAAGACCGAATGCCGGCCGGTCGATATGAACCCGGCTGTCGTCGATCCAGATCAGAGGCAGGAATTGTCCTTTCGCGTCGAAGTCGAACACGAACCGATCGTAGGCACCGGCCAGTGCGTGCCAATCCCGCATCTCAAAAGGTTGCGGGATGTTGGGCATCAGCGTGACGCACTCGATGTCCCGCTGGCCGGGCTGCGGCATGCCGCGGACACGCTTCGGCCGATCCTCTTCGGGAAGAAACTCCAGAGAGTCGAAAATCACATAATCGCCCGGGCGGCCTTCCACTCCCAGTTGGACCTGCAACAACGGGCCGTCGCTTTGCGGCAGAAGTCGCGGATCGACCACGAGCGTTGCCACGCCCGTGCGAGTTTCGTCCTGGAAGAAGCCCACGGTGCGTGGTTGGCCCGGTGTTCGCAGATCGCCATAGACCCTCATGAACCACGTCGCCCCCGGGCCGAGGTCCGCGACGCGCAAGCGAATCTTGCCGACGTGCTCCGGCAGCCGGATACGGTTGGCCGCGGCGATCCGCCACGTTCGCCCCGGCGGCACGGAAACCTTCAGGCCTTTTTCCACAACGGCTATCGACGCATCGTCTCCGCCGTGTTTCCACCGCTGCTCATCGCGAACGAGCCCGGGCGTCCACGGCGTGTCGTCCTCTTGTGCCTCGCAGGGAGACTCGCAAACGCAGCAGGTCTGTACCAGAGATGCCCAAATCAATAAACGCATCATGACTGGTCGCCAGTTTGTAGTTGTCGGCGAAGCGATTGCGTATCGACGTCGCGGAAAGCCCGGTTGCCGTTGACGGTCATGGCGGCCGCAACTCCGGCGGCTTCGCCCATCGCCATGCAGGGCGACATCACACGGATCGACCCCAGGACAATTCGGTCAACGCTGACCGCCCGGCCGGGACAGATCAGGTTGTCGATCGGCTCGGGCACCATGACGCGATACGGCACGGGCGTGCGGCCGCGGTGTCGCAACCGGTTCGGATTATCGCTGGGGCGCTTGGGATCGGGGATGTCGCTACCCCAGGACGAGTAGCCGATCACGTCGTCGAACTCCTTTCCGGCGGTCAGATCCTCGGCCGTCAAGACGTACTGCCCACGGATGCGCCGGGTCTCGCGAACGCCCAGCAGCGGCGCGACGGCCTTAATGCGTGCCTTTTCGTAGCCGGGCACGTGCTCGCGGAAGATCTCCATGAGCTTTTGGACTTCCTCGCGACCGCGGACCATGCCCTCGCTCTTGGATCGCCCGTCGGTCCCGTCGATGCCGACCAGCCGGACCGTATTGACCATCCAGACGCCGTCCTCGTTGAGTTTTCGCGTGATGAACCGGTTGTAGGGGAACGGCCATTCGCCGCTCTCTTGTAGTTCTTTAACCTGCCCGAGCAAGCGATCACCGTGCTTGCGAAAGTGGGTATTCAGGGCTTGTTCGTCGACGTTATCGACGTGAAAGATCAAGGTGGTCGGCGTCATCAGACCGTCTGACTCGCGACCTTTGACGATCTTGCATCCGCTACGCGCCGCGATGTCGGCATCGCCGGTTGCATCGACCACCGCTCGGACCGGGACGGCGGCCAGTCCGCTCTTATTGAAGATCACGACGTGGGTGATCCGCCCGCCCGCGACGCGCACGTCGACCGCCTGGGTCAGCAGCAGCACGTCGACACCCACTTCGGCCATCTTCCCGTCGAGATAATGAGCCATGGCGAAGGGGTCGAACGCCGGCCCCCAGTTACTCAAGCGGGCGATACCCTGGTCGATTGCTTCGGTGGCGAACTCGTGAAAGATACCGCCGTGGTCGCCGCCGAGCCATTCGGAGACCATGCCCGAGACACCCATGCCGCCGAGTTGCCCCATGCCTTCGATCAGCAGCACCTTGGCTCCTGCCCGCGCCGCGGCCAACGCAGCCGTGGTGCCCGACGGACCGCCGCCGCAGACAACCACGTCGTACGGCTTGTGGACCGGCAGTTCGCGACAGAAGGAGAAGGAATCCGCCCGGTCCTCGGCGACACCGGACGCCGGTGATGCGGTCGCACCCGCGGCGACAGCGCCGGCCATGGCGAGGAAATGTCGGCGATTGAGAGAGTCGCGACGGCGGACGGCACACGGAGTGTGGCTGCTACTTTTCTTGGCGGACATCAATGGGCTCCGAAGTCAATTGGGCCTTCGTCGGCAGCCTGTTCAGGTCGCTGGCCTTGAGGTGCAAGTGCAAGGCCCGCTTCCAGCGATGCGGGACGAACAGATGAAGATCGTCGCCGTCGGCGAACATGTCCATGTAGGAGCACTGGTGGTTGTACCAGTCGCTTCGCCGGCCGGGCGCCAGGGCGTTGGCAAAGACAAAACGCGGTTCGCTCCAGGTGCGACCTTCGTCGGTGGAAAGCGATACCCAAATCTCGCTGCGGTCGGTTTGCTTGAAGTGGCTGCCCGAGTGGCGGTTGTGGTGAAACGCGATCAGCGTCTTGCCGTCGGGATGATGAAAGAGCATCGGCGGGGCGTCGGGGTGGATCAATGGGGTCGGCTTCGGCTCGCTCCACGTGCGGCCGTCGTCGGCCGAGCGGGTTTCCCAAAGGTGTCCTTCACACGTCCGGGCAAGGATCATGGCACGCCCGCCGCCGAGGTTGATCGGGCGAGGTTCGTCCATCCGCTCGAACGCTTCGAGATACCATCCACCGGGCCGCTTGTCGGGCAGAACGGTCCACGTCTTACCCCGGTCTTCGCTGCGCAGCACGTACGCCCGGGTAGTGACTGGTGTTTTGGGGGTTCGCTTCCAACGGCCCTCGTGCGAACCCAACAGCCACGTGCCGGCGTCGGTCTCGCACATCCGCATCACCGACATGCCGAGAAAAGCGGGGTTGTTGGTTGGCCGGATGAGCGTTACGTCGGACCACGTATGGCCGTCGTCGTCGGAGTGACGAAAACCGATCGGGCAATTCTCGTTACCCTCGCGTTTCCCCTCGATCGGCTGCGTGCCGAAGGCGTAGATCCGCTTTGTGCCGCGGGGAATCAAAGGGATGAACCCGTGCTGGCTGTAGTCGATGTCGAAGGCCGCTTTGGGGCCGGTCCAGGTCTTGCCTTTGTCGGCGGACCGATAGGCGATCATCGTGTTGACCTTGCCCTTCTTGCCGCCGTAGTGCGCACCCTCGGGGAACATCAGCAGGTAGTTGCCGCCGGGGGTGATCGTCGCCCGGGTTTCAAAGAGGTTCGTCTTCGACTGATGCACCAGTTGGCCGTCGACCACGGGTGCGGTGACAAGCCCCAGGTCGCGCCGCATGACCAGCGGCTTCGGCGGCGAGTCCGGATCGAACATCACGCCGCCGACGGTGACTGTGTTGACGCTTTGCTCGCCTGTCTTGAAGTCGACCCGCATCGTCTGGATCGTGGCATCGGTCACGGGCGTCAACTCGCCGCTGGCCGAGAAATCGTCGAGCCGCATGGTCGCACGCCAGGGCCGAAACCCGATCGCGCAAACCGGGGCGAGCTTGTACTGACCGCTGTGGATCTCTTTGCCGTCGATGCGAAACGAAAGCGTCTCGCCACGGCGGACAACCACGACCTCAAACGGTTTTCCCGGCGTGATGACCTTCGCGGCATCGCCCAGCAGCCGGGTCTGGCCCAGTGCGGGACCTTCGACGAAGAACTTCCGGCCGTGCCCGTCGAAGCCGAAATGGTTGCCGCCGATCATCAACGACGCGGCCGTACCGTCGAGCCGCTGCAAACTCAGCCGGGCGCGAATCTGAAAATCGCCGGACCCCACGGCCTTGCCCGCAACCAGGACATTGCCCGTGCCTCCGCATGACAGGAAACCTCCCTCGTGCGTCCACTTATTGCCCACTTCGCGAACGGAGCGAGCGTTGCCCTCGGCGACAAACACGGCTTCCTCCGCCGCGGCACCGTGGTACACCGCGAGTAACGTGATGAGGCAAGCTGCGATTCTCATCGCGGTGGTTCCTTTTGTCCAAATCGAGCTTTAGAGGCCGAGAGACGCGGGGGCGGTTCGCAGGGATCGGAAAGACGCCCCGGCTACCTGATATTGTTCCCACCCGCGGTCTTCATCGGCGGCTTGCCCGCATACTTCTTGATCGCGGCCTCGTAGACAGGATCTTCATGGGCCGCGTTGCCCTCTTGGAACCGTTGGTCGTACGTTTTCCAGGTCTCCCGCACCTTCGGGTCCGTGGCATGATTGGTGGTCTCGGCCAGCATCGGTTTCATCAACTCGGCCGACCAGTATCCGACGTCGAGATAAGCCCGGCCGTTATGCCGCCAATGGGTTCCGTCTCCCGAGGCATTGTAAACGGAATAGGCCTCATCGTCCTTGAGATGGATCCTCGACTTGGCGAGAATGGCGGCGGCCTGCTTGTTGCCGGCCTGTTGGTTGACGCGATCGGCGGCATTCTCGAATGCACTACTCGGCGCCCTGCTGGAGAGACTCTCCACAGCGATAAAGGGAAGCTCGGCCATGCCAAACAGTGCCCTGAGGTCGGTGATGAAATCGGTCAGGTTATCTTCGTACTCCGTGGAGTAACTGCCGCCGTCGGCATTACCGTGGACCCAGACGACCCCCATGATCTGATAGCCCTGTTTCGGGTCGTATCCTTCGATCAAGGTCGCCAGATTATCCAGAGCGTTCTTCGTTTTATAGAAAGCCGCCTGAAAACCGGCCCTTCGTCCGTCCAGAGGGCCTTGCCGATTCGTGCGCCGGGCGGCACTCGGAGAGGTCCAGTGCGTGGCCAGCGGCGTTCCGCCGCCAAAGATCTTGATCAGCAGGACGGGCTCGTCGAAATGGTCTCCCATGGCGTGGCCGAAGGCCAACTCCGGCCCAAAGTACTCGAACTGTGCGAAGCCGGGCTCCAAGCGGACGTTGCTCATCTGCTTGGATATCCCGTTGCCATTGGCCCCCGTGATCCACACATCGTCCCGCATTTCCACAAGCGAAGGCGGATACTCGTCGGGAAGATCCGTGGTGAGCTTGTTCTTCAAGACCTCGATATTCCCCCGGCCGTTCATGTTGGACTGGCCCATCAACAGAAAGACTTTGACCGGACCTTTCGAGCCGGCGGTCTGTTCGGCCCGTTGTTGCGCCTGGGCCGATGAGGCAGAGACCACCAACATGCAGATCGTCAGCAAGAGTCTCAGAGCAAACATTTTGGCCTCCTTCTGGTTAGACAACTCACACTCGGCAAGTCCCTCACGGTGAAACCCAGTTCGGCATTTCCCCGTTGCCCGTCTTCTCACCTTTGAGCAACCAACCAAGATTGAAACGCGCCACTTGGGACCCGCCGCTCTCGAAATTCAGATAGATCCAGCCTTCGCTCTTGGTTGCCGGCCGGCCCGCGTTGAGCGAGGAATAGGCAAAGCCGCCTTCCTGGACCAGTCGCTTCAGGGGCCATGTCTTTCCGCCGTCGAAACTGGCCCAGACAGTGCCGTGGTTGCGTCCATTGGGGCTGTCGCAGTTGCTGTAGACGAGGATGTCTTTGTCCTTGATCGGTAGCCGCACCAGGCCTCCCATACATCCGTAATTCGTGTTCTGCGGTCCGTCGGGCAGTACCTCGCAGATCGACAGATCTTTCCAGGTCGCGCCGCCGTCCTCGCTCGATGCGGTCCATCGCCGCAGCGGGTTGACTCCCTCGGGAGCCCAATGCCGGCGCGAATTGTAGTAGATCCGCCCGTCGGAAAGCTCCGCCAACGTCGCCTCGCCGGTGCCAAATGCCGGAAACGGATCGCTCGGTGTCCAGGTTTTCCCGCCGTCGTCGCTGTAGATGGCGGTCGTGTAATGATGGGGCCACTGGTCGCGGCTGTTTTGCTTTCCATAGTAGCGTGCCGGACGGAGCAATCGGCCCTTATGCTTGCCGTGCCGCAGGGTGATGCCGTGTTCGTTCATGTGCATCGAGAGCACATTGCCGTTGGGATCCGGCTGGATGACGGCGTCCAGGGGAGACCAGGTCTTGCCATCGTCTCCGCTGCGGTAGACGGTCACCGGGGCCGGTGGGTGGTGCTTCTCAACAAAGGCCAGAATCTCTCCGTTGGTTTCGTTGACGATGGCACCGCCGCCCATGAACCCCTTTCCGACCAAGATTTCGGGGCCCCAGGTCTGACCACCGTCTTCGCTTCGCCGCACCTTGACGCCGTTCCAGAGCGCCAGCACCGTACCGTCAACGGTCACGACGACATTGGGGAACCTGTCGCCCTTGTGTACCTGTTGGATATCCAGCTTCGGCTCGCCGAGAAATGATTCGAGCTTGCCTTCCGCCGGATGGCCCGCGGCGGTAAGCCCCGCCTCGTTGCCCGGTGCTTCGTTGACCGCCAGTGCCGCCGAGCAAACCACGGCCGCCAGAGCCGCAAAGCCCCGCCTGGCGCTCGTGTAGGAAGACGGGCGGTGTGTGGTTGGTCGTGTGCTGATCATCATCTCTCCCTTCGGTAAACTGAGAATTCCCATTCGGGTCGAGCCAGAAGACGATCCAGGCTCGCAACGGTGACTATTGTAGCATCGGGTCTCCCCGTGTGTAGCGAGGGAGGGTGTCTTGGCGTTTTCTCATCTGCGGGGGGGCGAATTTCGAGGTTGCCATTATTCAGGATGTTCCGACGCCGCTCAAGCGCGGTTGCGTTTCCCGTTTCCGCCGCGAAGTCTTGCAATCTCCGGGTACTCCGCCTAGAACGGTGGTGTCATGGGCGGCTTGCCGGCTTCCGCCTGGTTCACCCGAAATCTCCGGGAGGCTCCTGAGCCAGCCGCTCCGGAGCTCCAAGAGTACGGGTTCCTCTTCTCTGGCCCCGATCTTGCTGGCGGAAACAGAGGAGAGGAACCCGTACTTCCCCGAAATCCCCTGGTGAGCCTTTTGGCTCAGAGCGGCTCAGCAAGGGCGGGCAAGCCGCCCATGGCACCCAGAATGACAAACTCAACTTTCCCAAAGGACTGCTATCCGCCCAGAACTGCTCCCGGAGAAACCGAACATGATAATGCAACGTCGGTGTTTTCTTTTCTGCTTGATCTTCTCGTGCATTGCGCCGACTTTCGCCCGCGCGCAGTTGTTTACCGCGCCGCGGGACAAACCTTGGCGAATGGTCGACGATGTACCGGTTGCCGAGACGGCATCTCGGGCGACGTTCACCGGGATGGCACGGCCGGGGGAGTTTTTTGTATTCCAGATCGGGGTTAAGCCGAAAACGCCCGGGGGACCGTTGGTGGTCCGGTTTGATGAGTTGCGATCCGAAGACACAGCCATCCCGGCCGAAGCGATGTGTTGCTTGTCGCTGGAAGGGATCGGTAGCGACGGGCGTCCGTTGGCCAAAGAGATTCGCGTGCCGGTTGGCACGGTGCAAGTACTCTGGTGTGGGGTACACGTGCCCAAGACGGCGGCCGGTACGTACAGGGGCCGGGTGGAGGTGGCCGCGGGTGAGTCGGTGTTGGGTGAAGTCGCCGTGACGATACACGTCGAAGGCGAGCCGGTTGACGACCAGGGCGATGCGGTGGCGAAGAACCTCTCGCGGCTGCGCTGGCTCAATTCGACCGTAGGCAGCGAGCCGACCATCACCAAGCCTTTCGTCCCCGTCCAGACACAGGATCGGGTCGTCCGCGTGTTGGGTCGGGAGTTGGCCCTCGGCGAGGACGGACTGCCGCGGCAGATCACCAGTTTCTTCAATCCGTCCAATACACTGATCACCGACACGGGTCGGCCCGTGCTGGCGGGTCCGTTTTCTTTTGTCGTGGAAAACGACCAGGGAGCGATGCCCTGGCGCAGTACGTTGGGGAGCATCGAACACGACTCGCTCGAGGCCCGGTGGACCGCCCGATGCGAGGCACCCGACGCAACGGCCGAAGTGGCCGGGCGGCTCGACTATACGGGCTCGGGTGAGCTGAGCATCACGCTACGGGCGAAGCGCGATCTGGCGCTGGAAGACATCCGGCTGGAAGTCCCCTGGCGGGAGGACGCCGCCGACTACTTCATGGGCCTGAATCGCCGCGGCGGACGGCGCCCGGCCGAGCCGATCGCGTGGACTTGGGACGTATCGAAGCGACAGGATTGCTTCTGGATGGGCGATGTCAACGCCGGGCTGATGCTCCGCTTCAAGGACGAGCACTTCGTCCGTCCGCTGGTCAACATCTATTACAAGTTTCTGCCGCTCGTTCTGCCCAAGTCGTGGGGCAACGAGGGGCTCGGCAGCATCAACATCGGCGCCGCCAGCGAAGACACCGTACTGGTGCGCGCCGCAAGCGGCAAGCGGACGATGAGGGCCGGCGAGACACTCACCTTCACCACCGAACTGTATCTCACGCCGTTCCGCCCGCTGGACACGAAGAAGCAGTGGGCCGTGCGATTCCATCATCCCCATGCCGCTCGCAACGTGACCTTCCTTCGCGACACGTTGAGCAAGATGGACCCGAGCGACGGCGCCAATGTGCTCAACGTCCACCAGGCCCATTACGCCGCGCCGTACATCAATTACCCTTATGCCGACGATAGCTTCCCGGAATTGAAGCATCTGGTGGAGCAGGGGCACAAGAAGGGCGTCAAGCTGCGCGTCTATTACACCACGCGTGAGATCACACAGAACATGCCGGAGTTGTTCGCGTTGCACTCGATGAACGGCGAGGTGATCTTTCCCGGGCCTGGCCCCGATGCACGCACGCTGATTCATCGTAACGGCCCCCACCCGTGGCTGAACGAAAACCTGGGCGCGGATTTCGTGCCCGCGTGGGTCGACCATCTTCGCCGGCCCGGCGCAGAGTGGGACCTGTCGGTCATCACGCGCCCCGATTCGCGATGGAACAACTTCTATCTCCAGGGGCTGAAGTGGATGGTCGACAGTATCGATCTCGACGGCGTGTACATCGACGATACGGCCCTGGACGCGCGCAGCCTGCGGCGCGCCCGGCGTATCCTCGATACGAAACCGGGACGCCTGC
>CAYUIQ010000171.1:0-19640 GCA_964444795.1 uncultured Planctomycetaceae bacterium
AACAAAGGGGGAACAGGGTGGGCCGTGATAGTACCCAAACCAATGAACCACCGGCACGGGGCCGGTGGGGAAAAGGTCGGGGTCGTTACACCTGAAAGGACGCCATGAAAACGATTCGTCGCCTCTTGGGTTCGGCCATCGCGGGCGGTCTCCTGCTTGGCGCTTGCTGCTTACCGCTGCTGACCGGCTGTGGCCAGGGGAATCCGCTGGGCCGGGAGGCCGTCTCCGGACAGGTAACGCTCGACGGAGAACCGTTGGACCAGGGGAACATCGAGTTTGCCCCTGTCGAATCCGACGGCGTGAGCAGTGGCACGGCGATTTCCGACGGCCGTTACCGGATCGAACAGATCAAGGGCTTGCCGCCGGGTGAGTATCGCGTGCGCATTTTCGCGGCCCAGGAGAACACGGCTCCGCCCACGCCGGAAGAGGCAGCTCTGCCCGCGCTTCATCGCCCGGGCGTGGAACAAGTTGCGCCCCGTTTCAACACGGCCAGCGAACTAGATGCCCAAATCACCGCCGGTGGGCCGAATGAGTTCGACTTCAAGGTGCTCTCGAAGTAGCCGCTTCTGATAGAATTCGACAATCGCCCGAGGAACAATACCGATGAGAACCGCGTTTCTTTGCGCCATGATGGCCGTATCCGCGATCGCCAAGGCCGCCATGGTCGACCCGGCGATCGACGATCCCAACAAGGAGTGGTGTTACCTGGCCAAATCGACCGTCTGTATCGGGGTTCCCTACATGCCGGAGCCCGTCCAGGTCACCTACGACGGCGCCATCTATACGCGACATGCGGAACTGTGTTTCTTCTATGGACCGTCGCGGCAGCCGATAATGGCCCGGCAGAAGACGTTCCTGGAGGGGTGGATTCCGGTTGTGCAATACGAATGGACCGATAAGAACATCGCCTATTCGATCGAGATGTTCTCCTTCACTCTGGACGGCGAGACCGAGGAGAACACGCTCCAGTTCGTCCGTCTGTCGGCGGAGAATACCGGCGATCAGCCGACGACCGCCGTTCTCGCATCCGCTTGCCGGGGTAGTGGGGGCGACTATCGACTGGGCGCTTCGCGACTGAACCCCAATGCGAGGTTTGAACGAACCGACAATGCGTGGAGTGCCGATGGAAAGCTCCTTTATTGCTTTCCCGCGGGAGCGGAAATCGAGGCGGTTTCCGGTGTGCCCTACAAGAGGCCGTTCATGGGTTCTGAATATGATGTATCCCCGCGAGCGGAAACCGGCATCGCCGTGTATCGTCTCTCGCTTGCGCCCGGCGAAAAGAAAACGCTCGATTTTCGCATGCCGCGTGTTCCCGTCGCGGCGGGCAGCAACGTCGCGGAGAAGATCGGGCAGGCCGACTACGACGATTATCGCGCCAAGACCATCGGCTATTGGAAGGATTTGCTCGGCACTCGGAATGTCCTCTCTTGCCCCGAGTCTCGCATCAACGACGCCTATCGGGCCGTGACGGTGCATTCGCTGCTCGCCACGGTCAGTCGCAACGGCAGGAAGTTTCAAACAGACGGCCTGCCGTACCCAAACTGCTTCATTCTCACCTACTACGATACGTTGCTCTTGTACGACCAGTTTGGCGTCAATGAAGTTCTGCGAAACAGTCTCTCGCAAATGACCGGACGCCAGCAAGCCGACGGCCTGATTGTCGACACCTCGGTGACCCACGGGCGGATGATTCTCGCTTCGCACGGGCAGGTGATGTCGTGTCTGGCGACCCATGTTTTCTATACGCAGGACCGGGCATTTGCCGAAGAGATCTATCCCGTGCTGCGAGAGGCCGTGGCATGTATCGAAACGGACCATCGTGCGGACGCAAACGGCTTGATGCGAGAGTCGGAACCATTCGATGCCGAGATGATTCTCGGCCATTACACCAGCCACAACCTCTGGGCCTTGACGGGGCTGCGCAAAGCGATCCGCGTGGCCAGGTTTCTGGGCAGAGATGCCGACGTTGCCCGTTGGACCGAGCTTCATGCGTCGTTCGAGAAAAGCGTACTGGCCGCCATCGACGCCAGCGCCGAAGCGGACGGTTACGTGCCCACGGGATTGTACAAATTCGTGACCGGCCCGGCCGCAAGAGGTGGTCTTCACGAGTACCAATTCAACCAGGACTGGGAAAACTGCTTTCTCGCCTGGCCTTGCGAAGTGCTCAAGCCAAACGATTATCGCGTTGCCGGGACCGTGGACCGCCTGCGAAAGATCAAATATCGCGAAGGGATCATGACCTATCGCAACGGGCAACATCTGCACCAGTACGTCACCGTGAATTCAACCATGCAGGACGTGGTGGCGGGACGCAGCAAAAAGGCATTGATCGACATCTATCATATCCTCCTGCATGCCGGATCCTGTCATGAGGCGTTCGAGAATCTGGTCGAGCCATGGTCCGCTCGAATGGTCTGGTCGAGTTGCCCGCCGCCGCATTCCTGGGGAGGCGCAAAAATCGCCGGGCTCATCCGCAATATGTTCGTCTTCGAGCATGGCGGCCGCGGCGGTCTGGATCAGGGCGAACGTGAACTCTACCTCTTCT
Organism: uncultured Planctomycetaceae bacterium; assembly: GCA_964444795.1. Taxonomy (GTDB): domain Bacteria; phylum Planctomycetota; class Planctomycetia; order Pirellulales; family Thermoguttaceae; genus JABMRP01. Next base: position 2,546 of record CAYUIQ010000171.1, read on the forward strand.
CCGTGCTCTCTCCCGATTGGGCCGTGCCGGGCGAGACCGTTTCGATCAAGGACGCAATGACCGAATTCGGTACGCTCAGCGCCAAGTTGACTTTCACGGCCGACGGCGCGGACATCGATATCGCCGGCAACTTTCACACGCAGCCCAAACACTATGTTCTGCGGATTCCTTACTTCGTGGAAGATGTCTCATTCGCAACGCTCCAAGGCAAGGGCGTCATCCAAGACGGTTGGCTGCGTCTGACCCCCGATGTCTCCCACGTCAAACTTCGCTGGACTGTCGATCCCGACGCCGATGCCGACACGTTTGGCGAAATCTTGCTGGCCTATCGCCGTGAGGTCGGCCATTGGCAGGGCAAGATCGACGAGCACTCTGAACCGCCCGAGGGCTTTATTACCGAAGCGGAACAGAATCGAAAGCCGCAACCCTTGAGTTTTGCACTGGTGCGGGACGCGTTCAGGACAGAGTATGCGAGGCGAATGGCCGTTGAGCAGAAGAACGGTGTACCCGTAACGAGCGTGGCGGCGCCGAAACTGCTGACGCCCGAAGAACGTGCAAAACATGGCGAGCCGTTCAAGCCCGATGCCCCGAGCCTCACCACCGGCAAGCCAGCCACTTGCTCCAGTCACCTCGCCGGCTACCCGCCCGAGTTGGCCAACGACGGTCGCCGGGGCGACACCCGCCGCCACTGGGCCGCCGACGCCGGCGCGCTGGACGATGCAAAAACGTGGTGGCAAGTCGATCTGGAAAAACCTACCACGGTGGGGCGTGTCGTAGTCGTCGGCTATTATGGTAGCCTGCGTCATTACGGCTTCACGGTGGAGACGTCGCTCGACGGCAAGACCTGGGACATGGTCGCCGACCGCCGGGAGAACAAAGAAGTCTCCACGAAAGAAGGCTACACGTGCCGCTTCGAGTCACGCCCGGTCCGGTATATTCGGGTTACGCAGACCCACCACTCTCTCAATCCCGGTCGGCATCTGGTCGAAGTGATGGCCTTTGGGCAATGAACTTACTGTCGCGTGTAAGCGCCCTCTGAGAACGCCGCTCGCTCGTAAGTCCTCTGCTGGTTGACACTTGCACTCCGGTGGAGTATTTTGGCCATAGGGGAAGTTGTTGGTTGGGGCCGTGGTGACGCCATCGCATCGCCGCACGGACGCCCTGAACCGTATCGTGAACTTCAAACATCGTATAGAGAGGGACACTTCATGAGTCGGACACCGCGCGCAATGTTGATGATGGTCGCCGTATTCTTCCTGTTCGCCGGAGCGTGTTTCGGGGCCGACAATCCGCCACCGAAGGACAAAACGGAGGAACCGTTCGCTCCGAACCAATCGAAGTTGCCCGTCGCTCCTCCGGAGGATGCGATCGTCCTCTACGACGGCAAGGACACGAATCTGTTCTTGAACAAAGAAGGCGGCGCGATCGACTGGCCGATCGAAGACGGCTCGCTCGTGTCGTCTAAAGGCACGCGAGGAGTCAATCACATCGTCTCCAAACTCCACTTCCGCGACGCCGATATTCACGCCGAGTTCATGCTGCCGCCCAAAGGCAGCGGGAATAGCGGTATCTACATCCACGGCAATTACGAACTCCAGGTGATCAATTCCGTTGGCAAGGAAACCCCCGGAGCGGGCGACGTGGGTGCGATCTATGGCTTCGCGAAACCCTTGGTCAATGCGGGCCGCAAACCGGGCGAATGGCAGGTCTACGACATCCGCTACCGCGCGCCGCGACGCGACGACAACGGCGCCATCGTCGAGGAAGGGTCGATCACCGCCTGGCTCAACGGGCAAAAGGTGCAAGACAACGCCACCTTCGGCGAACCGCGGTCCGTGTATCATCCCTTCCGATACCACACGACGCCCTACTTGAAAACGATCTGGGAACAACAGAAGAAGACCCAAACCGGCCCCGTCTTCCTGCAGGACCACCAAAACCCGACCCGATTCCGCAACGTCTGGGTCCGCCCGCTGGACGATCGCGCCATGATGTACGAGCCGGATAACTCCTGAGCGAGACTGTAATGCCCTGTTCCGGAATGCCCCGTTCCCTGCGACTATCCTGTCTGCTCGTCGGTCTGTTGCTCACGGGAACCGTAGCCGCTGCCGACGAAACGGAACAGGCTCCCGGACCGAGGGAGGAGAACAGGAGTTCACGGGAACACATCGAGTTGAAACTCGCTCCCGATGTGACGATGGAGCTGGTCAAGATTCCCTCGGGGAAGTTTCTCATGGGAACCAGCCCGGACCAGCAGGTCCGTATCCACGACGATCGCGAGCAGCCGCAGCGAGAAGTGACCATCGGCCAAGACTTCTTCATGGGGACCCGCGAGGTAACCCGGGGGCAGTTCGCGGCGTTTGTCGAGGCGACCGGATTCCTGACCCAGGCCGAGCGCGAAGGCTGGACCTTTGCCTGGGATGGGCATGTCTGGGACAAGGTCGACGGCGCCTCGTGGAAAAAGGTCGGCTTCGACCAGACCGACGAACATCCGGTCGTTTGCGTTAGCTTCGACGATGCGGTCGCCTTCTGTCGCTGGTTGACCAAGAAGACGGGCCGCAAGATTCTGCTTCCGACCGAGGCGCAGTGGGAATACGCCGCCCGGGCCGCAACGACGACCGCCTTCCCCTGGGGCGACAAGTGGGAAGACGGCGAGGGCTGGGCCAATGCGGCCGACGAAACGGCCCGAGAGCGATTCCGTGGATGGCGGACCTTTTCCTGGGCCGACGGCCATGTCTTTACCGCGCCCTCCGGTACGTATCGGGCAAATGCGTTCGGGCTTTACGACATGACCGGCAACGTCTGGGAGTGGACCGCCGACTGGTACGATAAGGACTACTACAAGCGGGCCCCGAATGTCGATCCCCAGGGTCCGGAAGCCGGCTTTCAACGAGTGGTTCGTGGCGGTTCGTGGCTGAGCAGTCCGCCAAGATGCCGCTCGGCCGGCCGGCTGCCGTGCAACCTGCGCGGAGACTATTGCGACGCCACCGTCGGAATCCGGATCGTAATCGACACCGATCCCGCGCGAGAGTTGCCGCCCTTTTCGCTTCCCAGCCGACCGGACTGGCCCGACTGGCGTGGCCCGCGACGCGATGGGATTAGCCATTATGTGCCGACGAGCCTTCCCGAAAAAGCAAAAGTCCTCTGGAGCAGCAAGACGACCGGCCCGGGCCACTCAGGTGTTGCGGTGGCCGACGGCCGCGTCCTTTTCGCCGACAAGTCGGCCGATGAGGAGAGCGATATCTGGCGATGCCTCGACGCCGCTACGGGCGAGGAACTTTGGACCCTAACCTACACGGCCGAGGGCGAGATGGACTACACCAACTCGCCCCGCGCTACGCCGGTAGTCCACGACGGGAGGGCTTATCTGCTGGGCCCCTTCGGACATCTGCACTGCGTTAAACCGGAGACCGGCGCGGTTCTCTGGAAGAGACACCTCATCGACGACTTCGGCGGAGAATTGCCGACCTGGGGGATGACGGCGACGCCATTGATCGTTGACGACAAGCTCATCGTCAAACCCGGGGCGGAGGATGCTTCCCTGGTCGCGCTGGATCGCAAGACGGGCAAGATCCTCTGGAAGTCGCCGGGTGCCGAGGCCGCCTATGCGTCACCCATCGTCGGCAACTTCCGCGGCCAGCGCGAGGTGATCGCTTACGACGCCCAGTCGCTCGGTGGCTGGGATCCCGCGACCGGCGAGCGGATCTGGAAGATCGTCCCGGAAAAGCAAGGCGACTATAACGTTCCCACGCCGATCGCGCTGGGCGACAAACTGCTTGTGGCCACCGAGAACAATTCGACCCGGCTGTATGGTTTTTCCGGCATGGGCTACAAGGGACCGGTTCGGGCGATCGAGAAGCCCCATCGCCGTTTCGACGATCTGGCCCCCGACATGATCACGCCGGTGGCGTACGACGGGATGATATTCTGCCCCCACAACGCGTACCTCTACTGTCTGGATGCGAAGACACTTGCGCTTCTGTGGAAGCAGCGGGACATGGCCTTCTACAGTTACACCTCATTGATCGCCGGCAACGGCCACGTCATGATTCTGACCGTCGACGGCGAGCTGCTGTTGGTCCGTGCCGACCGCGAGCAATACAGGTTGGTCGCCCGGCTGCGACTGTTCGACGACCAGAAGACGGCCGTATGGTCCCACCCGGCCTTGGTCAAGGGCCGACTCTACATCCGCAACGACAACTCGATCCATTGCCTTCTTTTGCCGTAATCTCGCCCAGAACCGAGAAGAAGAGGAAAGCAACATGAAACGACCAACGATTGTACTGGCACTATCACTGGCAATGGCATCACTGGCGATGGCGGCCAACGAGCCCCCGTCGGCCAAGCCCAATATCGTCCTGATCATGGCCGACGACATGGGTTACGAGTGCCTGGGCGCTAACGGTTCGACTTTCTATAAGACACCCAACCTCGATCGTCTCGCGGCCAATGGTATGCGATTCGAGCACTGCTACTCACAGCCCATCTGCACACCGTCGCGTGTTCAGATCATGACCGGTCGCTACAATTCCCGAAACTACGTCCGGTTTGGTTACCTTCATCCCAAGGAAATCACCTTTGGCAACGTGATGCGGAAGGCCGGTTACGCGACGTGCATCGCCGGCAAGTGGCAACTCAAGGGCGGCTTTGAAGGTCCCACAAAGTTTGGCTTCGATGAATACTGCCTGTGGCAATTAACACGCCGGCCCACCCGTTACCCAAACCCGGGCCTGGAAATCAACGGCAAGGAAGTCGATTACACCGACGGCGAATATGGCCCGGATCTCGTCAGCGATTACCTGATCGACTTCATCAGACGTCACAAAGACGGCCCCTTCTTCGCCTACTACCCAATGATTGTACCCCACTGGCCCTTCCAGCCCACCCCGGACTCCGCGGATTGGGACCCCAAAGAGACCAAGGAGTGGCCAAGAGACAAGTGGGACCGCGAACACTTCAGCGGCATGGTCTCTTACGCCGACAAAATGGTCGGCAAGATTGATAAGGCGCTTGGCGAACTGGGCATTCGCGAGAATACGCTGCTGATCTTCACCTGCGACAACGGCACATACACGGGCATTACCTCGCCTTTTAAGGATGGGCAAGTCACCGGTGGCAAAGGCTCGACGCCCAATGCAGGTACGCATGTGCCCATGGTCGCCAGTTGGCCCGGCACGATCAAGCCGGGTGTCGTCTCGCAAGAGTTGATCGACTTCAGCGACCTGCTGCCCACGCTGGCGGACCTCGGCGGCGGCCAAGTCCCCCAGGATCGCGACATCGACGGTCGCAGCTTCCTGCCCTTGCTACGGGGTGAACAGGGCAACCCTCGCGACTGGGTCTTCTGCTGGTACGAGCGCAACGGCAAACGGCAGAAAAGCGTCAAACGCTACGCCCGCAACCAGCAGTACAAACTCTACCACGACGGTCGCTTCTACAATATCCCGGCCGACGAACTCGAACAGAACCAGCTTACCCCGGATCAGGTGGATACCACCACGAAATCTGTCCAAGACAAACTCAAGGCTGTGATCGACAGGCTCTACGCCGACGAAGCAAACTGGGACTACAGGCAAGATAGTACCTCGGGGGCAGGCAAGCCGAACAAGAAAACGAAGGAGAAGTGAAAAGGTGCGTAACCCGATTCGCCGTGCTGGGCGATCACTTCGACCAACAGATATTGCTTATCGAGGCAGCCTGGGGCGGTCTGGCTTGGCGTCGTCGTGAGCCGTCCGGCTCAGCGACCGACTCTGTGCCGCCGGAAGCAGAAGAAGGGCTTCCTTGGCCCTCGGCAGTATCTCAACCTTTCCGAGAAAGTGGGGCTCTCCAAGGATCCGATTCCCTTCGGACCGGGTCGTGTCGATCACCACGGCATACACCTTGCAGGGCCCCGCCGGGAGTCCGGCTAAGCGGGCGGGATAGCGGTCTTCAACGACCGCCCCCGGCTTGAGCAGCGAGAGCGGCACGGTCCAGTCGGCCGCGTCGTGCCGCGTATACCAGGGCGTTCCTCGGCGAGGCGTCTCGCCTCGGGGGCTGAGGTGGAATGCCAGCATGACATTTCGATCCACCGGCCCGGTCACGCGCCACCAGGTGGACAGCCGGAGGATCCCTCCTTCTTCCGCCGTGCCGGGCAGGCCATATGCAAGCAACTCCACACCCGGCGCCGCTTCCGCGGGCGGGAGCAGTTTCCGGGCATCTTCGGGAATCTTCTCGGTAAGGAAGGTCTCGTCAACCATGGCGGGAAGTTTCTCTCCGCCGGCAGGGAAGGCGGAACAGGCCAAACCCGGGTCCGGTTGGTCACGGGAAGTCGTTTTCGGCTCCGGGATCCGGATGACACCCACGGGTCTGCCTTCTACATCTTCATCAACCGAGAGGTCGGTCCCCAGGGCGGAGCAGAGATTGCGCATCTCGGAGAGGGTCTTCTGGGCCTCCTCGTATCCGGCGAGGACGGTATAGCCGTTTGAGACCTGCGTGGGCAGGATCTCGATCTTGTGGACACCGCTTGCCCGGAGGTGTAACCGGAAGAGGGCGCACCCGCGGCCCTCGGGCTTGAGCTGGCAGTCGAAAAGAAGGTTCCCCATGTCGTAGACCACCACCTTGCCGTCCACCACTTCGATTCCCTGCAGGCGGTGGGCCGAGTGGCCGAGGATGAGATCCACGCCGTGCTTCAGTGCGATACGGGCCATCTCTCGGTGAACCGGCTGGGTTTCCCTGGCCCAGTTGTTACCCCAGTGAATGGTGAGGACCAGAAGATCGCAACGTCCGTCGGCCCACCGACCGAGCCTCTTAACCTTCTCGGTGAACGACTTGAGGTTCCCCTCCTCCGCGGCGTAACTGGTGCCGGGGCGGTTCTCTTCCGCACGGAAACAGGGGGTCGTGGTATCCATGCCGGCGAAACCGACCCGAACGGGGCCGATGCGGACCAGCCGGGGCTCTTCCGCCGAGGCTGAGTTGTTGCCGATTCCCACGCACACCAGCCCGGCTCTTTCGCACCATCTGGCCGTGTCGGCTACGCTCTCGGGACCGTAATCGCCGCCATGGTTGTTTGCGGCGGTAACCAGATCGATTCCCGCCTGCGTGAGGCAGCGAAGCATCTCCGGTCGGGCCCGGTAGTAGAAGGGGCAGCGTTCTCCCTTATCCGCCGGTGTTCCCTTCAGAGACACGCAGCATTCGAGGTTGCAGAACGCTGCATCCGCCGCGGAGAGCACGCTCTTGACCCCCGCCAGCGGCCAGTCGTATCCGTTGCGGCTTACCATGTCGTGTTCCCACCGGGCCAGGACCGTGTCGCCGCCCGCAACCAGCAGCCCGCGACCAGTCGCCTGCAACGCCGCTTCTGTCTTGCGGCGGACCCGGGCGATCGCTTTGGTGTACTTACGACTACACAGCTCGAGGATTTTCAGTTCGAGATGGTAAAGGACCGATTCTTTCGCCTTGCTGGTGATGCACACGGGAACCAGGATGATGTCCGGCACCAATTCGGGAGGCATTTCGTCGCCACCACCATTGGCCAGAATCCAGTACTCTCCGCTTCCCGGGCCCTGCTCCTCCATGCAACGGTCAAAGCGGTCTTCATCAATGAGCTTGGCTCCCGTCTCTTGCGCGACGCGCTCCTTGAGCGCCGATAGAATCGAAGAGCGCCGTCCGCCCAAGCCGGCCAGGGTCTGGTCCGTCACCGGCATGATCACGACGGTCTTCTCCTCGGTCACATCCAGGGATTCTCCCAGGCGGTTTACGGCCTCCGGCACGAGGTCCCTCCAGATCTTCGATGACGAAGCCGTCGTAGTGGGGGTCTCTTTTTTCGTGGCGCCGGTAATCAGCTTGAACCGGCCCTCTTCCGCGGGCACGAGACTGGATTCGTTGCTCTTGAACCAGTTGCGAAAGCCCCAGAGATCGCGGCTTTCCTTGAGGAGCGTGTCCGCGAGATCCGGGGATAGACAGAGTTCCCGGACACAGGTCTCCCGAAGCTGGTCGGCTTCAGGCAGGGTTGCCGCCCGCCGCAGGCAGGTGTTGCGGCCCGAATCGGCCAGGGCATGGATCATCCGCGGACGGCTCTCCACCGTGGCTTCCTGCCAGCGGAGGAGGGCACACTCCAGGAGGTCCGGCTCGCAACCGGCGCCGGTGCCGTCAAGGAACCAGGCATACGCCGCCTCGACCTTCTCTTCAGGATGAAACACGAACCAACGCGTGCGGTGGTTCTCGCGAACGCCCGGATCGTCCCCCTCGACGTGTGCCTTGGCCCGGTAGTCCCAACCGAGGGTATCTTCCTTGCCCCCTGCCTGTTGGCACCAGGCCATGGCATCGACGTACACCCGGCCGAAGTGACTCCTTCTTCCCCGGATCGGATTGGCGTCTCGGGAGCAGTCCGCGGGAAACCAGCCGAAGCCGGACAGAAAGACCTCGGTCCAGCGGTGAAAGACCGCATCGGTTGTGGGCAGGTCGCGAAAGCCGCTCGTGGTACCGCCAACGCACCGGGTGGGTAATCCGGCGAGGCGGCAAAGCCCGGACAGCACGTAGTTGTACTCGCTGCACGATCCGGTTCCGCGGGTGAGCACGGTCGCGGCCGGATCCCACCGGTTGTCACGGACGTACCGAATTGAGCTGGTGACATAGTCGTGAATCCGGACCAACTTTTCGAAATCGGTTGTTGCGCCGTCGACCAGGGATGCGGCAGCCTTGCGCATCACGTCGGAGTCCATCGAGTAGTTTGTCTCCGACTTAAGGTAAAGCTCCTTCTCTTCGGGTGTAAGGAGAGGTGTTTCTTCGGGGGGCGAAGGATTCGAGGCGTTCCATCGCATGTTTCTCAAGGTGATCCCCACCACATACCCCAGATCCACACACTGGCCGGCCTCAAGACGATCGATCGTGTAGTGGACCAGCCTCTGGCCGTGCTTGTCGGTGAAAAAACGCTGTTGTCCGCGTTTGGGAAGGTGGAGGTAGTGGATCTCCTGGCGGGAGGATTCCAGGGGAAGGGGCACGTAGACATCGATCTTGGTGGCCGGCTTGGAGGTGGGATTCATGAGCCGGTAATCGTAGCGGATCGTCCGTTGATCCGATCCCCAGGTCGTGAACTTTCCGTCTTCGCCCGCCGGTTTGTCTTCGGTAGACACGGCATCGATGATTTCCAGGATCGCTTCGCACACGGTTCGGCCGCTGGCGGAATTGGTCATGATCACCGAGCCGGATTGTCGCGTCATGTTGAAACGCGAGTGGCATCGGAAACCGCTTCCATTGCTGCCGCTGTGAGACACCCAGCCCCCGTCTTCCTCGGTGTCGACAACCCATCCCAGCGAGCGGCGTGAGCGCGCGTCGTCTTTCTCGGGCTTCACCTGCAAGGTCGTCATGCGATTGATCGTTTCCGCTTTCAGCGAATGCTCCGCCGAACGTTCGTGTCTCATCATCTCGATCAGAAAGCGGGCATAATCGGAAGGCGTGGTATAGAGTGAAAAGGCGGCATTTCCTTGCCTGTAAAACCGCCTCCCCGCTTTGAAGTTCCCCTTTTCGTCATGTCCGCCGGCAAAGTTGGCCTCGAAGGACTCCTGCCACTGGTAGCTGCTGCGGGTCATGTTCAGGGGAGCCAGCAGCGACGCTTCCATCCAGGCGCTGATGGGCTGCTTTGCCAGGTGCTCTATCACGGTTTGCAGGTACAGGTAGCCCTCGCCCGAATAGGTGAAGCGGGTGTCCGGCTCGTGGAGCACCGGCGGGGGTTTGCCTGTCCTCCAACCGCCCTTGCGCCAGTTCGGCAACCCGGTCCGGTGGAGCATAACCATCCGCGCGGTGATTTTGCTTGCCAGCGGTTGGTCGGGCAGGTAAGGCTCCGCAAGGCAGTCGTCCAACGGGCGGTCAAGGTCGAAACCGCCGTCTTCAACCAGCTTCAACACCCGGTAGGTAAAGAGGGGCTTGCTCATTGAGGCGGCCTCGAAGACCGTTTGGTCATCCACCTTTTCCGGTTCGCCGGCAATCCGCACGCCAAAGGCCTCTTTCCAGACGATACGGTTCTCCCTGATCAGTACCATGGACAGCCCGGGCACATGTTCCTCTTTCATCAGTTGGGGAACCTCTGCCTCAAGCACGGCGGTGAGTTGCTCCGTATCCCGGGCAACGAGAATGCCCGCAACCACATGAAACGCCAGAGCCACGATTAGGGCTCGAATGGGACAGGACATTTGACACCGTTCCCCGATGAAAGGGCCAGAAACGTTCGGTGGCTTCTCAACTCGGGCTCCACACGCCCACGTCAGGCTGGTAATACTCCACGCCAAACTGCACGAGTGCCACCCAAACAGCGTAAGCGAGGCATGACGGTCGTGTCAATCGTTCGCAGGCCGTTGCTGCCGGGTGATCTTCAGCAGCTTCGCTTTGAGTTCTCGCTTCACCGCGGCATGCTCCGGGTTCGTGGCGAGGTTGGTCCACTCGTACTGGTCGGCGTCGTGGTCGTAGAGTTCTTCGGCGCTGTTGTTGTAGAGGATGTAGCGCCAGCGCCTGGTGCGGACCGACCAATGCTGCCTTGCGGGGTCGTTGGCCGTCTCGGGACCGGCGAAGATCATGGTCAAGGCGGCGTCGGGACCGTCCCAGGTTCCGGACTCGGGATCTTCAAGGAACGGGCGCAGGCTGTGACCGTCGAGTCTCGCGCCTTGGTTGTTCTTTGGCGTATCGTCCGACAAACCGCAGAGGTCGACAAGTGTCGGGTAGATGTCGATCAGCGAAACGGGGTGTTCGGCAACACCACCGGCGCTGGCGACGCCGGGAGCACGAATGACCAGCGGCACTCGGGCGCTCTCCTCCCAGAGGGAGTTCTTGAATAGGTAGTCTTTCTCGCCCATGTTCCAGCCGTGGTCGCTGGTGAGGACAATGACCGTGTTGTCCCTCAGGGGGCTGTTATCGATGGCTGCGACGACCTCGCCAACGCACTCGTCCACCGCGGCCACGCTCGCAAGGTAGGCCTGGGTGAACGCTCGGATTCCGGCTTCGGTGGTCGGGTAGGATTCTCCCAGGAGACGGAAGTATCTGGGGCCTTTCCGGTTCTCATCGAATACATCCAGGTAGTGGCAGTCGTCCGCATCGTTCTCCCGGATCACCGGGAGTTTGACGTTCCCCAGCGGGAACATGTCGAAGAAGCGTTTGGGCACATGCAGCGGTGTGTGCGGGCGGATGAAGCCAACGGCGAGGAAGAACGGCTTGCCGCCCTTCTCTTGGGCAAGTTCCTCGATCCTGGCGGCCGCCCACCGGGCGTTACGCTCGTCCGGCGTCGGGTCGCGGTGCTTTTCGTCCACGTATCGCATGGGCACCGTTTTGCCCCACGTACCGTAGATCCAGCCCTTCTTCTCGGATTTGTCCGCCGCATAAGGCACGTCCGACAACGGCGCGAACGAGCCGTCGACCGGCCCGATGCTCCTGAATGGCTCGGGAACGGACGGATGGGCCACTCGCTCCTTGCCGTTGAAGACGAACGGGCCGTAGTCCGCCTTGTGCTTGAACTCGCTCCAGACACCGCCGACATGGTGGTGCATAAGCTTGCCGGAACCCGCCACATGGTATCCGCTGTCGCGGAAGTGCTCCATGACGGTCTTTGAGTTCTTCAGGACGGGGTTCGTAAACCACTTGTCCCAGAACAGATTCTTCGACGTATGGGGATAGATGCCCGTGAGGAAGCTGGAACGCGACGGCGCGCAGATAGGGCTGTTGCTGTAAGCTCGCCGGAACGCCACTCCCGACCGTGCCAGCTTTTCGATATTCGGGGTTGACGCCTGGGGGTGCCCGTCCATGCCGGTGATGTAATCGTTGAGGTCGTCGCAAACGATCAGCACCACGTTGGGCCGGTCGGCGGCTTCGGCGGCGGAGCACAGCAACCCCGCGATGAGCAAACACGATAATCGCGGTACCATTCTTCTCCTCCGTATGCTTTCAGTCGTCAGCCGGTAATCTCGCACCCGGATCAGGCGATCAGCCTTCCGAGCATCGCCACGACGTCTCCGGTCAGGGTCCTTGCGGCAGTGGGGGCAAAAGGCGGCAAGTCGATGATTTTGGGCACGGTGATCGCCGAATACTCACCGGCCTTGAAGGCGTTCGGGTCGGGCAGGTAGCCGATGATATCGTCGGTGTAGCCGACCACGAGCGTGTCTTCCAGCGGCGAATCCCGGCGGATGGTCAGGCCGTAGCAGGTATAAAGCTCCGACGGATGGAAAACGAGCCCCAGTTCGCCTAACTGCATCGCACTGAGCGGAACGGGCGTGCGTGTCTGGGTGATGTCTCGCTTCACCGAGCTTTGAAACCAGTCTTCGGCAAAGCCCGCATCGACCCAAGGGCCGCTGTTGCACTTCGACGGGTCTTCACGGTACGCGGCCAGCCACTTGCCGAACCGTTCCATGTCGAGCGGGAGCGGGAGCTGCTGCGTTTGCACGCGGAGGGTGTCCACTTTCACGCGCCAGGCCGTGTCGATCGCCAGGGTTATCGCGGCAGCCACCGGTTCGGCTGTCTTCTCGGCCGAGCCAATCCAATGGCTCGCGTCGCCGGCGTTCACGTCGCCGCAATGGCCCTGCAAGTACGACGGAGCCATTCCGTGCTTCTGGCGGACCAACTCGTCGACGAGTCCGGGCCAGTCGGGTCCGGCGTTATCGTCATGGTAGCAGACCGGATGGGCGGAAAAGTGATACCAAAGCAAGTTGCGTGACCCTTCGCCCCGGTCGAAATGCAGCACGTGGACCGTCGTGTCGAGCCAGCGCTGGGCGTCCGTGGAATCCTTGGTGAACTGCTCGTCGGTCTTCCATGTCTTGGTGGTGCGATTGTTGCTTGCCCCGGGAGCCCGGCTCTTGCCCAGGTACAGCGCGGCCGGAGCGAGATCGGCCTTGGCCATCTCCACCGCCCGGACTATCTTCGCCTCGACCGAGGCCATGTACTCCGGCGAAATGGCGCCCCATTGGCGAAAATATCGAAACGTGGGCATGGAATGCGTGTGCGTGGCACAGATGCGAACGTTCGCGGCCGGAATGCCGAGTTGCTCGGTGATCCGCGATTGAACCCGAGCCGTCATCTCGCGTGAGACGCCGCAGATATCCAGCGACACAATCGCCGCTTGGGCATCTCCCAGTCGGAGCACGAGCGCTCGGGCCGCCGCTGGCCGGCGGATGCCGACGATTCGGCGTTCCTTGCCGGCCGGGCGATGGAATCCGGCCATCTCGATCCCCAGCGGTGGTGTCGTATCCACCACGCCCTCGCCCGCTTCCAGCCGCGATTCTCCGGTCGCCGCGGAACCCGACGGCCCAGTCAACGCCAACGCGGCCGCCGATGTGACTCCGAGGCCAGCGGCACCCAAGCCGGCGAGTTTCAGGAACGAACGTCGTGAAGTCGGCTCGCGCATGGCACGTTCTCCTTGACTGACGAGAGTTGACGGGAGTATGATCCTCCCATAGGGTCTGGAGTCTAGCCTGTGGGCCGCCGACGGTCAAGGATCATCGTGTTGCGCCATCATCTCATCCGATCCCGTTCGATCTCAACTCGCCCAATGAGGCATAAGAGAATCCGCCGAATTTCCCTTTGACCGTACTGGAGGCGACCGTGAAACGCTCCTGTGTTGCGTCGCTGCTGTTGTCCCTGGCGGCCGTCGCCGCGGCCTCGGGCATGTCCCCGCTGAAGCACGTCGACGTCTTTGTCTCCGGCAAGGACGGATACACCGGGTATCGCATCCCGGCGATTGAAACGGCTGCCGACGGATCGCTGTTGGCCTTTGCCGAGGCGAGAAAGCACAACCTGAGCGACCCCGGAGGGAAAGGGCAGGAGATCGATCTGGTCCTGAAACGGAGCACCGACGACGGGGCCACCTGGTCGCCGATGAAACTGATCGAGCACTCCGGCGAGTTTTGGTCGTCGTCGAATCCGGCCACCGTGCTCGATCGCCAAAGCGGCCGCGTTTGGGTCTTCTATCTACGCTGTAAGCCGGGGCGGGGCACCCACGCGGCCCGACCGGGCACGGACGACGTCGCCAATCTGGCTCGCTACAGCGATGATCACGGCCAGACCTGGTCCGAGCCGATCGATCAGACCGACGTTGCCCGGGACATGGCGGACGCCCAGTGGCGGATCAGCGTGCCCGGCCCCGGCGGAGCGATCCAGGACCGCAAGGGACGGCTGATCGTCCCGATGTGGAGGTATGCCCCATGGAGTGCGTTTACGCTGTTCAGCGAAGACCACGGCCGCACCTGGCATCGCGGGGACGTGATGCCGGGAGCACAGGGAGTGGACGAAGACCAGTTGGTCGAGTTGTCCGACGGGCGGATCCTCCTCGACGCCCGCCAGCACGGCGGGCCCCATCGCTGGACGGCCACCAGCAGCGACGGCGGCCGCACCTGGTCCGCACCCCGTGCGGGCCAACCGGTGACCCCGGTCTGCTGCGCCGTCGAGCGCTACACGCTGAAGTCCGCCGGCGACGACCGCGACCGCATCCTCTGGACCGGCCCCCAAGGCCCGGGCCGCAACAAGCTGATCGTGCGTACCAGCTACGATGAAGGCCGCACGTTCGCGGGCGAACGCCTCATCTCCAACGAGCCGGCCGCCTATTCCACGCTGACCCTGCTCAAAGACAAGTCGGTCGGCGTTCTCTGGGAACGAGGCAATTATCGGTTCATCACGTTCACCCGCCTGGGGCGCGAGTTCCTCGAACCGGCGCCGTGACGACCGTTGGCAGCCACACTCCGATCATACTCGCATTCACGGTCGTAGCCGGGTCGGTCCGTGATCTGTGTGCCCCAGGGTCTGCCGGTTCATGGGCCTGAGACGAAAAATATCATCGATCCTGCACACCTCGTGAAGTGCCGGCGGCACCCGAAGGGGCAAAGCCGGTCGCTGCTTGACGGCGGATAGCCCGGCGAGTAACCTGATAGTGTTCGGTGAAACGGAAGCGGCCATGCCGCGGAACGCCCCGCCGCGGGATAGCCGCACGGTCTCTTGTTCAACACTCGATATTCATCGGCTTGGCAAAACCAAAGCCGTACGGCCCCAACCACCGGGAGAGAGCCCTTGACCACACCGGACAAAGCCGCAGGGATTCCGCAGCGAACCTTGGCGCCCGAGCGGGGAAGCATCTTGTACCTGTCGGGCGTTTGTACGGTGGCCGCATTGGGAGGGTTGCTGTTCGGTTTCGATACGGCCGTGATCTCTGGAGCCATCGGGCTGCTGGAAACGCAGTTTGCACTGGACTCGGTGATGAAAGGCTGGGTCGTCAGTTCAGTCCTGCTGGGGTGCATCACGGGGGCCATGGCGGCCGGGACGCTCAGCGACCGATTCGGGCGGAAGAAAATGATGATCTTGGCGGCCGGGCTGTTTCTGGTCTCGGCCCTCGGGTCAACCATCCCGCTAACGCCCGGCGTACTGATCGCGGTACGATTTGTCGGCGGGCTGGGCGTGGGATTCGCGTCGATGCTCGCGCCGTTGTACATCTCCGAACTCTCGCCGCCCCATCTGCGAGGCCGCATGGTCGCCATGTACCAGTTCGCCATCACCGTCGGCGTACTGGGGGCCTATCTCTCCAATGCGTTTCTTCTGCATCTGGCCGAGAACCATGGCGAAATGTTCGGCCACGCCACGCTGCAATGGATCTTCGTCGACGAACTTTGGCGCGGCATGTTCGGTGCCGAAGCGTTGCCGGCGGTTCTGTTTTTGCTCCTGCTGCTATGCGTGCCCGAGAGTCCCCGCTGGCTGACCAAGCAGCAGCGCGAAGACGAAGCCCTGAATATACTCGCCCGGGTCGGCGGGCGGGAGACGGCCACACTGGAGATGGACGACATCCGCGATACCATCTCGCAGGAAAGCGGTTCCGTGTGGCAGCTTTTTAGGCCGGGGATGCGACTGGCCCTGTTGATCGGCATCATGCTGCCTCTCTTTGGGCAAATCAGCGGGATCAACGTGATCATCTACTACGGCGAAGACATTTTCAAGGCGGCCGGCTGGCAACTCAGCGACGCCTTGGGCGGGTTGGTGATCATCGGCATCGTCAACACGGCGTTCACGGTCCTGACTCTTTGGAAAGTCGACAGCATGGGCCGCAAGCCCATCCTGCAGATCGGCACCATCGGCGTGGTCAGTTCGCTGGTCATGATCGGACTGCTCTTCCACAACGGCGTGGCCGAGGGGCCCTGGCTGTTGTGGATGATCATAGGCTACATCGCCTGCTTTGCGATCGGTTTGGGCCCCATCCCCTGGATTGTTATCTCCGAGATCTTTCCCACCCGGATCCGAGGCCGGGCCATGTCGTTTGGTGTCTTTACCGTCTGGGCCACCTGTTTCCTGGTTTCCCAAACGTTCCCCTGGCTGAAGGACAACCTCGGTCCCGCGGGCTGTTTCTGGCTTTACGCCTCGCTCTGTGCTCCGTCGATTCTCTTCGTCTGGTTCCTCGTTCCCGAGACGAAGGGCAAGACGCTCGAGGAACTCGAAAAATCCTGGACCCGCTGAGGGACCGTTTACAGTGTGAATTACTCACATCAAGCAAAGGAATGAACCATGAAACGCAGCATTGCACGCACCGTTCTAGCGGCCATTTTCCTGCTGCCAATGGCAATAACCTCATACGCCGCCGAGCCGGAAACAAACCCCAAGCCGGCGGTACAACATTCCTATCTTTGCAGCGATATCGGAGCGAAACGCGTCTTCAAGATTTCGGCCGCGGGAGAAATCGAGTGGGAGTATCCTGCCGACCAATGTACCGACGTCTGGTTGCTCCCCAGCGGCAACATTCTCATGAGCTTTACAGGCAGCAAACGCGGCGCTCGAGAGGTCACGCCCGACAAGAAGGTCGTCTGGGAGTACTTCACCAGCGGCGAAGTCTGGGGATGCCAGCGGCTGCCCAACGGCAACACCCTGGTCGCCGAATGCACGGGCAAGCGGTTGGTCGAGGTCGACGGCAAAGGAGAGATCGTCAAGACCGTCGCCGTTCCATCCACCGGCAACATACACATGGGAATGCGCCATGCGCGGCAATTGGCCAATGGGAACTACCTCGTCGCGCTGCTCGACGACAAGGCCGTTTGGGAGTATGACCCTTCCGGCAAGAAGATCCGCGAGATCAAAGTGCCCGACCTGGCGTTCAGTGTGATTCGATTGGAGAACGGAA
>CAYUIQ010000172.1:0-19598 GCA_964444795.1 uncultured Planctomycetaceae bacterium
TGCAGACGATCTGGGGGCTCCCTGCTCGTTCCTCGCAGTCCGACCCCAGCCACCCATAACGATACGAGCGCAGGAATAGTAGCCCCGTTGCCCACCCGCACCCGGGAGTTTATCATTTCCCATAGCCGGTGGGAATCAACAGGCCGGCAATCGCCAAGCGAATCGGGAGACCTCAATGAAAATGCACGCCGTGGGGATCATCGGCTTCGGGTTCATCGGCAAGGTTCATGCCTACGGATACACGAATCTCCCCCTGTTTTACGACCCCGTGCCGCTGGCAGCGCGCGTGACCCACGTTGTGACCGGCCACATGGAAACGGCCGAGAAGGGGCGGGCGGCGATCGGGGCCGACGTGGCGGCGACCGATTACCGGGCCGTGACCGAGAACCCCGAGATCGACATCGTCCATATCTGCTCGCCCAACCACTTGCATAAAGACGCCCTGCTGTCGGCCATGCGCCACGGCAAGCACATCTACTGCGACAAGCCGCTCGTGGCCACGGTCGAGGAAGCCGAGGAGATTCGCGCCGCATTGGCCGATTACCGCGGCACGGCACAGATGACCTTCCAGTATCGGTTCTATCCGGCCACGCTTCGGGCGAAACAACTGATCGACGAGGGCTCGCTAGGCGAGATCCTCACGTTTCGTTCGAGTTTTCTGCACGGCGGGAGTGCGGACCCGGCGGCGCCGCTGAAATGGAAACTCACCCGCGCGGCTGGCGGCGGCGTGATCGCCGATCTGGCCTCGCATGTGCTCGATCTGGTCGACAGTATGATTGGGCCATTCGACTCCTTGATGGCCGACACGCGGATCGTTTATCCGCGGCGACCCTCATTGGCCAACCCGGCGGAGATGCTGCCGGCCGATACCGAAGACAGTGTCGTGGCGCTGGCCCGGCTGCAATCGGGCGCCACCGGTACGATCGAAGCGACGAAGATCGCCACCGGCAGCGAAGACGAACTGCGGCTGGAGATCCACGGCACGCGCGGCGCGCTGCGCTTCAACGGCATGGACCCGCACCACCTCGAGTGGCACGACGCCGGTGCGTCCGATCGGCCGTTGGGTGGCCAGCGTGGCTGGACCCGCATCGCCACGGGCCAGCGTTACGAGAACCCGGCCAGCGGTTTCCCCAGCGCCAAGTCGGCCATGGGTTGGATACGCACGCACGTCGCCTGCCTGGCTAATTTTCTTGAAGCAGTCGCCGAAGGCCGCCCGGCCGTGCCCGGTTTGGAGCAAGGGATCCGCGTACAGGGGTTAATGGAATGCTTACGCCGCTCGGCGGCGGAGAAGGCGTGGATGGACGTATAGTAGCCATCTCGCTGGAGCGAGATGGCTACCATACGAACCAAGAAAAGGAACAACCGCATGAGACCTTGCCTTGCAGCCTTTCTTGCATCGATGGCCGTATTCCACGGTCCCGCCTTTGCCGCGCCGCTGTCGGACTATTTCGACGCGGAACCGGCCAACTCGCTCATCCGCCAGCTCGAATCGGGCGACGTTGACGAAACACCGGCAGGCATCGCCCTTTCCCAAAAACGCCGCTGGCTGCCTGAGTTGCGGCTGCTGGTGATCGAAAACAGCGTGACCAATCGGGGCAAGAAACCTGTCGACGTTGGCTCGCTCCCCTTAGCCCGGTGGACGTTTCGTATCTCCGGCGGTGTCGAAGCGACCCGTTATGGCAAGTTGACCTACCGCAACGATACGTGGTACGGCTCGACATTCTGGACGGGGCCCGACTGGACTCGCGTCGGCAAGGATTGGCACCACCCGGGCGAGAACACGCCCAGCGTTCGCCGCTTTACCGCCCCGCGCGACGGGCGGGTGACGATCTCGGGGCGCGTCCATAAGGCCCATCTCGACGGCGACGGCGTGCGCGTCTCGATCCGCCACAACGGCCGCACGCTCTGGACGGCCGATATCCAGGGCAAAGACGATCGGGGCGTCGAGCCGAAGCTGACCCTCGACGTTCGCAAGGGCGACTCGATCCGCTTCGTGGTTCACAAGCTGGGGGCGATCTTCTGCGACACGACCCGGTGGGACCCGGTGATTACCTACGCCGACGGCAGTAAATCCCGGGCCTCCGAAAACTTCTCGACGACCGATCAGGGCCGCGGCGGTTGGTCGTACGAAATGGAGTTGGACCCCGCCGACAAGAGCGGATTTCCTCGCATACTCGCCATGGACCGCGATCTGGCTCCGCGCGACGAACCGCTCGTGTCCGGCCGACCGGTCGAGTCAACCGACCGCGACTCGCTGCCGCTGCTGGTCGTGGCCGACGAGGCGGACGAGAGCGGGATTGCGATGGCGGTGGTCACTCCGGGTGCGTGGCGATTGCGATCGATGATGACCGACGCCGGATTGCTCGACTTACGATTGGATACGGCCGATGGCCGAATACTGGCGCCCGGCCGGGCGACCCAACTGCCGACTGTCGTGTTGGGCGCCTATCGCGGCCCGTCGACGGCGGGCATGAAACGGCTTCAGCAGATCCTGGCTTCGGGAAATCCCGACGCACGTATTGGCCAGTTGAAAACACACGTTGCCGCCGCGATGCGAGGTCTGACCAGTTCCCCCGATTTTCCGCCGGATGCGACCACCCCGGCAACGATCCTGCCCGAGTTGGACTTGGGCGTCATGGTATTGGCCGGGTGGCGTCTGGAGGACAAGATCGAGGCAACGGCCGAGTCGTATGCGACGGCCACCGCCGTTCATCTGCGGAAGGGCCGCCTGCTGTTGGCCGATCTCCGAGCGGGCCGATCCGACGAGTTCCTCGCCGCCGAAGCCGTCTACTTCGACCGTCTGGCCGAGTTGGCCGCGCGCGACGATCTCGATCTGGCGCGCCGCCGCGCTCTTTACTACCGCGTGCGGCTGCTGAAGCGTCACGTCGCCTTTTCCAACCCGCTGCTGAACTTCGGCAAGCTGTTGTTCTGCAAACGGGTGCCCACGGCCTACAGCCATCTGGTGATGCAATACTTCGGCTGGCGAGCGCGGCCCGGTGGCGGTCTGTTCGTCTTGGAGCGGCCGGGATTCTCGCTGGCGTGCCACGATATTCTTCAGGACAAGCTCCAGCACGGCAACGTCCTGGAGCCGCGACTGTCGTACGACGGGCGCCGCGTGGTCTTCTCGTTTGTCAATTGTGGCAAGGGCAATATCGTCCCCGCGGCGGATTCCGAAGAGGACGATGGAACGTTCTACCATCTTTACGAAGTCAACGTCGACGGCTCCGGCTTGCGGCAGTTGACCCGCGGCCCGTTCGACGACACGATGCCGGTGTATCTTCCCGACGGCGGCATCGCGATGAGTTCCACGCGCCGCGGCGGCTACGCCCGATGTTTCGGCGCGCAGTTTGGCACCCGCGCCCATATCTATACGATCCACCGCTGCGACGGCGACGGGGGCAACCTCCGCACGCTCTCGTTCCACGATACGAACGAGTGGTTTCCGACGGTTTCCAACACCGGCCGCATCCTCTACGCCCGGTGGGACTACATCGACCGCGATGCCGTCACGCATCAGAATCTTTGGGCGATGCGCCCCGACGGGACCAATCCGATCAGCGTTTGGGGGAATGCCACGCCGGCGCCGCACTGTTCGTTTCAGGCCAAGGCGATTCCCGGCAGCAGCAAGCTGATTTTCACCGCCTCGGCCCATCATTCGATCACCGCCGGAACGATCTGCCTGGTCGATCCGACGGCCGGTTACGACGGCCTGGGGGCGGTCACCCGAATTACGCCGGAGATTCCCTTTCCCGAGGCCGAAAGTCGCGCCATCGACGAGTATTACACGGCCCCTTGGCCGCTCTCGGAGGATTACTATCTGGTCGGCTACAGCCCGACGCCGCTGGCCTGGGAACCGCACGCCAACGCCCGCGCCGCGCTGGGGATTTACCTCTTGGACCGGTTCGGCAATCGCGAGTTGATCTACCGCGACGCGGAAATCGGCAGCACCAATCCCACGCCGCTGGTTGCCCGGCCGGTGCCGCCAATCGTCTCCAGCGAGTTGGACGAAGATAGTTCGCCGACTGGGGAAGTGCTGCTGATGGACGTCTACCGCGGGCTGGGCGACGTACCTCGCGACCACATCCGGGCATTGCGCGTCATTCAGGTCTTTCCAAAGACCACACCGCTGGCCAACAACCCGCGGATGGGCGTTGCCGGCGAGGAGAACGGCCGGGCGATTCTCGGCACGGTGCCCGTGGAAGCGGACGGCTCGGCGCGGTTTCTCATCCCGGCCCACAAACCGGTGCTCTTTCAGGCGCTCGACGGGGACGGGTTTGCCTACCAGACGATGCGCACCGTGACGTACGTTCAGCCGGGCGAGCGAGTCTCGTGTGTCGGCTGCCACGAGAACCGGATGACGGCCCCGGTCGAGGCACGGCCCATGGCCCTGCGCCGCGGGCCGTCGGTGATCGATCCGGGCGCGCTCGGCGGCCGGCCCTTTTCGTTTGCCGAGATGGTCCAGCCGGTACTGGATCGCCACTGCGTGCGATGCCACGGCGGCGAGAAGACCGAAGGCAAGATCGACCTGACCCCCGCGCCCGAGGCGTCGTGGACGAAGTCCTACGTATCGCTCACCCGGGATGCGAAGCTGGTGCCCCGATTTCCGGCGCGGAATCAGATCCAAGTCACCCCGCCCGGCGGCCGGTTCGGCGCGTTGGGCAGCGGGCTGATCGGGCTATTGCGCGAGGGCCACGAGGACGTCAAGCTCAGCCCCGAGGATCTTCGTCGGCTGGCTGCCTGGATCGACTGCAACGCGATCTTCTACGGCACGCCCGACCCGATCCAACAGGCCCGGCAGCGTGAAGGGCTGCCGGTTCCCATGCCCCAGATGCAGTGACCCGTACATTGACGCTGCGAGACGGTCGATCAAACCAGATGTACGATGGCCTTCCCAGAGCGGGAAAAGGCAGCGGGAAAAGGGGCATTCAATCTTCGGCTCCGACATCCACAACTCGGAACTCGGTGTCTGGGTGTTCGCATAGCAGCTCTTCGTAGGGGGCAACCTTGCGGACTGCCGCCTTGAGTTTAGCGTGATTACCGCTAGAGAAGAAAGTCTCTATTAGCCAGAGCAGAACGACGAAGCCAACAGGAACCAAGCTGAGTCTACCGAGAACGGTGAACGGCAGGAGCGGCTCGGCATATTCCAGGACGAGTATTGCCACGACCAATATCAACGATAATCCGCGCGCGAGCCGGAGCACGTTCATGAGACGCGGCCGAAACATTCTCATCACACAATCCGAACACATCCTTATGGGCAATGGAACCGTAGTGTCACGTCCTCTTTCTTCCGCTCGACCCTCCGTTCGAGCAACTGGAATTCCGAAGATTGTCAGTTCCGCTCCGCCACTGCCGTGAATGCAGGATTGTTCGCAGACCGCTTCGACCGGTAATACCCCGTTCGTCGCTTTGCCGCACTCCACGCAACTGTCTCCAATGTCGAGTTCGCCCACGGCGAATTGGTGTCGGAGAGAATCGGAAACGCTCGCGTCGTAAGCCGCCAAACCAGAGGCTTTCCTGAGTTCGCCCAACGGGGGAACAATACTTGTTACGCCACAATCGCACAACAACTCTGCTCCGGCCTGGTTGGCGGATACCGCATGAGTTCGCCCACATGGACAGATGAATGAAAACTCCATTGGCATGTCTCGATCGCGGAGCTACATAACCTGCATTGATGCATCTTGATTCGCGCAACTCCTCGACGCATTATATCATCCGGACAGACACTGCCAACCGGAACGAAAAATGGGCCAGAACCGTTCATCTGGCCTAAAACAGTTCTGACCCCTTTCCTCCCCCCTTTCCTCCCCCCTCCCCCTCCCCTCAGGGAAGGCGCCCTTGGCCGCTATCCTTTGGCGGCGGTTACTTCGTCGGGCGTCAGCAAGCCAAGTTGGGTCATGGTGTCGAAAAGACGTTGCTGGCTGATGGGCTTGGTGACGTAGCTCTCGCATCCTTCGCGAAACGCGGCCATGCAGTGCTTTGCGTCGCGCAGAGCGGTGGTCATGATCACCTTCACTCCGTCGCTGCCGCGAATCCCTCGTTCGGCTTCGAACTGTCGGATGGTTTCCAGCGCCTGGTGCCCGTCGACGCCGGGCATCATGATGTCGAGGCAGATCAGATCGTAGGGGGCGCCGTCTTCGATGGCCACGCGAACCGCGTCGATCGCTTCGGAGCCGTCGTAGGCGAAGTCGCACCGGCCGAAAGGGGAGAGCATGTCGCCCAGCAGTCCGCGACAGACGCGGTCGTCGTCGGTGATCAGGTACTTGGCCAGGGGCAACTGCTCGGGTCGCGGCATGGCCGGGTGGTCTGCCGTCCGGTCGCCCGCTGGCTCTTCCTGCTGCGAGGGTGCCCGGTTCGGTAGCTTGCCCAGCAGCGATTCCACCTGATCGAGCAGTTGCTCTTCTCGAATCGGCTTGGTGACGTAACTCTCGCATCCCTCGCGAAACGCTTGGATGCAGTGCTCCGTATCCTCCAACGCGGTGGTCACGACGACCTTGACGCCGTCGTTGCCGAGGATCCCCCGATCGTGTTCGATCTGTCGCATCCGGTTGAGTACCTCGTGGCCGTCGCAACCGGGCATCATGATGTCCAGACAGATCAGGTCGTACGGATCGTCGTTGTTCCAGGCAACCCGGAACGCGCCGATCGCCTCGTGGCCGTCGTGGACTTCGTCGCAATGTCCGTGCGGCGAGAGAAAGGCGCTAATCAGTGCCCGAGAGGTTGATTCGTCGTCGACGATCAGGAATTTTGCCATCGGATAGGTCCTCTCGTTGGGGTCTTCCGTTCGGTCTTTCGGATGGTTTGTGTGAATCTCGTTAGGTTATTGAGCGTGCCGTTTTGCACTTGGGCGCGGGAATGGGCCGCTCCTGGAGTGCTTGTTGGAGTTGCTTCGAAGCCGCCGCAATCCGATCCGGATCCGCGACACGCGCTCCCAACTCGACCCGCAAGGCATGGTCGGCAATCGTTTTCGCCCCATCTTCGGTGGCCCGTTGCCTCAAGGCGTGGGCCAGATTCTCCACGGCGCGGAAGTCTTTCCGATCGATCGCCCGGCGGAGATCGTCCACGGAATTGGCGAGCGAGTCGGCGCTAGCGGTCGTCGCAGCCGATGCTCCGTCGCCCGACTCCGGCGACGGTCCTTCGAGGAAACCGGGAATCTGTCGCAAGATTGCCTCGAAGAGACTTTCGTGGGTGAACGGTTTGGTAACGAACTCATCGGCCCCGGCCTGGCGACATTGTCGGCGGTCTTCGGTCTGGGCGTGGGCCGTCAGGGCGATCATCGGCAGGTGACCTCCGGTGACGGCCTCCAACCGCCGCATCCGCTGGATCAACTCCAGTCCGTCCATTTCGGGCATGTCGATATCGGTCAGCAGGAGGTCGTAGTGATCCTTCTGCAGTGCCGCGAGTGCCTCACGGCCGTTGCCGGCCAGATCCACGATGCATCCGGCACGTCCCAGCAACAGCTCGATCAGCGTCCGGTTCAAGCGATCGTCTTCGGCGACCATCACCCGGTATGTCTCGGATTGCAGGCGAGCCGAGCCGTTGGCCGGTTCCCACCCGCTGTGATCAGTTAAGACACGGCCGACGGACTCTTGCGTCGAGGGGCTCTCCTTGGACGGTGTGTCCGGCTGGACGCCAAACGGCAAGGTCAACCAGAAACTGCTCCCCTGGCCGACGTCGCTTCGGAACCCGATTTGGCCGCCCATCATATCGACCATCCGTTTGCAGACGGTCAACCCCAGTCCGACGCCGCCGTGTTGCCGGGTGGTCGATCCGTCGCCCTGGGCGAAACTCTCGAAGATGATCGCCTGCCGATCGGCCGGAATGCCGACTCCCGTATCCGTCACCGCCAGCCGCAACGTGACCGAGGCGTCGGTCCGTTCGTCGAAGGTTGCTTGCAGATGGATCATGCCCCGCTCGGTAAACTTCAGAGCATTGCTCAGCAGGTTGACCAAGATCTCGGCAAATCGCCTTCGGTCGCCGCGCAGGTAGCGCGGGGTGCTTTCCTCGATACGGCACCGCACGGCCAGCCCCTTGTCGCAAGCGATCCGCCGGGCGGCATCCAGCGCTTCCCCCAACACTTCGTCGAGAACGAAATCGGCCTCTTCCAGTTCGCTTTGGCCGGTCGAGAGTTCCGAGAAGCTCAGCACGTTGTTGATGGTCTTTAGGAGCGACTCGCCGGCGTCGTGAATCATCCGAGCCTTGTCGCGGCCGCCGTCGTCCAGCGGCTCCTTCAGCAACAGTCGGGAGAATCCCAGAATGGCGTGCAATGGGGTGCGGATTTCGTGACTCAGGTTGGCGGTCAGTTCACATTTCCCCCGCTCTGCCGCCTCGACTTCCTTGCGCATCCGCTCGATCTCCCGGCGGGCCAATTCCAATTGGCGGGCGTGTCTCTCCAGTTCGGCGCGTACCAGATGCCGTTCGACCAGCCAGGCCACCATCGGGCGAACCTGTCGCTGGTGCAACGGCCGAGAGAGCAACACCCGGCGCGGGGAATCGCCGGCCACGGCATTAGCGGCCGATGACACGTCGGGAGACGAAGTACAACAGAAAACGGCGATCGCCCCGTCTGACTTCAGCACCCGCTGGACGATTTCCTCGGCATCTTCTTCGATCTCCCGCGACTGGTGCAGGTAATCCAAGTCGATCAGGGCTAGTAAGTACGGCCGGCTGTTCTCGGCGGCCCGCTGAATTCGCCGGCATGCGGTAGCCGGGTCGTCAACCGACTCCAGAGTCATGCCCTCGAAGAGAGGCAGCCCGGCGGTTTTACCACTGCCTTGCGGCGTTTCCATGCCGCCGGCACGCACGATGCGACGAAATTCTTCGCCGATCGCCGGATCGCTTCCGAGGATGAGGATCTCTTTGCCGATCATGAAACATCTTCCACCGGAAGGATGGGGGGCGACGCTTGACCGTTCCGCCTGCTTTTCTCAACAAATGAGAGATGCGGCTTAATGGTCAACTGCTTACAAAAGCATAGGTCGAGAATCCCCGAGAGGTCGTCCAGTGGGGGAGGCAAGCGGCGAGGAAGATACCGGATCTAACGACGGTTCGGATCGATCCGGTCCGGCTCGCCGGGATGTCGCTGCTGCCGGCTGGGATGATAGTGTACCGAGACGTGCCGCAGGTACTGGATATTCTCGCGCAGGGCCCGCTCGACACGGGTGGCCACTTCGTCGCCGGCGGCCACCGTCAGCGCCCCGTCGACACCGATGGTGACGTTGACCAGTAGGTACTGTCCGAACCGGTGGGCCCGAATCTCCTCGACCTGATCGACTTCCTCGACGCCTCGGACCAACTCGCGGATCCGATCGGCCAGAGGTTGCTCGGGCGAGATGTTCATCAACTCGCTCGACGAGTCGCGGAGGATTTCGATCCCCGTCTTGAGGATCACCAGCGCGACCAGCGCGGCGGCCAGCGGGTCGAGCCATACCAGCCCGGTTCGGCTCAGCAAGATACCGGTTCCGGCCGCGACAATGGAGAAGATGTCGTTGCGATGGTCACGGGCCACGGCCAAGACGGCGATGCTACCGGTCTGCCGGCCGACCCGCGTGGTGTAGAAGGTGAGGCCCAGTTTGGCGGCCAGTGTGGCGAAAGCCACCCAAAGCGCGATGGGCGCCGCTATTTCGGACGCGATCTGGCCAATCAACAGATTGTAGACGTTGTCCACGGCGTTCCAGAAGATGGCGACGGCCGTGGCCACCACGAACGCGCCGACCACCAGCGCGGAAATACTCTCCAGTTGGCGATGTCCGTAGGGGTGCTCCCGATCGGGGGGCTTGCCGGCCATCCCCATGAATATCCGCACCACGATCAGGTAGGCCACGTCGGAAACCGAGTTGATCCCGTCGGCCAGCAACGCTGGACTATGACCGACGATTCCCACCACCGTCTTCGCCGCGGCCAATACCAGATTGGCCCCGAGGCTCAGATTGACCGCCAGCAGGTTCTTTCGGTCTTTGGCGTCGGGTGTCATGGGCGGGGGGCTCGAAGAAAACAGTCGTGAAAAAATGGGTGGGGGTAATGCGTTAACCAGAGGGGGGTGCGGAGAGCGTTCTCTCCGTCAAGGGTACGCCGTGGGGGGCCGAAGGGCAATGCGTGACGAACCCCACCAACGAGGGGTTATACTTCCCTGCCGGTGTCGTCCGGCCGGTTTGTTGGTTATCCTGGAGGGTTGCGTCGCAGTACAATAGACAATGCGGACTCGCGTAAGAAAATCAGGAGACACTCCAATGCAGAAGAATGTTCACCATCGGGGGGCCGTTGCCACGATCGCCATGGGTCTGATACTGGCCATCGGCTGTGGGGGGGGCGGCAATGGCAACAATGGCGACGACGATTACGATTTCACCGTTCTTTGCGGTACTTCGTTTCGCACTCCCATGGAAGAGTTGGTCAAACAATACAAGGAAGAGACGGGCGAGACGGTCATCATGACGTTTGGCGGTTCCGAGGAACTGCTCCCCCACGTCAAGCTGAAGAGCCAGGGCGACATCTTCATCTCTCACTCGCCGTACATGCAGTACACCAAGGACGCCGATGCACTGACGCGCTACGTCCGCGTCGGCCACATGGACCCCGTGTTCATCGTGGCCAAGGAGAACCCCAAGGAACTCGAAATCAATCGTATCGAGGATCTGGCGCAAGAGGGCCTGCGCGTGGTGCTGCCCGACCCGAGGCATTCGACGTGTGGCGAAATGGTCGTCGCCCTGCTAGAGAAGAAGGGGATCAAGGATGAGGTGTTCGAGAACGTGGGCAATAGGCTTTTCCGCTCTCACCAACAGGTCGCCCTGCAAATCGAGCTTGGTCACGCCGACGTGGGCGTCATTTGGAACGGAGTGGCACACACCCTGCTGGGTAAAATTGAGATCGTGGACGCGCCCCCCGAGTACGACAAAGAAATGGAAGTGGGGATCATGGGCCTTTCCTACTCCAAACGGCCGGAGCAAGTCGAACGGTTCCTGAAATTCGTCGACGAGCACGGCGAGAGGATCTTCACGGAGTTCGGATACGTCAAGATCACCGCGACGGAGAAAGAAGAGGGAGACCCGTCGTGAGCGAATCGTTGTCCGGAGTGCGTGACCGCGTGAAGACGCCCTGGTTTGCCGCGATGGCCGTGGCCACGAGTATGTTCTTGGCGTGCCTGGGATGCGGCGGCAACGACGCACCGCGGCTCTATTGTGGCGCCGGTATCCGCCCGCCGGTCGAGAAACTGGCCAAAGAGTTCGGTGAGAAACATGGCGTGACCATCGAGGTCGACTACGCCGGAAGCGAAGTCCTGCTGGGGCGCATCAAGCTCACCGGCCAGGGCGATCTCTACATGCCCGGCGACCGCCATTACATCGAGCAGGCTGACGAAGCCGGGCTGATCGTTGCGGAAAAGACCAGGGATGTCTGCTATTTCGTGCCGGTGATTCTCGTCGGCAAGGACAATCCGCACGATATCCGATCGCTGGACGATCTGAAGAACGCCGAACTCAACATCGGTCTGGGCGATCCCAAGGCGTGTGCCGTGGGGCGCAAGACGGTCAAGCTGCTGTCGGCGGGCGGGATCGACCGGGAGGACCTCAACGTCGTGACCCTCGCGCTGACGGTCAACGACCTGGGCAATCAGGTGGCATTGGGCAAGTTGGATGCGGCCATCGTATGGGACGCCGTGGCCGGGCGGTTTTCCGACAAGACGGTCACCGTGGAGATTCCCCGTCCAAAGAATATCATTTCGACCGTGCCGATCGCCGTGTTGAAATCCTCCAAACACCCCGAGTTGGCCGAGAAATTCGTCGAGTTCGTCGCCTCCGAGCGAGGCACCGAAGTTTTCCGAGAGCATCATTACACCACGTCCCTGGACGATTGACCCGCATCCGTGAAGAACCTTCTCTCCTCCACACCACGCGCTTCCACCCCGCTGGGCGGGCTCCACGGGCGGCTGTTTGTCCTCTCGATGATGATTTTCGTGGGCATTTTCACGGCGGTCTGGGTGGCCGTGATTTCGGCGGATATCAGTTATACAACCGGCGAGGCGATCAATCAGGCGATTCACTCGCCGGAGATCCGCGCCGCCTTGTGGCTTTCGCTGTGGACCAGCGGCGTGACGGTCACACTGGGGTTGCTGTTTGCCGTTCCCATGGGCTACGCCTTGAGCCGGTTTCGGTTTCGCGGCCATGCGATCATCGATTCGATCGTCGATCTGCCGATCATCCTGCCGCCGATGGTGGCCGGCCTGTCGCTGTTGGTTTTCTTTGCCACGGGGCCGGGCCGGTGGATCGAGGAGGCCGGGTTGAAGTTCGTCTTCCAACCCCAGGGCATCGTCTTGTGCCAGTTGTTGGTCTCCGCGTCGTTCGGCATTCGCGCGGCCAAGCTCACCTTCGACGGCATCGATCCCCGGGTCGAACACGTCGCCATGACCCTTGGCTGCACCCGGGCCGGCGCGTTCTTCCGCGTGGCGCTGCCCATGGCCCGGCGGGGGATTATCGTGGCGGGTATTCTGATCTGGACCCGGGCATTCGGGATCTTCGGCCCAGTGATGATCTTCGTCGGAACGGCTCCCTTCAAGACCGAGGTCCTCCCCACGACGATCTACCTCGAATTGTCCAACGGCCGGATCGAGGCGGCGCTGGCCGTGGCCGTGTTGATGTTGGCGCTGGCCTCGGTCGCCCTGGTGGGCATCCGCATGATCGGGCTGAGGGAGTCGTCATGATTCGCATCGAACAACTCCGATTCGCTGTCGGCTCCTTCGCTCTGCAAGACGTCTCGCTACACGTGACGCCGGGCGAGTACTTCGTGCTGCTGGGACCCTCGGGATCCGGAAAGACGCTGCTGGTCGAATGCCTCTGCGGACTCAACCGCATCGCCGGCGGGCGGATCCACATCGCCGGCGCCGACGTAACCGAACTCGAACCCCGATTGCGACGAATCGGATATTTACCCCAAGACTACGCGCTGTTTCCCCACAAGACGGTTTCCGGAAACATCGCCTTCGGCCTGAAACACCGCCATCTCTCCGGCGATGAACGGCAGCGGCAAACGCTCCGCTGGACCGATCGGGTGGGCGTCACGCATCTGGCCGACCGCTTTCCAGGGCGGCTCTCCGGCGGTGAGAAGCAACGGGTCGCGCTGGCCCGGGCGCTGGCCGTGGAGCCCGACGTCCTCTTGCTCGACGAGCCGGTCAGCGCGCTGGACGAATACACCCGCGACACGCTCTGCCGACAGTTGCGCCAACTCCAGCGCGACACCCAAACGACGACCCTCCACGTCTGCCACAATTTCGCCGAGATGCTCACCGTGGCCGATCGGGTGGGCATTATCGATCGGGGGCGATTGCTGCAAGTGGGCACGCCGGGCGAGATCCTCCAGCGTCCGAGAAACCGGTTCGTTGCCCGATTCGTACAAGTCGGCAATCTACTCTCCGGCCGGGTCACGGGCGGCGATGACCGGTGGCTGCGAATCGCCGGACCCGGCAACGTCGAATTCCGTGCCGTCGCTCCGCCGGGCCATGCGATGCCGAACGAATTGCACTATATTGTCCGTCCGGAAAACATCGCTCTCTCAGCCGCAGCCCCGCAAGAGACTCGCGACGGTGCCACCGTGCTCAACGGAACCATTGCGGAAGTCGTCGATTTGGGACCGCTGGTCCGCGTCACGGTGTCTTGCGGCGAGGATCTCGATCTGCTGGTTTCGCTCGGCAAGAGAGAGTACAATGGGCAAGACCTGCACTGTGGGGATCGCGTCCACGTGACCATTGCGACGGAAGACGTCCATGTGCTCCAGGACTGACCTCTGCCTCAGAATTTGTACGATGGCCCTCCGAGGCCGTCGAGAACCCGCGTTGCCTTGGTAGCGACGGCCTCGGAGGGCCATCGTACCGCATCAAATGACTAGCTGCCGACCCGATCGTAGCCGCCACGCGATTCGACGCTCTGCTGCCCCGAGCGATCCTACCCAAACGCTTTCCGCCCGGTTTCCAAGTCCTCGCCAGGAACCGGACGGAAAGACATCCCAACAAAACGGAACAATCGAGCCATCGCCATGAAAACAACCCCACCCTGTCGTGTTTGCATCGTGGCCGTGATGTTGCTGCTCGGCTGCTTACCCCGGGCATGGGCCGGTGACTGGCCCCAGCATCGCTTCGACGCGAGCCGCGGCGCCTCCTCACCGGACGATCTGCCCGACGGGCTCTCCTTGCGTTGGGAGCGTCATCTTCCCCCGCCGCGACCGGCTTGGCCGGAAAGCCAACCGTGGCTTCGGTTCGACGTCTCCTACTCGCCCGTGGCCGCGGGCAAGTTGCTCTTCGTACCCTCGATGGTTACCGACAGTGTCACCGCCTACGAAACGGAAACCGGCGAGGTGCGATGGAGTTTCTACGCCGAGGGACCCGTGCGCTTCGCGCCGATCGTTCATGGCGGCAAAGTTTATTTCGGTTCCGACGACGGACACCTCTATTGCGTCGACGCGGCGCGGGGGACGCTGCTTTGGAAGTTTCGCGCCGGCCCCAGTAATCGGCGCGTGTTGGGCAACGAGCGGCTCATTTCGACCTGGCCGATACGCACCGGGCCGGTCCTGCTCGACGGAACCGTTTGCCTGACCGCGGGGATTTGGCCCTTCATGGGTATTTTCATCCATGCAATCGACGCCGAAACGGGCACGCCGCAGTGGACCAACAGCGGCTACGGCACGTCGTACACCGTGCAACCGCACAGCAGCCCGGCCTTTGCCAGTCTCGTGCCGCGCGGACATCTGGCGGCCACCGAACACGGCCTCGTCGTGCCGGGCGGACGCACCGAGCCCGGCTCTTTCGACCGGCGAACCGGCGAGTTTCACGGCTTCAACTTCGGCGGCAAGGGAGGCGGAAGCCACCACGTGACCGCCCGCGACGCGTGGTATTTCTTCAGCGGCTCGATGCGAAAGATCGTCGACGGCAAGACGGTGGCCACGACCGGGGCCTCGATTCACGACTCCGAAGCGTTGTACACGCTCTCGGGCAAGCAGATCTCCGCCGCCGCTTTGGAAAGCGAGGATGCAACGCGCGCGCGACTGCAGCCGCTCTGGAAAGCGACCCTGCCGGAATCGCCGGGTGAGTTGTTCCTCAAGGCCGGCTCCCGACTCTACGCCGGTGCCGAGGGGGAAGTGACCGCCATCGAGGTCGACCAGCACAAAGATACAGCGAAGATTGTCTGGCGCGGCGCCCTCGAAGGAACGCCCTGGACCATGCTGGCGGCCGACGACAAACTCTTCGTGGTCACCCGGGAAGGCCGGCTCCTCTGCTTCGCGGCGGGAGACCGTCCGCGAAAAACGTATTGGGCAGAGAAGCCGACCGCCGAAACACCCAGCGCCGTTGCCGTACTGGAAGCCACCGGAGTGCGCGAAGGCTACGCGGTGGTGCTCGGGTTGGACGACATCGAAACGGTCGAATCGATTGTCCGGGCGTCGAAGCTGCATGTGATCGTCGTGGATTCCGATGCGAAGAAGATCGATGCGTTGCGTCGCCGCATGGACGCCGCCGGGTTGTACGGGACGCGCGTCGCCGCCAGTATCGGTGCCCCCAAGACTTTCGCGATGCCGCCCTACCTGGCCGATCTGATCGTCGTTGGCGGACCGCATGACCGGCCCGTGACGGAGGACACGGCGACCGCCCGGCGCGTGTTCCGCTGGCTGCGTCCTTACGGTGGTACGGCCTATCTCAAGACGGATGAAAAGAAGCTTCGCGGCACGGTGCAAGACGCCTCGCTGGGCGGCGCACAAGTCAAAGCGGCCGGCGACGGGGCCGTGCTGTTGGTGCGCGAAGGTCCGTTGCCCGGCGCCGCCGATTGGACCCATGAGTACGCCGACGCCGCCAATAGCGGCATCTCGCAAGACGACCGGGTGAAAACCCCGCTGGGGTTGCTCTGGTTTGGCGGACCGCCCAACGACGAGGTGCTGCCGCGTCACGGACACGGCCCCGCGCCCCAAGTGGCCGGCGGCCGGCTGTTCATCGAAGGACGCAACATGCTCCGCGCGCTGGACATTTACACCGGACGGCTCCTCTGGCAGCGCGATCTGCCCAACCTGGGCCAGTTCCACGACAACACGGGCCACCAGCCGGGTGCCGGCGAGATCGGCGGCAATTGCGTCTCGACCAAGGACAGCGTCTACGTCGTGTTCGGCGAGGTGATTCTTCGGCTCGACGCGGCCACGGGCAAGACCATGGCCCAGTTCGACGTCGATTCGGCGGCCAAGGATGAACGATCCCATTGGGGTTACGTCGGCGTCTGGAAGGACCAACTCATCGCCACGGCCACGCCCGTCGTGCCGGGCGAATCGTCCGGCGGCAATAAGTCGTCGATCGCCGCGGCACTGAAGCCCGCGCCGTATTCCTCGGCCAGCCGGCGGTTGGCGGTCTTGGACCGGCGCACCGGCAAGGTTGCGTGGCAGCGCGAGGGGGAGTACGGTTTCCGCCACAACAATATCGCCGTCGGCCGGGATACGGTCTTCTGCATCGACGCCCTTTCCCGCGCCAAGCAAGACGCCCTGAAACGTCGGGGTATCGATCTCGACGGTTACCGGCCGCGGCTTGTGGCCCTGGACGTGACTACCGGGAAAGAACGGTGGAGCGCGACCGAGGACGTCTTCGGCACCTTCTTGAACTACTCGGCCGAACACGATGTGCTGTTACAGGCCGGCAGCGCCTACCGCGACCGCGCTTCCGACGAGACCAAGACCGGCATGGCCGCCTATCGCGGCGCCGATGGCCGTGTGCTGTGGAAGGAGTTGGACCGATCCTATCCGGGGCCATGTCTGCTTCATGGCGATTCGATCATCGCCCAGGGGCCGGCCTACTCGCTGTTGACCGGCAAGCCCAAGACGCGTGCTCACCCGTTGACCGGCGAGACGCTCCCGTGGCAATTCACGCGAAACTACGGCTGCAATACGGCCATCGGCAGCCGGCATCTGTTAACGTTTCGTTCGGCGGCCGCCGGGTTCTACGATCTGGCCGGTGACGGCGGAACGGGTAACCTGGGCGGGTTCAAGTCGGGTTGCACCTCGAATCTGATCGTTGCCGGCGGTCTGCTCAACGCGCCCGAATACACCCGCACGTGTACGTGCCGCTATCAGAATCAAACCTCGCTGGCACTGATCCACGATCCGGAGGTCGAAATGTGGACCTTCAACGCGCTGGAGTGGGACGGACGGACGGTGCAGCGCGTGGGCATCAATTTCGGCTCGCCGGGCGATCGACGCGCGGCGGACGGCACGCTGTGGATGGATTTCCCCAGCCGCGGCGGCCCCTCACCCGATCTGCCCGTCGAACTGGACGGCGAGAAGGTCGAGATGTTTCGCCGTCACAGTTCGGCGGTGCAAGCGACCGACAGCGGCGGACTGGATTGGGTCGCCGCCTCGGGAGTACGCGGCGCGCGGCGGATCGCCGTCACGCTGACCAAGCGGCCCGTGTCCAAGCCGCTCCGCTACACCGTCCGCCTGCATTTCGCCGAACTCGACGACCGCAAGCCGGGCGGGCGCGTGTTCGCCGTGCGGTTGCAGGACCAAGAGGTGATCGCGGCACTGGACATCGCCAAGGAAGCGGGTCCCGGCACGGCGCTGGTCAAGCAGTTCGAGGGCATCGAAGTGACCAACAAGCTGACCGTTTCGCTGATTCCAGGTCGCGATGACGGCTCGGCCGAACCGGTGTTATGTGGACTGGAAATCGTCGCCGAAAAGTAGAGTGTTTAGCCCAGTAGCCATCTCGCTCCGCGAGATGCGGCCTTTGGAGTTCCAGAATACTCCGGCTACCTCTCGGGGTGCAAAAGGCTACATCTCGCTCCGCGAGATGGCTACTATACGGAACCTTAGCCCCGGCACTTGTGCCCGGCTTTTTTTGAACAGTGAGAATCCACCGCATCATGACAACCGACATCGAAGCCAATACATCTCCGAGAGACCAACAAGCCGATCCGGCGGAACCCGACACTCCGCGGCCGAAAAATCGCCGGCGACGCAGCCCTTATCCGCACTTATTTCGCCTGCTCCACTGGCTTCTGCCGGTGGCCATGATCGCGTCGGTGGTCACGGGCCTGAGCCTGCACGCGGTGGCCGCGCCCGATTGGTCGATCTTCTCCGGCGTGCTGCCGGGATGGCTGCTTAGCGGCCGGATGCACCTCTTCCACCTGATCTCGGCGACCGTCATCTTGCCGTCGATGCTGGCGGCGCTTTGGTTGTACATGCGGCGGAAGGTGCGCCGCCGGGTAACGCATGTCACGCTGCTCGGCGGAGGGCTGGTGATGATCGCCGCCGGACTGCTGATGCTCTTTCCCTTCGGACCGCCGGAGGTTTACTGGATCGCCCGGCTGTTGCATACGGTGACGGGCCTGCTCGTGCTGCCGGTCGCCCTGCTCTGGCACGCAGCCCATGGTGTGGGCCGTTTTCGCCGCGTGCTGGTGCCTATATTCCATCCTTGGGCTTCGCCCCGATGGGGGCAAGTGGCGATGTTCGTGCCCTTGCTGGGCGTCTCGGCGGCGGTGATTCTCGGCGCGGTTTCCGAGTACGTCGTCGGCAATACGCTCCTGGCCAAGCGCATCGAGCCGGTCGATCTAACCACCGACCAATTGCGATCGCTCGACACTTGGGAGCAGGCCGAACCGCTATCGATCGAGTTGGCCGGCGGGATCGGCTTCGACAAAGGCCGCACTCGGGTTACCTTGACCGCCCTGCACGACGGGCGCGAGTTGTTCGTCCGGGCCGAGTGGAACGACACGACCGAGAGCCGCATGTACATGCCGTGGAAGAAGACGGCCGACGGCTGGGAGCAGTTGGTTACCGACCACGAAGACGAGAGCGTGCATTACGAAGACAAGTTCTCGCTCGTCTTCCCCACCGTGCAATCGCAGCAGTTCGATCGCTTCGGCTGTGCCATGGTTTGCCATGCGGGCGGCGGCCGCGCTTACGGCTACAAGGGCTCCGACGATATCATCGACGTTTGGCACTGGAAGGCCACGCGCACCGATCCGGTGGGACAGGTCGACGACAAGTTCTGGTCGGTGATCGAGTACACAGAGGAGGGCGCCTTCGAGGATAAAGACGTCGGCCGTCACGGCGATCCCAAGCCGAAACCGGACGGCGGAGGGTACACCAAGAACTTCAAACCGGGTGATCCGCAACCGGCCAAATTGCCAAAGAGTCCGGCGGCCGTGAAGCAGGGAATCATCTTCAGAGACCAGGCGGTCCAGTACTCCGAGGAAGCCGCCGCGAGGATTGCCCCGGGAACGATCGTGCCGGGGATTATTGCCTCCGCGGCGCTGGGCGACCGGGGCGACGTTTCCTGCGTGTCGTATCACGAAAACGACCAATGGACGCTGATTATCCGCCGCAAACTCGACACGGGAAGCTCGTACGACACGGCCTTCGCGCCGGGCCAGACCTACTCCTTCGGTTGCGCCGCCTTCGACCACACCTCCAAACGCCACGCCTACGGGCTGTCCGCGTATCGGCTCCGGCTGGAAGAATAGCGCGACGCCCGGCTTTCTTTTTTCGGGGTGAAGGGTATCATTCGATGTTCAGCAGCCCGTTGAAATAGTAACATGGGTGCCTGGCGGTCGAGCGCGGCGAGCCCCCAGAACCGCGTTTTCTGG
>CAYUIQ010000173.1:0-19460 GCA_964444795.1 uncultured Planctomycetaceae bacterium
TTTGGGGTCGGCTGTGGGAAAAAGGGGTCAGGAACCTTTTGCGCGAAGCACCCTACGGGCCGTTCCGGAAAAAGGTTCCTGACACCTTTTTTATGGCTCGTGGCCGTGGCGGTGATCTGGTGCGCATCGGGAAACCTGGCAATGTCGCAGTCGAAAAACCCCTATTCGCGGCGGATGAAGGTGCCGGCGCTGCCCGAGGGGCTGACCTGGGTCAATACCGATCGGCCCTTGAAGCTGGAAGAACTTAAGGGCAAGTTCGTGCTGATCGACTTCTGGACCTACTGCTGTATCAACTGCATGCACATCTTGCCGGAATTGAAGAAGTTGGAGCACGCCTACCCGAACGAACTGGTCGTGATCGGCGTCCATTCGCCCAAGTTCGACACGGAAGAGGATACCGAGAATCTCACCGAAGCCGTGCTGCGGTACAAGATCGAGCATCCCGTGGTCAACGACACGGGCCACGTGATTTGGAATCGGTTTGGTGTTCGCGCATGGCCGACCTTGCTGTTGATCGATCCGGAAGGATTTGCCGTTTGGGGAAAAAGCGGCGAGGCTACCTTCGAGCAGATCGACGAAGCGATCAAACTGGGGCTGCCCTACTACGATCGCCGCAAGTTGCTCGACCGAACCCCCTTGCGACTTGTCAGGGAAAAGGCCCCCGAGACGGATTCGCCCTTGCGGTTTCCCGGCAAGGTCTTGGCCGACGAAGCGAGCGGGCGGCTGTTCATCGCCGATACGAATCACAACCGGCTTGTGGTGACCGATCTGGACGGCAAGCTGCTGGAGGTCGTGGGATCGGGAGCCACGGGACGCGACGACGGTGATTTCGACACTGCGCGATTTAACCAGCCGCAAGGCATGGCGATAGACGGGCAGGTTCTTTACGTGGCCGATACCGAGAATCATCTTCTGCGCAAAGTCGACTTCGCCACCCGAACGGTCTCAACCGTTGCCGGCCTCGGTCACCAAAGCCGTGAGCCGGCAAAACCAGGCCGGCTTGCCCCCAGGCTGAAAACGGCTCTGAATAGCCCCTGGGCTTTGTGGATCGCCCAGCGGAATCTGTACATCGCCATGGCCGGATGGCATCAGATCTGGTGGATGCCGCTGGACGGTTCGGGGATCGGGCCCTATGCGGGCAACGGGGCCGAGGACATCGTCGACGGCGTTCTCCTGCCCCAATACGCTTATCAACAGGGCTTCTCGTCCTTCGCGCAGCCCAGCGGCTTGACCTCCGACGGCACATGGCTCTACGTGGCCGACAGCGAGGGAAGTTCGATCCGTGCCGTGCCGTTGGACCGGAAGAAGGCGGTCGAGACGGTGGTCGGCACGGCGCATCTTTCGCAGAACCGGCTGTTCACGTTTGGCGACGTCGACGGGTCGGGGCTCGCCGTGCGGTTGCAGCATCCGTTGGGCGTGGCATACCACAAGGGCAAGCTCTACGTGGCCGATACGTACAACAACAAGATCAAGATGATCGACCCGAAGCGGCGATCAACGACGACCGTGGCCGGCTCTGGCGAGGCGGGAGAGTCGGACGAACCGGCGCAGTTCGACGAACCGGCCGGCATCGCGGCAACCGCCGGCCGGTTGTACGTGGCCGACACGAACAACCATCGGATCCGCGTTGTCGATCTATCCGACGGCTACAAGGTGTCGACGCTGACGATCACCGGATTGACGCCACCGGCACCCGGACCTTAGGACGCGCGGTGGAATCCCTTTAGTAAAGACTTCGGACCGAGACCTTTCACTTTCAGGAGGAACCAGAAATGACTCAGTTTCGCCAGGTGTACGTTTGCGAGAAATGCGGGAACATTGTCGAGGTGCTCCATCCGTCCGGCGGGACGTTGACCTGCTGCAATCAGGCGATGACGCTGGCCGAGGAGAACACGACCGATGCCGCCCAGGAGAAGCACGTGCCGGTGATCGAGCGGATCGACGGTGGGAAGGTGAAGGTCAGCGTCGGCAGCGTTGCCCATCCCATGGCCGACGACCACTTCATCGAGTGGATCGAAGTTCACTGCGGCGAGAATACTTGCCGCAAACGTTTGGCGCCGGGGGCTCCCCCCGAGGCGACGTTCAACTGCACGTGTGAAACGGCTGTCGCCCGGGCATACTGCAACCTGCACGGGTTGTGGAAGAACTGAACGGGCGGGCCGTCTAAGTTTCGACACCGGGACCTGGCGCACGGCGACGTCTGGGCGGGGCCAGGAGAAACGTCGCCAGCACCAGGACCCCAAACGAGACATGGCCGATGCGGAAAATCCAATCGGGCAGTTCGTAAAACAGGACCGTGTCACAAAGGCGGCCGACAAACGACCCTTCGTGCGCAAACTGCCCCGCGTCGGCGCGAAGTTGACGTTCCCAGGTGGTCAATGGGCAGACGAAGCCGAAAACGGCCTCCACGGCCACCACGCTGATGGCCGCCAGATGCACCAATCGAAAGCCGAAATGGCGTACCCAGGCCCAATGCCTCGCCAAGCCCACCAGAATAAGCACTTGCCCGATGACCACGAAACCGACAAAAGCCGTGTGGATGGCAACGATGGTATCCGCTAAGTAGACTTGCCACATGGAAAGTAACTGCTTCTACAAATAGGACTTAGGTCGTTCGGTCAAGCGTTGGACGAGGTTCGGTCCCGCCGCGTCTCCTCCCTTTATGATGCCGACTGCCCCGGCCGATATTCCCGACACTCCACTCGCCCACCGTCTTTTTGTCGGATTTCCAAAAACATCGGCCGTCAAGCCCCCAGTCTTTCGGGTGTCCCTAGATCAGGGTAGAATACGGATTCGTCGGTCGAACGTCGGATTGCCACATGTCCGATTCACAGCTCCCCGATTTGGCCCGGGCCGACCGAGACGTGAGACAAGGGGCGAAGCGTCGATTGAGGGAGGCAAGCAGGCAATGAGAGCGGTCATCATTCATGCGACCGAGGAAACATTCGGGCCGATCACCACCGCGCTGGAGCAATCCGACTTTGTGTCTTCGGTGGCCGACGACGTCGAATCGGCCTGCTCGAAGGTGAAATTGGAGAAGCACTCCTTGGCGGTGGTGGGAACCGCTCCGTCGGCCGATGATTCAGAAGACGCCGATGCGGAAGACGCTTGCCGGCGGTTGCGCCGGGCCGGAGGAGAGAACCTCTTCCTGCTGGTTGTCGTAGCGGAAGACGATGCGGCCCGGAACGAACCCGACCGGCTGCACCGCCTGCTGGAAGCCGGGGCCGACGACTACCTGGCCACGCCGTTGGACGAAACCCGTTTGCGGATGCGTCTTGCCGTAGCGCGGCATCGATTGCGGCGCTCAAGAGACATCCGCATCGGCGATCTGGTCTTGCCGCCGCACTCGCTGAGCGATTGCCCCTTTCTACAGAAGATGCCGTTCGGCGTGTTCCGCTCGAATGTCTCGGGCCGGTTCATGGAGATCAACGACACGCTCGTCGAAATGCTGGGCTATGCCGACCGGGACGAATTGCTCGGCGTTGATCTGGCCAGCGACGTTTACCGTGATCCCGACCAACGCCGGCGAATTCTCGCTTCCCTGGATGGCGACTACGCCGCGGTCGAACTCGACTGCAAACGCAAGGACGGCGAGCCGGTCACGGGGCTGGTTTCAGGCCGTATCCAGCGAGACGATAAAGGCGACATCGTCCAGATCGAAGGCGTCGTCCACGACATCACCGGCCAGAAAGAGACGGAGAACCGGCTGCGAGAGTCGGAAGCCCGATGGCGAAGTCTCTTTGGAAATCTGCCCGATTTCGTCGTCATGGTCGATACCGAGGCAACAATTCAATACGCCAACCACCCAGCGCCGGGTGGAACCGTTGAGGATCTGGTGGGAAAGAACGGGTTCGGTTTCCTGATCCCCGACCACCAGCCGAGATGCCGCGAGGCATTCGGCCGCGCCCTGCAAACCGGCCGGACGCAGGCCGTCGAGGCGTTCGATGTTTTTGGAGTTTGGTGGTCGTGCCGGGTCGTGCCCGTTGTCGAGGGAGACACGACGCGACACGTGATGATTATCTGTACCGACGTTACGGAAACCAAGAAGGCGAACGAAGCGCTGAAGAACGAGGAGCACACCCTCCGCCAGATGCTCGATTTGCACGAGCGCGACCGGCGGATGATGGCCTACGAGATCCACGACGGGTTTGCCCAGCAGTTGACCGCGGCCAAGTTCCTCCTCGAAGGCTCCGAGCAAATCAGGGAGACCGCGCCGGCGGAAGCCCGGGAACAGTTTCGGGATGCCGTACACGCCGTGGGAAACAGCATCATCGAAGCGCGGCGGTTGATCGGCGGGCTGCGGCCGCCGGTGCTCGACGAATTGGGCATCGTGGCGGCCCTCGATTATCTTGGCTGCGAATCCCGTGACCGCGACGGCCCGGCAATCGAGTTCGTCCACGACGTTCGCTTCGACCGTCTGGCGCCACCCCTGGAAACGGCCCTTTTTCGCGTCGTGCAGGAATCGCTCAACAATGCCTGCCGCTACAGCCGTAGCGAACGGATTCGCATTGAACTCAAACAAACGGACGACCGGGTTCACGTCGAAGTGCGCGACTGGGGCGTGGGTTTCGATCCCGAGACTATCCAGGAGAACCGCTTCGGATTGCAGGGTATCCGCGAACGGTCCCGCCTGCTCGACGGTGAGGTCGTCATCGAGTCGGCACCCGGCGAGGGAACCCGAGTGGCGGTGACCCTACCGCTTGTCGAGTATCATCGAAAAGGCGACCCCTTCTCCGAGGTTGGATAGCCATGCCATGCTTCGATCCGAAGAAATACGACGCACCCATGTGTGGATCGGTTCGCTGATGATGATCGGCCGGCTGGCACGCTAGCAGCCCGTATATGTGGAGGTAACGGCTCGGGCAGGCTTTTCGGCGGTTCGTGGAACCAGCTCCAATGGGGGGTGCTCCTGTTCTTTCGGCAGGTCATCGGCTGGAAACTGGAGCGAGTACCGCGAGAGTAGGAACAAGCCGTACGATTTTTTTTCCCGCCATGGTCGGGGGCTTGTTTACTTCCGCCCCCAGAGGCGGTATCCTGATAGCACCAATCAACCCTGTTTCGAAGCAAGGGAGGTGAAGCTATGAGAAGATTTGGTTTGTTTCTTACGTTGCTGGCTGTTGTGATC
The DNA here is from genome assembly GCA_964444795.1 of uncultured Planctomycetaceae bacterium. GTDB lineage: Bacteria > Planctomycetota > Planctomycetia > Pirellulales > Thermoguttaceae > JABMRP01. The sequence continues at coordinate 5,126 of CAYUIQ010000173.1, forward strand.
TTTGTGGGCGGTTGTGGTCCCACGAGTAAGACGACGAAGTCCTCGCCGCCTGGGAAGACTCCCGCGAAGACTTCCAAGACTCCTGAGACGCCCAAGACGCCCGAGACTCCTGAGACTCCCGAGACTCCTGAGACTCCTGAGACTCCTGAGACTCCTGAGACTCCTGAGACTCCGGTAACTCCGCCCGAGGAAGTGCCAATCGAAGTTCCCGTGATTCCGCCCCCGGGCGAGGTAATCCCCGAGACACCGGTAGTTCCCGAGACACCGGTAGTTCCCGAGACACCCGTAGTTCCCGAGACACCCGTAGTGCCCGAGACGCCGGAAACTCCCGAGACACCGGAAGCTCCCGCGGAAACCCCCGAGACACCGGCAGCCCCCGCCGAGGTAGCCCCTGAGACGCCCGCGGCTCCCGAGACACCCGCGGCTCCCGAGACACCCGCGGCTCCCGAGACACCGGCGGCCCCCGAGTAACCCACGGGGTAATCTGGCCGGGAATGTTACCGCTGCTTCGCGGGTTTTCCGCGGAACACGCGAATATTCCACGGGATACGGCAAACGGAAGGGAGAGAGACCCCTGGCGGCCTCTCTCCCTTTTTCGTTGCGCCGATCTCCCCGCTTCTCACCTCGCGTCGAGTTCATACTCGACAATCAACTCCGGCGGCGAACCACTCTGGCGCGAGCGGTAATCGACGCCGTCACAACCGGTTGGGTCGATCACCAGATTGAGTTCCTTCTTGCCGACCAGTTCGATCGATAACGGGCACTCGACGATCTGCCGCTCGGTGACCCGGCCCAAACGACCAATCTCCTCCCCCGGCTTCGGGTGTGAGTTGTAGGTTGTCGCCTTTTCCGACCAGGAGGCGTCGGTCAGGCAGACTTTTCCGGAATCGCCCGTCGGATTGCCCGCGTTGTGGATGCGAAGCGTGGCGGACAACGGTTTTCCCGGCACATCGATCTGAAACCGGAGATACGCCAGGGCATGATCGTGGTCCCCCAACTTCCGATCGCCTCCATCGATCAGAAGTATGGCGGCGGTTCCCTTGTTCAGCGTGGGATAGCGCTGATGGACGTACGTGTCTTGGACCGGGTGCAGCACCGCGCGGCCTCGCCGTCCGAGATGTTCCACAGCGACGCTCTGCTGCTGGTCGATGGTTCCGTCGGAACGTACCAGTATAACGACGATTTCATAGTCTCCGGCCGGAGTATCCGGGCTCACGGTCACTTCGACGGGCAAGGTCGTGCGTTGTCCGCTGGGCAACACGATGGGCGCCGCCGGGGGAGTCACTTCAAAGCGTTTCGGGGCAACGATTTGCAGTGTTCCGCGGAACGGTTCTTTCCGCAGATTGGTCAGGTGCAGCGTCTGCGTTTTCTTCGGCTCCAGATTGCTCAGGAGATAACCGTCCAGCGAACAGCCGAGCGTGAGGACCCGCTGGCGAACGACTTCGACGGCCTGCAGGATCGGCATTTCATCGGCCGCCGGTTTGGCCGTCTTGGGAACCAATTCCACGACGAGCTTGTCGGTCACCTCGATTTCGTCGAACTGCTTCCAAACGGCTCGGCCGCCTCCGCCTGCCGCGGCGGCGATATCAAAATCCTCCAACACGACCTTGCCCTGGAGCTTGACGTCGAACACTCGGCGGCCCGGTTGGCCATGGTCGGGATCGGCAAATCCGAGCCGCACGCGATACATCGCCGTGCCATCGGACGCGCCCAAGAGCGGAATCTCGCACTTCGCCAGTCCCGACGCGGCCGAGGTAAACAGCCACGGGTTGTCGGTCCCGGCGGTCTTCGTGTAGGAGGAGCTTCGCGCGACGTACTTCCCCCCGGCACGAAATGCGACGCCCACGGGAAACTGCAGCACCAGCGATCCACTGGGCCGTGGGTAACCCAGCCACAGGTTTCCTTCGGTGTCGCTGCGGTCGCCCGACGCGCCGAAGTTGATCCCCAGCCGGCTAACCGGTGTCATCTCCCCCACCGCACTGTAATAGGAAAAACCCTTCTCGGTTTCGGCCGGTTTGAAGACGACGGTACACATGGTAGGAAAGGGACACATGCAGCCGGCACTGGCCTCGGGCATGGCCAACACACCGGCGGTGGGGATGAAATTGATCCAACACCCGGGCCGTTGGGCGCCGAAATGCCGCGTGCCGTCGTCGCGCAACAGATCGTAAACCCCCAAGTTGTAGGAACGGAAGAACAGACAATTGGGCGACCCGATGGGCAGGCCGCAGTGATGGCCCGGCCGGGCATACTGCCAGCGATCGGTCTGGCCGGTCACCGGATGCACCCGCGTGCGCGGTTCGCCCGCGTGCAGATCAAACGCCCACGGCTCGGCGTGCAGCGTGTTGCCGATAATCAACGGGCGAACGCGATAACCGACGGGCTTCGACCAGAGAAACGAGCCGTCGTCGGTGGCCATCGCGGTTACCCGGCGTGACGCGAATTCCCCGGCGAAAAACTGCCGCCAATAGTGGCCGTCGAGATACACTCCAAACAGGGTCAACACGCCGTCGGCGGCCATGGCCGAGAGCGTGCCGCTGCCGCAATGCGTCAGATCGACGGGCACTTGCCAGGCGGGTTCTCCCGTCTTCGTGTCCAGCGCGACGACCATTCGCACGTCGGCCTTGGCCAGCGCGGCTTCGGCCGCGGTTTGCTCGTCGGGCGGCAACTGGGCGATCCGCTTGCGCTGGGCTTCGATCGCTTGGACTCGCTGCTCGGGCGTAACGGCCGTGTCGACGAAGAAGATCCGCCCCTGACTCACGGCGATCGAGTTGTGTCCGATGCTCTTGCCTTGGTAGGTCCAAGCAAGCTTGCCGGTGGCCAATTCCACGGCAAATAACTGGTTGCTGGCGGTGCCGCTGGCCGAGGCACTGCCGAAGAGCAACCCGCCGTCGCAGGCGATATAACCCCAGCGGTGCGCGGGTGCCGAGGACACGGTCGAGTCGGCGGCTGGAGGCAGAGAATAGGTGGCCGCGGTTTCGCCCGTGGCCGGGTCGAGCCGCAGACACTTCCCACCGGCCGCGATCAGCAGTCCCTCGTCGCACAGAGCCAGATTGCTCCCGTCGTGGCTGGCACTTACGCGGATCGCGCCGGGGATTTCCCGTTGCCAGAGAAGCAGGCCGTTGTATACGTCGTAGGCCATCACCACCTGCTCGCCTTGCACGAAAACCCGGCCGTCGGCGGCCAGCGGACCGGCCGCCCGACGGTGACGGTTGACCATCCGCGTCGGTCCCGGGTTGCCGAACCAGAGCACGCCCAACGGACATTTCACGAGCTGGTCGTCGCCACAGGCCGTGTTGGCCGCATTGGCGTAGAGGTGGGTCCAACTTCCACCGCCGGGCAACGGCCCGCGAACGATCTTCTCCCAGCAGCCGTCACCGTCCGCTTGCGTTTCCTCGGTCAACGGCAATTTGGTCAGTTCGCGTTTCAAGACGGCCCGATCCAGCGGCCCGACACCCTCTGCCCGTTGGGCCGGTTGCCCGATCATCAGCGTGCCACCGACCGGTTTGAGCATCCGCGCCACTTCGGCCGTCAGGGGAGGAAGCGAGGCGGTAATAATTGGCGTCTCCGAGACAATCAAGTTGGCGAAGTAATCGGGATACGGCACCCGATCGGCCGGCCACCTGTCGACTCGAACGCGGGTGCCCAGCAGCCCGGCCGCATCGATCGCTTTGCGTGCGGCGGCCACCTTCTGGGCATCGGGTGAAACTGCGTAAATCGTCAGTTCGGTGCGTCGTGCCAATTCCAGGGCCAGTTGACCCGTCTCGCATCCCCACACCAGGCAGTATCCGCGACGGATGCCCGTCTGCTGGATAATCGTTTCGGCCGCCTCGGCAAAAGCCGGCGCATACGGTGATCGGGCAAACGGATTCTCTTCGACGGGCACGACAATTTCACTTGCCTGCGAAGCATCTCCAGCGGTAAAAGCGTGAATCGTGCCGGAGTCGGTGCTCACCAGAAGTCGGCCATCGGCCACGGCCAATCCCTTGGCGGCTCCCTCGACCTTGCCCGTCCAAAGAGTTTTCCCCGACGTCGCGTCGATGGCCATCACCTGATCGGTTCCCCCGGCCACCAACACGTTGGCGGCCAGGATCAGGGCGTCGTGACAAGGGCAGGCGATTTGCCATTTTGTGGCGGCTTCGTGCTCCCGCCGCGCATCGGCCAGCTTCTTGGCCAACTCGGCGGCCTGCGCCTCGAGTGGTTCCTTTTGATCACCGGGACTTCTCAACTGCCGATCGAGCGCCACCTTCCGCGCTGTCAGGGCCTGAAGCTTCTTGCTTGCGGCGGCGAAAGCGACCCGATCCAGCGCGGCCAAATGGGTATCGGTGGCCAAATAGGCCAAATCACCGTCTACGACGAGCTTTCGCCCAGTAAACATGGCGAAGCGATCGCGCGAGTCCTTGTCGTAAGCCACGATGTCTTCGGTGCCGGTGTAGATGTGTTGCCCGGCCAACAGAGCATACGTTCCGCCGACCGATTTGCCGAAGTAGGTGGTTTGTTTGAGCGCCCCGGTCTTCCGATCAAACGAAGCGGGTGAAACGCGGCCCATGGGCGCGTACAGGGTCGTCGGGGAAGCTAACAGATAGCCCTGGGGGGAAATGCGGCTCTGCGGGGCCTCGCCGCAGGTGTCGTTTCGCCAGAGTTCCTTGCCGCTGGCGGCGTCCAGCGCGAAGAGAAACACGCCCTCGGCCGGGAAGATGCCCGTGCCGAAGTAGGCCACTCCGTCATCGACCAAGACGCCGGTTCGCGACGGCCAAAGCGAGATCAATTTGCCGTGCCCCAAGACCTGCTGATCGGCGGGAGCGGCCCGATAACGCCACACTTCCTCACCGTTATCGCACTTCAGGCAATAGACCAGTCCATCATCGCTACCGAGGAAAACCCGGCCTTCGGCCACACTGGGGGCCAAACGCACCGGCCCGCCGGTTATCTTGGTCCAGCGAATCTGGCCCGTGGCCGCATCCAGGCAAACCACCTTGCCGTCGGCCGAAGAGCCGAAGAAGACTCGCCCGCCGGCCGCCACCGGGTGAAAGACATCGTCGAAATGGACCCGTCGCAACTCTTGGTAACCTTCCACCACCTCGGGTTTCGGGTCGGCCCATGCGGGTTGCGGGGCGTCCGGTGTACGAAACACCCACGACGGGCCCAACGGCATGGCGAGCTGCTCCGACGTGATCCCGCTTCGCGCGGCGTCGTGCCGGTAGGTGGGCCAGTCTTCGCCGCGGCCGGCTCGCAAACCGACCATCGCCCAAATCGCCAGAGGAATCAACACAAAACTCCATCGTGCTTCGCGCGGCAGAGGGACCATCCGAACATCCTCCCTTGTTGGTGTCAAGAAGCGGTTACGGTCAAGAAACGGTTCTTCGACGGATCAGATACAATCGTGCCACCAGTACCAGAGCAGCCCCAACCATTCGTGAAAGGCCGCGTCAACGCAATCCGCGGCATCGGCGCTGGGCAGAAATGCTCCCACCGACCACTGCATTCGCGACGCCCGATATTGGCACGGCACGGCCACCACGGCAACCCCCTGCGCCTCGAAACAGGCCACCGATCGAGTCATGTGCAACGCATCGGTGACCAGGGCAATTCGCGTGATCTCCCGCCCCTGAAGCAGCCGGCACGCGTAGAGGGCGTTCTCATACGTCGTGGTCGATTCGTTTTCGACGATCAGATCCTCCGGGTCCACTCCGGCGGTGAGCATGAACTCGCGCATCGCGTCGGCCAGCATCGGTCCCGGCCGCTCAACCTCGACCTTGCCGCCACAGAGCACGAGGGGGCAATCGCCCTCCATCTGACGGTACAAAAGAGCCCCGCGCGAGCAGCGATACATGGTGTCGGGCGAGACCTCAATGTATCGGCCCTGAGCGTCGTGAACCTCCAGTCCGCCACTGAGCACGACGATCGCGTCGAACTCGTCTCTCTCCGGCGGCCGTGCGTCGACGGGGTAACGCCACTCAAGGGTTCTGATCGCCAGATGCCCCACAATGGGGGCGCAGATCAACCACAGAATCGCTGTCGGCACAATGACCCACCATAGACGCCCCGGAGCCTCTCGTCGCCGCAGCCAGAGTCTGGCCATGCCGATAACCAACAGGATCATGACCAACGGAAGCGGTCGGATCAGTTCGGCAAGAAAATGGTACATCGCTTCGCTCGCGGGAAGTCCGGATCGGTGAGGTTGTCCGAGGCGGGAGCCTGTGGAGATTTTCACGGGCAACGCCCATGCCAGACTAATGTCCTGCCTCGCAAAGTGCAATGCGCGCGGCCGTTCCGCGGCACACACCGCACGACGTGCTTCGCACGGGGGTGCCCATCTGCACCGCATGGGGGGCGGTGGGAATGAGTGATACTTTTGACTGCCCAAAGTGTCACCTTCGCAACGGCACATCGGGGACGCTCGAAACCGCGTACCAGTGGCCGGGCCGGGTAGCCGGCCAGCGGGCGCGATTGACAATTCGTCGGCGGCGGGAAAAATACCCTGCCCGTTTATCCATGGAAAACACATCCGCGCCCGTGCCACGTCGGCCGGCGCGATCCCTCGGACGTGACACGCACGATTCCACACAAGGAGCTACCGTAATGAGTGTATTGGTTGGCAAGCCCGCCCCCGAGTTCAGCGCGCAGGCCGTCTTGCCGGACGGCTCTTTCGCGCAAGTTTCCCTTGCCGATTACCAGGGGCAATACGTGGTGCTGTTCTTCTATCCGCTCGATTTCACCTTCGTTTGCCCGACGGAAATTATCGCCTTCTCTGAAGCGACGGCCCAGTTCGAGCAGGCGGGCGTCCAGTTGCTCGGCTGTTCGGTCGATAGCCACTTTACCCATCTGGCTTGGCGCAATACGCCGCGAGGCGAGGGCGGGCTGGGCGACATCGCCTATCCCTTGGTGGCCGACCTGGACAAGAAGATTGCCGAAGCCTACGACGTTCTCCTCGACGCTGGAATTGCCCTGCGAGGGTTGTTCCTCATCGACAAGCAGGGAATCGTTCGCCATCAAGTGGTCAACGATCTGCCGCTGGGGCGCAACGTGGGCGAAGCCCTGCGGATGGTCCAGGCACTGCAATTCCACGAGGAACACGGCGAGGTCTGCCCGGCCAACTGGCAAGAGGGCGGCGAGACGATGAAGCCCGACCCCCAAGGGAGCAAGGAGTATTTCAGTAAGGCGTTTGCGTAGCACTTGCTTCGAAACACGCGCTTCGCAATTGCGTCGATCGGGCGGCAGCCACACTGCCGCCCGATTGCTTTGGTTCTTCCGGTGTTTGCGGGAAACAGGACCGGTTTGGGGTGCCATGGGCGGACAAGCGGCCCACGGCACCCTCGCCGGAATCCCCGGGGCTTGACACGCGGTACCTTCGGCGGCCATATTACGGTCAGCTTGTTTCCATGTCGCTCCCGGAGGCCCCCGATGACGCCCAAACAGCGGATGATGCTTGCCCTTTCTCGCCAGAAGCCGGATCGTCTGCCGGTTTCGATCCACCAGTGGCAGCAATACCACCTCGACACGTACATGGGCGGCGTCGGCGATTTGGAGGCCTTTGCCGCCGTGGGCATGGACGCGGCGGTGCAATACTTCGAGGCCATGGGGCAGTTCTGGATCCCCAACGCCGAGAAATACGTCCTCCAATCACCCCAATGGCAGGACGAGATCACGGTACTGGACCCCAACCCGCAAAACAAGCTCGTCCGCCATCGCATCACCACGCCCGAGGGCGAGCTTACCTATCACACCGGCGCCAATCCGACGACCACCTGGATCACCGAGTACCTGATCAAACGGCCCGAGGATCTCGATCTGATCGAGAAGTACATGCCCGTGGCAACGTTGGATCTGGAGGCCGTCGCGCGGCAATACGATCGGGTGGGCGACGCCGGCATTCTGCGCGGGTTCGTCTGGGGCGATCAGGCCGGATGCTGGCAACATGGCTGTTGCCTGATGGACGTGCAGGACCTGATCGTCGAAACATTCGACCATCCCGACTGGGTCCACCGTCTGATGGAAGTGCTGCTGCAGAAGAAGCTGCGTTTCATCGAGGAGTCGCTTCGCGGGGCGAAATTCGACCTGATCGAGACCGGCGGCGGCGCCTCCAGCGATACGGTCATCTCGCCCAAGCTGCACCGCGAGTTCTGCTTGCCCTACGATCGGCGGATGCACCGGGCCGTGCATGACGCCGGGCTGCCGACGACCTATCACACGTGCGGCGGGATGATGAATATCCTCGACCAGATCGTCGAAAACGAGACCGACGCCTCGGAAACGCTCACCCCGCCCGGCTGCGGCGGCAATATCACCGAACCGGCCGAAGTCCGCGACGCGTTTGCCGGCCGCGTGGCCATGATCGGCGGTATGGACCAGTTCAACATCCTCACCTCGGGTACGCCGGAGCAAATTCGCGCCGAGGTGCGCCGCCTGTTCGAGGGTTTCGGCCGCGACGGCGGATACATCCTCTCGGCCTCCGACCATTTCTTCGACGCCCCGGTCGAGAACCTCGAAGTCTTTGCCGCGGCGGCAAAGGAATGTGTATATTAGGGACTGGGGACTAGGGACTAGCGATTCGAGATGAGCTTCCATGCAGCCGCAGCACGATTCCGACTTATCCTTGGCCACGACCCGGTGGTGTGATCGGGCCCCGGCGGCGGAGAACGACGTCGACAACCCGCTGGAGTGCGTGCGGCGGATCCGCGAGGCGGTGTGCCTGCGGCGTCGATGGGACGCGGAAGATCCGCGGGCAGCCGAGCGGCGACAACTCTTGCGCCAATTGACGGCCGCTCAAAACGTCTGCCACCGCCATCTGGCCGAGCGACTTGGGCGGGGCGAATCTCTGGGGTCCGAGTTCGCCGCGCTGGTGACCGAACTGCTGGCCGAGGACGATCGATACCTGGCCGAGCAATTGGCCGACCAGACGCTCGCGGCCGAATCCATGGCCTTCGTGATCAAGTGTTTTCGCGACGATCTTCGCTGGCTCAGCACGCTGGTGGCCCTGTTGAACGGCGGACCGGGCGTCGATTTTCTTACGCGCGTGTTTGCCGAGGAGGAGTCGATCCGCCGCTCGCTTGAGGCCTGGCACGAGTCCGCGGCGGAGTCCGGCGGGCACGACGTCATGGACCCGCGGCAACCGGCCGGCGGTATTCCGCTCGGCCAGGAAAAGCGCGAGGCGACGGATTCCGAGTCGGTCCCCGGCGTTTCTTCACTCTGCCAGGGGGCCACGCGTCTTCGCAGCGCCGTGTTGCAGCGCCGTGTCGAGTTGCTGCTGGGGCAGCCGGCCCCGGATACGCCCGATGGTTGGTTTCACGCATGGCAGACCGCCAGCCGCCTGGCCGTCCACGTCAACGCCAAGACATTGCCGCGGGCTACTCCAGCCGATGCGGATAGCGAGCCGATCGACGGCGCGGCCCGCTTGCAGCCGTTTCGCGCCCGGGCGGCCGAACATTGGATCGAATCGCTCGGCGACGTCGCCCCGCAACAGTGCGCCGAGGCGCTGCGGCAGGGAGTCGAAGAGCTGATCGACTCGGCCGGCGAAGTGCTCACGTTTCTCGAAGACGTGCCGTTGGAGGAGGCCATCGGCGGCCTGGAGACGTTGTCCGACGACACGGCGACGTGTCTGCGCGGCGTAAAGCGACACCGGCGAGCCGAATCCAACGGCCTGCGACGGCGATTGCTCCGCTGCCGTCGGGTGCTGGAAAACGAGTTGCAGGAGCGGCGTCTGACAAGCCGGATGGAAGGACTGTTCGGGCGCCGGTTTGTTGCCGGCTTGGAGCGGTTCATCCTGGCGCTTCTGTTGGCGTTCGTGGTGATGGTCATCGTCGAAGGGCCGCTGATGCGGTGGGAAGCCAGGCGAGCGGGCGTCGAGTCGCTGGCCCCCGGCACGAGTCCAGTGGAAGCCGTGTTTGCCTGGATGGACCTGGGTATCTGCATCGTCTTCCTTTCCGAATTCGCCCTGAAAATCGGTCTCTCCAGGCGGCGGTTGCTCTTCCTGCGGCGTTACTGGCTGACGATGCTGTTGCCTTCGATCCCCTTCGGGTTCATGGCCTACGCGGCCCATCTTTCGGCCACTGCCGAGACGGCTGCCGGAAGTGTCCTATTTGTCCGTTTCTTACGTTATCTGCGGCTGCCGCGCATGGCCCGATGGCTGCGCGTGGCGCGGCCGATCATGCGCGGGGCGCGGCTGGTCGGTTTTCTGTTGCGGGCGTCCGACCGGCTGGTGCGTCGCTTGGCGCCGCTGATCAACCGAAATCTGGTGCTCTTCGAGCGGGCGGCGATCAAGGTCGACGAACCGGCCTATCGCACGGCATTTTCGGCGCTGCGCGAGCGTTACGTCTATCGCGCATCCGAAGTCCTTGCCTGGCTGCCGCTGGCGTCGCGATGCCGGCTGGCTCAGGCACGGATCGACGACTTGACCGTCATGCTCGAGGCGCCGCACCTGGCGCTGGTCGGTACGGGGCGCGTCGATGAGGAGCCGACGACGCGGGAGATTCCGCTGGAAAGCGTCGTTTCCCGGCTCTTGGCCGTTACCCCCACCGGTGTTTCCGACCGGATCGGCATGGGAGTGGCCGAGAGCGTGGCGCGTTGGTGCCGGGCGCTCGACGTGTTCGCCGTACGCCGCCTGCCGGTCGTGCGCCATCTGGCGGCTGCCGGACGCTTACCCAGCCCGCAGGAAACGACCGCGCGCGTGGCCAACCGCATCGGCGTGTTGCTGCGCCAGATGCTCGATCGGATCTATTGGTTTGCCGATCTCTACGGCACGGTGACGGCACCGCAACTGGTCGATTCGATCGGCGAGCGGTTGATTCGAGCGACCGCGCGTCCCACTCGGCGATTGTTCATGCTCGGCGGATTGTTTCTGGTGGTGTTCTACCTGGCCGGATCGATTCCCGCGCTGGAGACGTTCAGCCAAACGCTGCGCCGTCTGGTGGCCACGCCGCTGGTCGTCTTGGGGGCCGTGTGTGCGGTGCCGCTGGTCATTGGACTGTGGTTTCGCCGGATCGCCGGCGAGGCCTCGGAATTCCACACGTTGGTCGCCGAGGCCCAGTTCATCGCCGCCACGGGCCAGTTGAAACGCCGTCTCTCCGAGCCGCTTCGCAACGAGCTCGAGCGTCGGGTCGTCGACCCGGAGGCCGCCCAAGCGGTGCCCCATCAGGCCGACAACGCGCGTCGCACCGTCGAGTTGCTGTGGCGCGATTATCTCGAAGGCGCGCCCTTCCACAAGACCGACACGAAAACCGCCACGCAACTGTTGGGGAATCTGGCCCTGATTTCGCTGCGCGATACGAAGCTGTGTTACGGCCGAAACCGGTGCAAGCAACTGCGGCAGTTGGACCTGGAAAACGCGCGGCGCTCAATCGGGGGGCCCTACCTTTGGTTCCGCTTTATCTCGCGCAGCATTGCCCAGCAGACCGCCAAGCTGGTCATCGATTACAACGCCCATGCTCTGCCGGTCGAGCGGGCCGCCTCGGTGGATATTACCGAGATCCACGACTACATCGACTGGCTTGCCCGGCGACTGGACAAGCCGATCGCGAAGCTCGATCTGCCGGCCGAGTTCCAGCGGCGGCTGGCCGATGATGTGGAGCAGGCTGAGCGCCTGGAAAGCGTCGAGTCGGCGCGTCGTGGCAAAGGGTACGAAGTGAACGATTTCACGGCCATCCATTTTCTTTCGGCCGACGCCGAGGTGCAAGAGGACATTCGGCGGCGCTACGGTCGACAAGTCGCCGAGTTGCTGGCCGGCGACCGCCGCGACAACATTCGCCGCGTGTTCCGCACGTATCCCTTCCACCACTTGCCCCGGGAGCAGCGCACGTTTAACCCGATGGTCTTGTACCAGCAACATCTGGCCGGAGGCCGCGCGCTGCTGTTGCCGCTGAAGCTCTTTGTTTTAGGACTTGCTCTTGCGGGGCGTGCCCTGGCGGCCGTGTGGCGAGTCGTGCGCGACGTGCTCCATCCGACGGTCGGCGACCCGGCCGCGGTAACCGAGCCCGACCCCTTTGCCGTGGCCGTTCGTAAGATCCACCGGATGCGCAAGCCGGTATTCATGGAATGCCTGCAAATGCGGGCCGAATTCGATCCCCAGTACCTGGGGGTCATTCTCCCCGGCCAGCCCCCCCGAAACGGTCCGACGCGGAGGCCGGAGATCGAAGACGATCTGGCGGCCATCGGCAGCGATAAGTTTACCCTCGACGAATTTCGCCGGCTGGCAACCGAGCGGCGCCAGCAAGTGCGCCGCTTTCGCCGCTGGCTGGCGGAGTTTTCCTGGAGCGAGTTGTCCGCCCAGTCGCTTCGGGCGATGGCCCTGGCGTTTACGATCAACTACCGCAACGCGCGGGTGTACCTCGACGCCACCGAACGGCTGCGGACTGCTTTCGACGAGGCCTCGCGCGATCCCGTGCGTGCTCTGGCCGGTGGTCGCCGGTGGTGGTCGCCGGTGGCCTTGTGTCGCTGCCTTTGGCGCGGCCGTCAAATCGCTCGTCTTTTCCGCCAATCGACGTTCGGCCAGATCGATCGCAATACGCGACGACTCTGCCGTCGCATGCTCTGTCGTCAGGGCGGGCCGTTGCTCGACGCCCTACACTCCCTCGTGCATCGGGGCGGACCAATCGATCCGGTCGAGACGGCCCGGCGCGAGTTGGAACTGATCGGCCGCGATCCGTCGACCTGGAGCCACCAGTTGGTCGTGCTCCGTTGCGTGCAAACGCTGACCGTGATGGACGTGGAAACGTATTGCCGATTGGTCGCCGAATTGGGGGAGTACGAGGGGGAGGGTCTGGGAACTAGGGACTAGAGAGTTTCGTTTAGCCAAGGCACTTGTGCCCGGCGTTTCGGAGCGGGTGAGAGAATGGACCGCCAGCGGGTTGCCGCGATTTTTGACATGGATGGAGTGTTGGTCGATACGTATCATGCGCACTTCGAGAGTTGGCGGATGGTGGCGGCGGAGGAAGGGTTGGAACTGGGTGAGGAGCAATTCGCCACGACGTTTGGGCGGACCAGCCGCGAGATTATCGCCATGCTCTGGGCCGAAGATCGTTACGATCAGGCCGGGATTGCCGCGTTGGACGACCACAAGGAGGCCGCCTTCCGCCGGATCGTGGCCGCCGACTTTCCCGCCATGCCCGGCGTGAGCGAACTGCTCAAGTCGCTGCATCGAGACAGTATCGCCCTGGCGATCGGCTCCTCGGGACCGGCCAAAAACGTGCGCCTGGTACTCGATCGGCTGCCCCCGGGCGCGCCGTTTCAGGCGGTGGTCACCGGCGACGACGTGACCCGAGGAAAACCCGATCCCCAGGTGTTCCTGCTAGCCGCCGAGCGACTGGAGATTCCGCCGAACCGTTGCGTGGTCATCGAAGACGCTGCACTTGGAATCACCGCGGCGCAAGCGGCCGCAATGGCAAGTGTCGGTCTGGCCAGCACGGGACGGACCCGCGATGAACTGCGGTCGGCAAACCTCGTGGTCGACCGCTTGGATGAACTGTCGCCCGACGTGTTACGCGCTCTGGTCGGTGTATCGTAGCCATGCCCGAATTACCTGAAGTCGAAACGATGCGCCGCGGCGTTGCCGAGATCGTCGGCAGCCGTATCCGCGGCGTTCATCGCGTGAAGTCGCGGTTGCATCCGATCAAGATCACGCCGGCCGCGGCCGAGTTTCGTCGACGTGCGGTCGGGCGCCGGATCGTTGCCGTGGAGCGTGTTGGGAAGCGGGTCGTTGTGGTGTTGGACAGCGACGACCGGATCGTCTTCGAGCCGCGCATGAGCGGGCTGGTTTTGCTGGCCGATCCGCCGGACGAGGAGCACTTGCGTCTTCGGGTCCTGCTCTCCGACGGTCCCGCACCGGAACTTCTCTTCTGGAACCAGCGAGGGTTGGGCGTGGTGCAGTTGCTCTCGCCGCGACAGTTCGCCCGCAAGTGTGGTCCCGGCAAGCTGGGCCCCGATGCCTTGGATGTCTCGCCCGAACTGCTGCAACAGGCGTTGGGAACAAGTCGCCGGGCGGTGAAAGTCGCCCTGCTCGATCAACGGGCCGTGGCCGGTATCGGAAACCTGTACGCTTCGGAAATCCTCCACGTCGCGGGCGTACACCCCGGCCGGGCGTGCCATCGCATTTCCACCGCACGTTGGGCACGAATCCACGCGGCCGTGGAGCATGTACTGCGAGAGGCCATCCGCTACGAGGGGTCGACGCTCGCCGACGGAACCTACCGCGCCAAGCGTAACCGGAAGGGCGGCTACCAGAATCATCATCGCGTGTACGGACGCGGCGGTGAACCGTGTCCCCGTTGCGCGAATCGCGACGTCCGCCGGATCGTGCAGTCCGGGCGTTCGACGTTTTACTGTCCCGGGTGTCAGCGATAGG
>CAYUIQ010000174.1:0-19290 GCA_964444795.1 uncultured Planctomycetaceae bacterium
GTCAGCCAGGCCTTCGTGGATACCGTGGCCGGGGAAGTCGCGGCGACCAGCAGTGAGGTCGATCTCCGCTATCATGCCTTGCAGCACTGCTTGCGGAAACTCACCGAGCGACATCGCAACCTCCTTCGGCGTTGTTACTCGGGCGCGGATACTCTCAAAGCGATCGCCGAGCAGACGGGGCGCAGCGTTGCCGCACTCTACAAGGCACTGTCGCGCATCCGTCACTCCCTGCACCAGTGCGTTGAGAAGAACCTGCCGGAGGAGGGTGTGGCATGACCGAACACTCCGATAGCCGTGAAGCGTTCGCCGAGCTTTACCCATTGGTCATCGCCAGTCTCACCGGCGAGATTACGCCGGCCCAAGTTGCGCGGCTCGACGAACTCGTTTGCGGCGATCCGCAAGCCCGGCGGCTCTACGTGCAATTGGTCTGCGAGTCGGTCAACCTCCGGACCTGGGCAGCGTCGGCCCGGGACACAACATCGGACGGCGCAACAGCGCCGGCCTTCGTCGCCCGGCCGCGGCGACGATTGACGACCGTGCGGTGGGTGTCGATGGCGGCGGTTGCGTCGCTGCTGGCCGGCCTGCTGGTGGGGTGGGTCTTCCTTGGTTCGACCGAGCACGAATCTCCCCTGTTGTCGAATCAAGAGTTGGAACTGGAAACCAAGGCCGTCGTAGCGGAGGCCCGGTCCGTGCTGAACCTTCTCGATGAACTCGAGCGAGAAAACGACACCATCGTGCGGCTCCTGGGCGAGGATGCCGGCGCCGAGCCGGAAGAGACCAACGAAGAAAAGGAACCGGCATGATCGCAAGACGTGTCATCCTGCTGTTTGTCGGCGTGGTGATGACCGCCGCGGGGGCGGCCGGTGCGGAGCCACGACTCCACGGCATGCCCGAGGGGCTTCAGGGAATGCCGCCGAAAGCCACGAAAGCGGCCGTGGAAATCCAAAACCTTGTCGACAGGCAGCGAGGGCTGATCGAGAAAGCACGTCAGGCGAAAACCCCCGAAGAGAGAGAAGACGTGTTTCGGGCCGTCGCGGGCAACGTCCAGGCGATTGCCCGAGAACGAGTCGTGGTCTTGGAGGAGTACGACCAGCGGGCGAGGGCACGGGTTGAGTGGGCCCGGAAACATGCGTCGGAAGTCCGCGTTTCCGACCTGACCGGGGCCATGCGGGAACTTGCCAAGCAGGGGCCCCGTTCCCCGTTTGCCGGTGAGCCGAATACCGGCGAGCTGAACGCTCCCGGGAGTGCCGACGACTCCCCCCGTGCCAAACTTCCCGAGAAGGTGCTCGACGCGCGGAGCCGGTTGAAGCAGACCCTCGGGCGCCTCGAATCTCTCGTCCAGGACTGCAAACAGGCCCGCACCGACGCGCAGCGGAAGAAGATCAAGGAGGAGATCCATGAGCATCTGAAGACCATCGAGGAAGCACGGATCGACATACTCGAAGCCATCTTGGAAACATCCGAGCAGCGGCTCGGCGAGGCGAAGAGACGGGCGCGGGCTGCCGGCGCCCCCGCATCGGCCTCGGAATCGCGGAACTAGATCCTCAACGGGAGAAACGGCCATGCTTGGTAGACACGTCCGCGGCAACCCATCAACCTTTGACCAGAAGGAATCACCATGTTCAAGAGAAGTCTAGCCATTGTTGCATTGATCGGTGCTCTCGTCGGTGCTCTGCCGGGAAATGCCCCGGCCGAAGAGAAGGCAAAGGCCGACAAGCCGGACAAGACCGACAAGGCGGAGTCGAAGGCACCTACCCTGGATGAACTCAAGACGATCATCCAGCCGATGCTTGAAGCCCTTGATCTTACTGCCGAGCAGAAGGGCAAGGCAAACGGCGTCATGACCACCGACGCATGGGAAGCCACGCTCAAGGCCTTCGATAAGAAGCGTGGCCGGGAGGTCTTTCGTTCCGCGCACAAAACGGTTCCCGAAGTCATGCCGACCGTTATGATGCCGCGGATGATGGCCTACAACATGCAGAAGACCATGAAGGAGCGTATGGCCAAGAAGGCCGGTCCTCCGACGCCGCAGGAGATCGCGGCAATCCGCACGGCGACCCAGAAACGCATGCGCGCCAAGTTTGCCCCGTCGATTATGGGCAATGTCGAGGAATTGACGGCCCAGCGCGTGAAGGAGTTGCTGCTGGACAAGAAGGTCCTGGTGCGTGCCCTTGCCGAGCACGTTTCGGAGGCGGCACTTACGGACGAACTGGCGGAGAAGTTCGGCAAGGCGCTCACTAACGCCGGATACCCGGCCGAGCTGATCCGCGGTTCCGACCCGATTCTCGATAAACGAGTCCACAAAATGCTGGAGGCACTGGCCGACGAAGTGATTGCCGAGTTGAAGGAAGCGGACAGTGCCGGCGAGAAGGATGCGCGGGAGTAGCTCCGTATAGTGGCCATCTCGCGGAGAGACGTATGTGGGCGGAGCCCAGAAAGCCGCCCGCCGATTCTTCCCACAACACCGTGGTACTGGAGGACTCCAAAATGACTCGATCTTCGTTTCGCCGTCTCGTGCTCGTCTGTGTTATGTTCTCTCTCCCCGGCGTCGCGCCGGCAGCCGAACCGGTTGATGCGGTCAACGTGCTGGCCGACGCGCGAGTCGAGGAACCGCTGCGGGCGATTGCCGCGGAATTCCAGCGACGGGTGGAATCGCGGATCGCGCTCCGATTCCTGGAGGTCGCCGAAGTGACCAAGCTTGTCGCGGCCGGCACCACCGACGCCGATCTGGTGCTCTGTATCCGGGCGAAACCCGACGACGAGTGCCCCGTGGCCGAACTGCCCGGTGCCCGGAAGGTCGCCTGGAAACATCCGGGCGGTCAGCCGGTTTGGGCGGCCGCCATCGGAAAGACTCCGCAAGCGGCCGACTTCCTGCGATTTGTCGGCGGGCCCACCGGTCACCGGCTCTGGTCGGAGTCGAAGGCCGGTTTCACGATCACCTCGGGCAAGACACACGCCGAAGCGTTCGACTGGGTTGTCGAGAATCGGGTGAAACACACCTACCCCCTGACGGCCATGCGGATGCTCCGCGAACTGGGCGGCATCCGTGGCGGGGTCTGCATCGACATCGGCTGCGGGACCGGCAATCTCGACGTCGAACTGGCCAAGCGGTCCGACTTCACGATCATCGGTCTGGACATCGACCCCGATATGAAACCGTTGTTCGAGAAGCGGGTACGCGAGGCCGACCTGGAGAAACGGCTCCGCTTCGTCACCGGCGACGCGCAGAAGTTGCCCTTTGACGACGATTATGCCGACGTGATCGTCAGCCGCGGCACACTGACCTTTATCCCCGATATCGGCAAATGCCTCCGGGAGGTCGATCGCGTGCTCAAACCGACCGGCGTGGCCTTTCTCGGCGGACGTTATCTTTACACGCCACACGCCTACAAAATATCGAACGAGAAGCTGAAGCAAATCGTCGCTGACTCGGGCGTCGCGGGAGCCAAGATGGTCGAGCAGCGCGGCCAATGGGTGAAGATCGTCGGTCCCCAGGCTCCCGAGGCGGCGCGACAGTTTCAAGGCGGCCCGCACATGTTGGCCAACCGCGTCATTGCCGACTACGCCATTGCCGAGGGCGATGCCTTGCTGATCTGCCCCAACGACGGAGGCAGTTCGCAGGCGCTTCAACAAGGGTTCCTGGAGATGACCGACCTGGCGATCACGGCCCTGTATCCGTCGGAGAAACTCGTCGGCGAGGCGAAGGTACGGATCGCCGAAGCGAAACTCGATGGGCGCATCACCTGCCGCGTGGGCACGCTGGAGACGCTGACGGTGGGGGATGCTTCCTTCGACCTGATCGTTGGTGCGGGGCCCATGTTGATCTGGGGAGAGCGCCAGAAGAAGATGCGCGAGATTCATCGCGTGTTGCGCGACGGAGGGGTGGCCCTGGTTGGCGGCCGGTATCTTTACATGCCCGAGTTTCGAAAGGTTTCCAGCGAAACGCTGCGCAAGGATGCCGAGGCCACCGGCATCCGTTCGATCCGCGTCATCGACGACATGGGCCAGTGGGTCGAGATTCGCAAGGGCATCAAAGACCGGGGGACGGCCGACTGACGGCCTGATAGCAGTCATCTCGCTCCGCTACAAAAGGCCACATCTTGTGGAGCGAGATGGCTACTTTACGCGACGCTTTTGGGAAGTTGTTTCTTTGCGTGTCCTCGAAACGAGCGTCGCTACACTCCGGCCGGATCGCGGCGAAACGTGATGTGGTGATTCCAGCGTGAATCGTCGCTACGGGGGAAGTCGGTGCGAACGTGGACGCCGCGGGTTTCGGTGCGCACAGCGGCGGCCTCGATCATGAACCGAGCGATCAGCAGCATGTTCTGCAATTCCCAGCCCTTGGGGTCGGCAAATTGGCAATCCAGCACGTAGCGACACCAATGGTTGATGTTCTGGCTGGCCTCGGCCAGGCCCTCCCCGTCGCGACGAACGCCGGCCAGCCGCCAGGTCAAACTCTTCAGCGAGTTGCGAATATCGTCCAGGTCCAACGGCTGACCGTTGACGACCGACGTGGGGCGGTTCTCCAGTGGCAGGGCGTGAAAATCGTCGACGATCTCGTCCGCGTCGCGCGATACGCACTGGCCGGCGATCGTGCCGCAGACCAGCGCTTCCAGCAGACTGTTGGAAGCCAGCCGGTTTGCCCCATGCAGACCCGAGGAACTTACCTCGCCGGCGGCGAACAACCCGGGTACCGACGTGCGGCCTTCGGTGTCGACGGTCACTCCGCCGATCATGTAGTGGGCGCCGGGGCGCACGGGAATGCGGTCGCGAGTGATGTCCAACTCGAACTTGGCGCAGAAGGCGGCGATGCCCGGGAAACGGCTCCGCACGCGCTGCGGGTCGAGGTGCGTCAGATCCAGATAGACGTTGGGATGACGCGTCTTCTCCATCTGCGTGACGATGGCACGGCTGACGATGTCGCGGGGCGCCAGTTCGGCGCGCTGGTCGTACTCGGGCATGAAGCGGTTGCCGGTCCGGTCGACCAGATAGGCTCCTTCGCCGCGCATCGCCTCGGTGATCAGGTTCCGGCTGCTGCCGGCGATGTACAATACGGTAGGGTGAAACTGCATGAACTCCATGTCGCGCAGTTCGGCCCCGGCACGATAGGCGATGGCCATGCCGTCGCCGGTGGCGACCGATGGGTTTGTGGTTTCGCGGTAGATCTGCCCGCTCCCCCCGGTGCAGAGGACCGTTTGCTTGGCCCACACGGCCGTCTTGCCGTGCCGGCCGTTCCAAACCAACGCGCCCCGGCACGCGCCCTCGTGCGTGAGCAGATCGATGGTAAACGTCTCGGACCAAATCTGGACGTTCGGCCGATTGCCCGTCCGGGCGATCACCGCCCGCATGATCTCCTTGCCCGTGGCATCGCCCAGGGCGTGGGCGACCCGATTGCAGCTATGGGCCCCTTCGCGGGCCAGCGCCAGCCGATCGTCGACCCGATCGAAATCCGTTCCCCAGGAAATCAACCGTTCGATCTCTTCGGGGGCCCCGCGAATGACTCGCTCGGCCACCTTCCGATCGACGAGCGATCCGCCGGCGTCCAGCGTATCGTCGACGTGCTGCTCGAACGAGTCGTCCGGCGACAGCACGGCGGCCACGCCCCCCTGGGCTTGGTAGCTGTTGGACTGATCGAGCCGGCCCTTGCAGATCACCAGCACCGACAATCCCGGATCGACCTCCAACGCCGTGCGAAGCCCCGCCAACCCTCCGCCGACGATCAATACGTCGGTGAAGAAATGGGGAACCCGCTTGGGATGAAACGGCACCAGATATCGGGGCGAAGTCTCGGACATGATTCAGCCGGTGAGGTCAGAGGGCGATGGTCATGCCCCATTGTACCCCCCCAACCGTCCCGCGACCACGGGTGCATGAGAAGACTCGTGGTGGTAGCTGCGTTCGCCAGAACGTGGGCATGCCCGTTTTTCCCACGCTCTGGCGAGCGTAGCTACGGGGGCTCTACTCGCCGCTGAGGCCGAAGTCGTGATTCAGCGCGCCGAATTCGGCGGTGACGTCGTGGGCTTTGGGTGACCAAAAGTATTTCTGGCGGCCTAAGAGTAATGCCGGCGTGGAGAACACTTTGCCGATCGAGTTCAGTTCGATTTCGTCCGCTTCGCTTCCGCTGCCCTCGGAGGGGCGTTCGGTATTTCCCGAGATGAGCAGGAACCGGTAGGGTCCCGGTTCGGGAACACGCAGGTTGAAGACACCTGACTCGCCCACCCGAGCACACGCTCCCCCCAATTCGGCAAGCCGGCGCATTTCGCGCGAATCCTCCGCCAGCGGAGCGTCTTGCGGCCGGAAGCCGCGGGACGGGATCCGCTCCTTGGGAACCTTCCCCTCGGGCAGCGCCAGAACCACCGCCCGATGATCGCCGGAAGCGGTCGCTTCATCCTTGCGGTAGTTGATGATCCCCTGGATGAGCAGGGTCTCGGGAGGCTTCTCTTCGACTTCTTCCTGCTTCTCCACCGTCGCGTCGCCTTGGCCGATGAAATAGCCGGAAAGGAACGCACCGATGGCCACGACGGCAAAGAGTGCTCCGCGCACGTAGATCGTGTTTCGCGGGTAAAGGATCATCCCGGCCGGTGCCCGGGAGCCAAACGAACCGCCGGGGGACGATGCGACGATCCGAGTGGACGAGTCGCGGGGGGCGATGGCCGGAGAGCCGTCGGCGACGATGTTTGGCGAACCGCCCTGGACGGGGGAGGCGGGTCCCAGGGATTTCATCGCCTCGGACGCCGCCGCCGCTTCTTCGTTGGGGACGACCTGGACTGCTCCGCAGTGTGGGCAGTTGATCTCACTGCCCGCCTTCCGGCTGGCAATGCCCAACGGTCGATCACATTGGTTGCACGAGAATCGAATGGCCATCGCCGCCGCTGCCGTCGTTTAGGAAGGCGAAAAACGACCGATCTGCCGGGACATCGTCAATCGGGCCCCTCGGACGGATCGTCGTGGGAAATCGCGTGGATACCCTGGACCAGAACCAGGCACACCAGGTCCACCACCCAGAGAACACCACACCCCAAGGCAATATAGCGTAGCACCGCGCTGCCGACGAGGTCGTCCATCGCGGCAAGCAAAACGGCCAACGCCAACAGCAGAAACGCCACCAGCGCCAGAACAACGGCACCGCCGATCAGGGCAAGCAGAACGAGTCGAAGAATGGGCCTTGGATTCATAATAGTCTTCCTAGATACGCTAGTTTTGCATTAGCCCAGGGCAGGTGTCAATGGTTCGGATGGTGAGGCCCCCCGTTGGACTATGCAGAATGCGTCATTTTGGGCGTCATGGGTGGCTTGCGCGCCCTTGCCGAATCCCCCCCAAAGCGAGGGAGGGCAAGCCGCCCATGGCACTCATTTCAACAGCAGCCCACCCAATGTGGCGGGTCGAGGCTGCGCCCTTGCTTGACTTGCGGGTGAGAGAGGGCAGAATGAACCGAAGGGGCAACGCGCGCCACCGGCGGATCACCCATGCACTCACCGAACGGGACAGAGTTAATGAAGCGCCGGCCAATGAATCGGCACCCACACCAGCCACGCCTCAGTCGGGGCTTCACTCGCGTGGTCAGAGGGGCCCTCCGCCTGGGGCTCTGTCTCGCGCTGAGCATCGGAGTGTCGGGCTTCGCGGCGTGGCCGACGGCAGCGCGCGGGGTCGAGGTCGAGGTGATCACCAAAGACGGCCGGACGCTCAAGGGAACGCACAACTACATCTCCAATCTGGCGACAATTGACAAGCCGATGACCGGCGGAGGGGCCAGAGTTCGACCCATCCTCTTGCTCGACGACAATCTGCGCCGCACGTTTATTCCCCGCCAGCAGGTCCAGGAGATCAATTCGTCGGATCCGGACATGGTCTTTCGTATTCCCGATCAGCGGACCCATTCGGGCAATCAGCAGGTCGCCCGGGTGGGTCCGATTCTGCGCGTCACGCCGTTCGACGATTTCGGGGTGCGCACCGTGACGATGCAGGACGGCAACAAAGAGCTTTCGATTGTCCAGGCGATCACCGAAATCAGTCCTTCGTGGACCAAGGTGGAAGGCGTCAATTACCGCTGGGACATGCGGATGGCCACGACGTCGATTCCCCGGGAGATCCTCGACCGAATCTTGGCCAAGCAAATCGAGAGGGCGGTCCGAGCCCATGCCGCCGCAACCCCCGCGGCCCGCCAGAAAAAGATCGTCGAGCTCCGCAAGGAGGTTGCCCGGCTGTACATCCAGTCGGAGCGCTACGACGACGCGCGGAAGCAACTGGAGAAAATCCTCCTCGATTTCCCCGGCGCGGAAACCGCCCGGGATCTTGACCCGACCATCCGCTCGCTGCGCCAGCTCTCGGCCCGGCAGAAGCTCGACGAGCTTCGACTGCGTCGAGAGGCGGGCCAGTATCGGCTGGCACACCAGACCCTGAAGGCTTTTCCCTCGGAGGGCGTGGCCGGCGAGATTCTCCAGGCGGTCAGCGATATCGTCGGCGAGGACACCGAATACCTGGCCCAGCGCGAGAGCGATCTCGTCCGGTTCGACGATCTCCTGCGAAGGATCGAGGATCCCGCCTTGCAGAAGCGCATCGGGCCCGTCCGCAAGGAAATTGTCAGCGAGTTGAGCTACGCAACACGCGGCCGTTTGGCTTCGTTCCGCCGCTTGGCCGGCGACGAATCGAGCCTGCCGGGCGACCGGCTCTCGCTGGCCATTAGCGGCTGGCTGGTGGGTAACAACGACGCCGTCGAGAACCTCTCGGTTGCCCTGGCGATGTATGAGGTGCGGGAGCTGGTACGCCAGTATCTCAACGAACCGCTGGACATCGATCGGCGCCAGTTGTTCGAGCAGTTCTCGTCGACAGAAGCCGATTCGCCGGAGACCGTGGCCAAGCTGATTACCCACATGAAACCACCGGGCGAAGTTCCCGCGGCGGATCCGCGGCAACCGGGATACTATCGGTTCGAGGTCGCCACGCTGCCCAAGGAGCCGCCGGTGGCTTACGCCGTGCAATTGCCGCCGGAGTACGATCCCTATCGGCGTTATCCGACCATCGTAACCCTACACGGAATGAGCACCACGCCCGACCTCCAGATCGATTGGTGGGCCGGGCCGTGGGCTTCCCAGGGAGGAATTCGTCGCGGTCAGGCCTCGCGCCATGGATACATCGTTGTGGCGCCGGTTTGGGCAGCCGCGCAGCAGCGCAGCTACGGATATTCCGCGCTGGAACACGTCGCCGTGCTTAACTGCCTCCGCGACGCCTGCCGCCGGTTTGCCGTCGATACCGATCGTGTGTACCTCTCGGGCCATTCGGCCGGCGGCGAGGCAGCGTGGGACATCGGTCTGGCCCATCCCGACCTGTGGGCCGGCGTGATTCCCATCGTCGCCAAGGCCGATCGCTATGGCACGCATTACTGGCCCAACGGCAAAATTCTGCCGCTCTACTGCATCTTCGGCGAATTGGACGGCAAACGCCTCGTTTACAGCGCCCGCGTGCTCGACCGCTACCTGCGCTACCACTATCCGACCACCGTGGTCGAATACATGGGCCGGGGGCACGAGGATTTCTCCGACGAGATCCACCGCCTGTTCGATTGGATGGGCCGCCAGCGCCGTAACTTCTTTCCCGAGGAGTTCACCTGCGTCACGATGCGCCCCTGGGACAACTACTTCTGGTGGGTCGAGTTCGAGGGTCTTCCCTCCGCCACGATGGTCGATCCGGCCCATTGGCCGCCGGCGAAATCGGTCCGCGCGGCGAAAGTCGACGCCAAGATGTCCGTGGCGCTCCGCAACGTCCGAGACCCGGAAAACCCGGGCAAGACCCGCAAGGAATTCTCTCACACCGTCCGCATTACAACCGGAGCCAAGCGAACGACGATCTGGCTCTCGCCCGAAATGTTCAAAGGCGGCACCATCGTCTACGTCAACGGCCGCCGCGGCACGGGCCACAACCGGGCGATCCAGCCCGACTTGTACCTGTTGCTCGAAGACGTCCGCCGCCGGGGCGATCGCCAGCACCCCTTCTGGGCCAATATCGAAATGCCCACGGGCCGGCTGAATGTCGTGTATTGAGCGATCCCCGCTCAGCCCCCGGCTCTGCCGGGGGGCGGCTCACCTCCACGCGACGCATCCTCCCGTCTATCCGTCGCCCCCCGACAAAGTCGGGGGCTGAAGGGGTTGTTCTGTCATTGCCGTAAAACCCGCCAATCGGCGGGTAATAACCCACTCGTAGTGTCATCTGCCCCTGGGCGGCGTAATGCTACCGCAAAGGCAGTTCGCCCTCGATTTCCCGGTAAATCGTTTGCATTGCGTACCGATGCCGACTATTCTGGCAACTGATAGGCTGTCGCGCCGTATGCCTGATTTTTCGGACCACCGGTGCGGAAACTGCTTCTCCACTGAGCCCCTTTTCTGTTGGGAGATGAAATCATGAAACGTCGATCGATCGGTCTGTTTGCATTGGGTCTGATGGCCGTGTTGATTTGCACCGCTGCGGCACCGGCCGCGTCGATCATGTTGAACTTCAATCCCGGTCAGGCCGGCAACCAGGGATTCGGCGGCGAGTTGGGCAACGACTTCACGGTTAACGTACCCGTCGAAGTCACGCACGTCGGCGTATTCGACGACCTGTCCAATGGTATCGCCGGGTCGCTCACGGCGCAAATCTGGACGCGCAGCGGCAATACGGGCACGCTGGTGCCGGGCACGACGATGACCTTCACCAATGCCGACCCGGGTACGCTGGACAGCGCCGTGCGGCTCAAGACGCTACCTACGCCGGTGATCCTCCAACCGGGCACCTATACGGTGGCCTCCAACAGCCACTCGGCGACCGACATGAATCTGAATTCCAACGTCGGCGGTTTCGGTTTCACCAAGGACGACGGCGGAGGGTTGATTACCATTCCCGCGGGGCCCGGTGTGCAGGCAAAGCGATGGGGATTGAACCCCAACTCGTTTCCCAACAACGCCGACGGCGATTGGCTCATGGGCTCGGGTACGTTTGCCTTCGAGCCGACGTTCGACTTCATGCCTGCCTACGCGGTTTCCGCGGGCACCGTCGGCAATCAGAATTTCGGTGGATCGCTGGGCATGGATTTCGACACCAACGGTCCGGTCGAGATCACGCACCTGGGCGTTTTCGACAGTGCCAGCGATGGAATCAACGGTACGATCACCGCACGACTCTACGCCCGACATCCCAGCGACAACACCGGCGCCGAGCTGGCCACCCTTTCGTTCACCGGCGGCGGTGACGTGCTGATCGGTGGTAACCGCTACCGGGAATTGGCCACGCCGCTACTGCTTCCCGGCGGATTCCAGGGGACGATCGTGGGTGAAGGATACAACGCGGCCGAACTCGTCGGCAACGCGGGCGCGCCGACTCCCTGGCAGACGCACGACGGCAACGGGACGCTGTCGTTCGTCGGCACTTCCCGTTGGGGTGCTACCGCCGGACAGTTCCCCGCCACTCCCGACGGCGGACCGGCCAATCGCTATGCGGCCGGCACGTTTGTTTTCGCCCCAGCCGAGGTGTCCACAGCGACGGTCACGAAACTCAACGTGGCCAACGGCAGCTTCGAGGAACCGGCCCACGCTGCCCCGGGTGGATGGACCAATAGCGTTCCCGGTTGGACCACGAACAACTCGGGCAATTTCAACCCGCCCGCGGGCATCTTCACCGATCCGATTCCCGACGGGAATCAGGTCGGGTTCGTCAACGTCGGCGGCACCATGGTCTCCGATCCGCTGCCGGGACCGGGACTGGAGGCCGACACGCTTTACGTCCTCGACGTCGCTTGGGGCCATCGTGTCGGCAGTTCCACGCCGGCCCACTCGATGAACCTGGTCGCTGGCAGCCAACCGCTCGGCTGGCTCAACGACACGAACATGCGCAAGGGGCCGCCGGTCGGTCCTGGACAGTTCGAGGCAAATCGGCTTTATGCCACGACGAATCACAACGCCGCGCTGGGATCGCCCCTGAGTATCAATCTGACGGGCGGCGGCACGGGACAAGCCGTCTACGACGACGTGCAGGTTACCAAGATTAGCGGCGCCGCGGTGCTGGTGAACAATCCCAGCTTCGAGATGGACGACATTGCCTCGGCCACTAACCCGACCGTCTGGAAGATGGGCGCCATCGGCTGGGTTCCCGGCGGAACGGCCAACGCCGGCATCTTTGAAGACGCTTCGCAGATCACGCCCGCCGACGGCTCGCAGAGCGCGTTCGTCGAACGGGGCGCCAGTCTCACGCAAACGCTCACCGGCGTCACGCTCCAGCCCGACTACCACTACGTCCTGCTGGCCGAAGTGGCCGACCGGACGTCGACGCCCTTTGCCGGTTACCAGGTCGAACTGCTAGCCGGTGGAGAAGTCCTGGCCGCCGATCTCGACACGCTTGACGTGATCGAGAATCAGGCCTTCTTCTACGTCACTTCGGCCGTCGAGTTCACCACCGGCGGAAGTCACCCCCTACTGGGTGAAGACCTGGGCATCCGCCTGAGCACGCCCCCCGGAACCACCTACGGCCAAGCCTACTTCGACAACGTCCGCCTGTTCGCTTTCCAAGCGGTGCCCGAGCCGTCGACCTTCGTGCTGGGGCTGCTGGCCATCGCCGCAATGGCGGGCTACCGGTTACGGCGGAAGCAGGGCTGACCGAGCTACTCCATATCCGCCACGCGAGACATCACCGCCACGCACCAAGCGCCGGCGGCGACCACGGCCAGACCGTAGAGGATCGCTCTGAAGATTCCGCCGCCGCCGGCGAACACCAGCGGCCAGGCGATCGCGGCGGGGACGGCCACCAGCAGAAGTAGCGCAAAGGCCGTGGCCGCGTTGCTCTCCCGATCGAGCACGCGACGCATCGTGGGGATCATCAGCAGCGGCCAGACCAGGGCGAAACAGGCCAGACCCGGGAGAAAACGGCCCCGCCACTTCTGGCGGTACAATGGCCAGATCTGCCCATGATAGAAGAATCACACCAAAATCCGCGACAGACTATTGTGTCTCGGACTGAATCTCTGGACAATACGAGGGACGGGCTCGGGGCCCATCGGGCGGATGGCTTCGCGGCACGATTCACGGGCGGATGGTTCGCACGCCACTGGCCGAAGGGTCGGTCAACGGGCGGAATCCACGGCATCGAGCAATCGTTCCGGTGAAAGGGGACGCGATGACCATTGAGGTTCGCTGTTCTGAGTGCGGGAAGAAGCTTCAGGCCCCCGACGCGTTCGCTGGCCGCTCGGCACGGTGTCCTCACTGTCGGCGTCCGGTCAAGATACCGGCTCCGGCGGCCGCGGAGGATTCGGCCGCGGAGGATTCCGCGATGGAGTGGCTCGACGACGGGAAGAGCGGCCCCTCGGCTGAGACCGAGGGCGAGAAGTTTCGCCGCCAGATCGAGTCCCGGCCGTCGCCTCGTTCGCCCCACCCGGAAGCCGGTCGAACAACCCGCCCTGCGTCACCCCAAGCACGCGTAAAGAAGGCCGAAACATCGGCTGCCCGAGCCCCTTCGCCACCGGTCAGCCTCCGGCCGAAGTCGAGACCGGTCCTGCTTTACTGGCTGTTTGCCGTGGCGCTGATCCCCCTGGGTGTCTCGCTGATGTCCGAAGAGGAGCAGCTCCAGCAGCGGGTGGATCGCACCGTAGGCAAGGCCTTTGAGGATTTGCTGGAAACGGAACCGGACAAGGCAATTCGCCTGTTGGGCGGTGAGGAACTGACCGACGACGAGTTTTTTGAGTTGATACCCGAACACAAACTTGAGGGTGCCCATCTGTCACACGGAAGCATGGTTCAGTGGCTTTACGCCTTCCTGGCGGCAGCCGGTTTCGCCGGGGCCATCTGGCTTCTATTTCAGCCGGGCAAGGCGACAATGAAGCACATTCTGTGGGTCGGACTATGCACGGCCACGGCGGGCATCCTGTTCTTGTTCGTCGTGCAGTGGATCGCCGAATTCACGCAGAATTGGATCGTGGTCGGTCGCAGTATCCTGGTGATTGTCTTTTACATCTTCAAGTTTATCGGTTTCTCGTACCGCGCCGCCATGGACCCGGCAAACGGATTTCTACTGAGCTTTCTCGGCTTCACTTGTGGCGTGGGACTTTGCGAGGAACTCTGCAAGCTGATGCCGGTCGTCTTTCGCCTCCGCGATAAAGGCGACCTCGGATGGCGCGGCGCGTGCGTCTGGGGACTGGCCAGCGGCGTCGGCTTCGGCGTGGCCGAGGGGATTATGTACTCCTCGGGATACTATAACGGCATCTCGACCGGTGGCATCTATGCCGTGCGGTTTATCTCCTGTGTCGCTCTCCACGCCATCTGGGGCGGTGCCGCCGCCATTTCGCTCTTCCGTCGAAGAGGTTCGATTCAAGGCGATCTGGGTGTGGGCGAGTGGCTGGCCACCCTGTTGTGGGTCATGGCCGTGCCGATGATCCTGCACGGCCTGTATGATACGCTGCTGAAGAAAGAGATGAACGGCCTGGCACTGCTGGTGGCGGTTGCCAGCTTCGCCTGGTTGATCATCGTTACCGAATGGACGCGTCACGAGGAAGGAGCGTTCTACACTGCCGAAGAGGCGAAACCCCGCCGCACCCAGTACGCCTGACATGCTCCCCAAGTCCGTCACGGCAACGCCCCATGGCAAATCCGGCGACTGACGGGCCTACTCCATTTCCGCCACCCGCGACATCACCGCCACGCACCAAGCGCCGGCGGCGACCACGGCCAGACCGTAGAGGATCGCTCTGAAGATTCCGCCGCCGCCGGCGAACACCAGCGGCCAGGCGATCGCGGCGGGGACGGCCACCAGCAGAAGTAGCGCAAAGGCCGTGGCCGCGTTGCTCTCCCGATCGAGCACGCGACGCATCGTGGGGATCATCAGCAGCGGCCAGACCAGAGCGAAACCGGCCAGACCCAGGAGAATACCCCCCCGCCACGTCGAGCCGGAATCGGACGCCGTCAGATCGACCGCCGCCAGATCGGCCGCGGATTTCTCGGCCACGGGGTCCGGCTGCGAATCACCTGTAAACGTGCGGTGGTCGACAAGCAACTCGCCCGTCTCGACTTCCAGGGCACAAAGCCGAAAGGCAACTTCGGCGGTCTCCTCGTTGCCCCCCAGCGTCTCGACGTGGCCGTACAACACGACCTCGGCGCCC
Source organism: uncultured Planctomycetaceae bacterium (assembly GCA_964444795.1). Classification (GTDB taxonomy): domain Bacteria; phylum Planctomycetota; class Planctomycetia; order Pirellulales; family Thermoguttaceae; genus JABMRP01. The sequence goes on from CAYUIQ010000174.1 coordinate 15,113, forward strand.
GCTTTCTTAGCGAGTTTCGCTGCTTCGGCCGGATCGGAGACCCGCTCGTCGCTCGCGCCCATCACGTCACGGAGCTTTGCTCCCAGGCGAGTCAAGACGCTCGGGTCGATCACTTCGTAACGTTTCCCGTCGGCAACGGCCTCGCGGAGCCCTTCGGTGATCAGCAGCCGGTGGTCGTCGACCAGGGGGAGCACCAACGTGGGCCGATACATCCGCTCGGGTTCGGGCAGTGCGGCGGCGGCTTGTGTACAGGACGACTCGACCGCTTCGGAAACGGCCGTCGGCATCGCGGGCGGTCCGCCAGTGAGCTTCACCCATCCCCAGATTCCCCCGGCAATGAGCCCCACGAAAAGGATCGGCACCAGACAAATCTGCAACGGTAGCTTCAACAACGAGCCGAACCAGCCGATCACCTTTCCGAAACCATCGTCCACTCGGCCCATGCTATTCTCCCTCGCGGCGGAATTTCTCGTATCGGGCCAACTCGCGCCGCGAGACCGAAGGCCGTGTCTGCTCCAGCCCCCGTTGGACGTCTTCGACGCACACGGGCACCGGCTTACCGGCCAGCATCGCCTGCTCGAAGGCCGGGTCCACAATCCGATCGACCAGTCCGTGCAGATCGGCGCCCGAGTAGCCGTCGGTCCGTTCGGCCAGATGGTCGACGTCGACCTGCTCGTCGCGGGGGATTTTTCCCAAAGTCGACTGGAGAATGAACTGTCGGGCGCACGGGTCGGGAAGCCCCACATAGACGTGCTCGCCGAAACGGCCGTGTCGCATGGCCGCCGGATCGAGGTCCCAGGGCCGGTTCGTAGCGCCCAACATCAACAGCCCGCCCCGGTCGCTCTTCAGCCCGTCGATCTGGGCCAGGAACTCGGGAATCAGGCGGTTCATCACGGTCGAGTTCCCGCCGCGCCGGGAGATCAACGCCTCGGTCTCGTCGAGAAAGATGACCGAAGCGGTGTGCGACCGGGCCGTTTGGAATAATTCCCGCAGGTTGGCTTCGGCGTCGCCCACCCATTTACTCATGATGTCGCTGCATTGGACATTGAAGAAGGCGGCGTCGAGTTCGGTAGCGATGGCCTTGGCCATCATTGTTTTGCCGGTTCCCGGAGGGCCGTACATCAAGATGCCGCCCCCCGGCTTTCGGCCGTATTGTTCGGCCAGATCGGGGCGCCGAAAGGGCAGGATTACCCGCCGTCGAATCAGGTCCTTGACCGTCTCCAGCCCGGCGATATCGTCAAAGGCGATACCCGGCTTCTCGGTCACCTGCCAGCGATTCTCCTTACTCCCATCGGCCGATTCGGCCACGGGCTGGTCGCCCAGGGTGGTATCTTGTCGCTTGGCAGGCGACGCTCCCGGCGGCCTCTCGTCGGCGGGAATTTTGCCGGCCAGTTCCAGCAGGCGGAGCCCTTTCTTCTTCCGATCGCCGCGGAGTTGCTCGTCGCGCGTCTGACCGGCCATCTCCAACAAGGCGCGCGAAGCCAGCAACAGCCGGCGACGTGCCTCGGGCAGTTGCTTGTCGGCCAAGGCGCGTTGGGCCGCCTGGTAATGTTCGAGGTAGTGCTCGTAGAGAAGGGTCATGGAAGATTTCGTGCTACTGGCCGGCCGACTCGCCGCCGGTCAATTCCTGCTCGATGGCCTTCAGGCCGGCCGCGATCTCCTGGTCGACGTTGGTCTCTTGCGAGGCGGCCTGGCCGGTGACGATCCGCTCGATCTCTTCGGCCGAGATTCCGTCGCCCTCGGTGGGAGCCGACATCTCGGCCGTACTGATGCGGTCCAGCACCAAACCCATCGTCATTTCCAACTGGTTGCTCTGCGCCAGGGCCGTTTCCACGTCGTGGAGCACCTCGCCGGCGTTGAAGTCCTTGAAGACGTCGCCGATCGATCGGGCCATCGCCTTCATCCCCGAGGCGAAGTCCTTGAAAAGTCCGACTTTGTCCCGGGTTTGCAGAATGGTCTCGAAATAGAGCAGTTGGCTCTCCACGGATCGGCGCTCGTTGGTCGTTTGCGCGACCATCCGGCAGAGCCGCTGGAAATTCACCTTGTCGCCGCCCTTTTTCGCCCGCAGGGCCTTCTCCATGTACTGCCGCTCGTGCTGCTGAAGCTTGCTGGCATGCTGCCGGTGGAGGGCCAGAGCCCGCTGGATGGCGATATCGCGCTGGAGCTCTCGTTCTCGTTTCGATTTGAAAAGTTTCCCAAACATTGTAATAATCTGTAAATATCTGTCGGATTCGGTCAGTAAATGTGTATATTAGTATCAGAGGGTCCGAATTTATAATAAAATTGTCGTGATCTGTTCATCACGTACTTGACATCCTCATAATACGGGGTTAATCTGGCGTGTCAAGAGGACGCCGAATTTTCTCACCCCCACGCTGGAGAGGGGGGTTACGGGATGAAACGCAATCAGTCCATACGCCTCCGGCAACCATCGGACACGGCCGGCTTTTCCCACAAGACGGCTTTTTCCACAAGAAAGGATAGAACATGGGATTCTTGAGCAATCTGTTCGGCAAGCAGAAACGCACGTTGAAGGATCTGACCGTCGACGACCTGAAGCGAGAGCAACTCTCCCTGCAGAACGAGCAGCGGAAAATCGATGCGGAAACCGAACGACTCGAAAAAGACGAAACCCAACTGAAAAGCGAGTACGCCCAGGCCACCTCGGCCTCGCAGAAACGGTCGATCGCCCGAAAGATCCAAGATCTCCGCACCCGCGGCACCGGCCTGGAGACCCGCATTTCCTACTGCCAGAAGATGCTCCGGTCGGTCAACGGTTTTTTGGTGATCAAGGAGAACATGGCCTTCTTCGAGCGGATGGGCGTCGCTTCGGCTCTGTCGGAGATGGACATGAGCGAAGTCGAGAGCTTCATCAACGAGGCGACGATCGAGGGAACGCTCCAGCAAGAGAAGCTGGCCTCGTTGTTGCAGCACGTGACCGACGGCGTCGAGCGGATCAGCGAGACGGCATCCGATGGTTCGCTCGATGATCTGATGGCCGAACTCGACGGCGAAGTGGCCGAAACGCCCGCCGCCGTGGCCGAAACGCCCGCCGCCGTGACCGAAACGGCCGCCGCCGAACCGGAACTCGACGGCGTGATGGATGAACTCGACGCGGCCATCGCCAAGGGCACCGAAGCCGCCCGACAGGCACAGGCCGAGCCGAAGCCATCGCAACCGAATCCGCCCCAGCGGGAGGCCTGATGTCATGACTCCGGCTGAAGACGATTTCGGACGTCAACTGGTGGCCCTGATCGATGCCGGCAATGGTGCATTGGGACGCCACGATCGCCCCGCGGCGATTGTCAGCTACGCTCGGGCGAGCGAGCTGCTCTTCCAGCAGGCGGCCCGAGCGAGCCAGCGCGAGGAGAAATTGAACCTCGCCCGACGCGCCCGACAGCTTCTCGACTCGGTCCGCGCCCTGAAAGGCGAGCTACCGGAGACGGCCGGTGTTGCCCCGGCGGGTAGCGGGGAAGGCTCCGCCGAGAGGTCGTCGCCGGAAGGTCCCCGCCTGGAGACGGGCATCACGTTCGGCGACATCGCCGGATTGGAGCAGGTCAAGGAGACGCTCCGGGTGCGAATGATCTATCCGGCTCGCAACCCCGAGAAACTGGCCCAATACGGCCTGGAGATGGGCGGCGGGATGCTGCTGTTTGGACCTCCCGGAACGGGCAAGACGATGGTGGCCAAGGCGGTGGCCGGCGAAATGGCGCTGCCCTTCTTTTCGCTCAAGCCCTCGCAGGTGCTCAGCCAGTATTACGGTCAGAGCGAGGCGAAATTGGCCGAGATCTTCGACGAAGTGCGTAGCCACACCGAGGGGGCGGTCGTCTTCGTCGATGAGATCGACGCAATCGGCGCGTCGCGCAGTCGGGGCGACGCCAGCGAACCGTCGCGCCGTTTGCTGAACCAACTATTGCAGGAACTGGACGGCGTGCATGGCCGGCCCAAGGGACTGCTGTTTCTGGCGGCCACCAACGAGCCGTGGCTGCTGGACGACGCCCTGTTGCGGCCGCCCCGGTTTTCCGAGAAATGTTACATCCCGCTACCCGGCGCGGAGGCGAGACGCGTGCTCCTGGAACTGCGATTGCGAGGTTGCCCCGTCGGCGGCGACATCGACTTCGATCAACTGGTCCAGCAGACCGACGGTTTCAGCGGCGCCGATCTGGTCGGCCTGTGTG
>CAYUIQ010000175.1:0-19240 GCA_964444795.1 uncultured Planctomycetaceae bacterium
AAGGCGCGGATCCGATGGTCTTGGGTTTCCAGGGCAAAGGCGACCATCCACTGGGTGGTCTTGATCGTGCCCAACAGGGCCACCACATCGGGGGTCTCGATCAGGTGCAACTTGATCGGCTCGCCGGTCTTGGGGATCTTGTGCGGCGAGATCCGCACCGGCCGGTAGTCCGACGGAGCGGCCACACCGATCAATCCGTCGCACGAAGGAAACACGTCGAGGCACGCTTCGAGCATCTCCTCGGTGGAAATAACGGGAACCACCCGGGCAGCGTCCGGATAATCGACGTCGACCGGCCCGCTGACCACGACCGCTTCGTGCCCGGCCTCGATCACCGCATCGGCCAACGCTCGGCCCATGCGACCGCTGGAGGCATTGGTCAGGTAGCGCACCGGGTCGAGGTACTGCCGCGTGGGACCGGAAGTAATCAGAATGCGGGACATGGGCGTTAAACGAACTCGGTTGCGGGCTTCGTCACGCGACCTTCGGCAGCATCTCGGCAATGGTTGCGAAAATCTGTTCCGGCTCGGCCATGCGTCCCCGGCCTCGGGTGCCGCAACTGAGGTAGCCTTCGCCCGGTTCGATGATGTGGTATCCGTCGGTTCGGACCTGGGCCACGTTGCGCTGCACGGCCGGCTTTTCCCACATGCGGTGGTTCATGGCGGGAGCCAGCAGCGCCGGGCCGGAAAACGCCAAAAGAAGCGTGCTGAGGAGATCGTCGCCAAGTCCCCCGGCGATCTTTGCCAGGATGTTGGCCGTGGCCGGCGCGACACACAGCAAATCGGCCGACTCGGCCAGTTCGATATGAGGATGCGCACTGGGGCCGAACGTCTCGGTCGCCACCGACCGGCCGGATAGGGCCTCGAACGTCTTGGGGCCAACCAGATGCGTGGCCGCCTCGGTCATCACCACCGTCACGCCCGCCCCGGCTTGCACCAGCTTGCTCACCAGGGCCGCCGTCTTGAACGCGGCAATGCCGCCGGTCACGCCGATAATCAACTCGCGGCCGTTCATGGGCTGGGCAGTTCCAGTTCCGCGGGTCCGGTGGTTCCCGACTCGCCGACAATCTGAACGTTGGAGTCCAGGTCCAACCGGATCTTGTCCTGGAGGATCTCCTGGATGACGATCTCGAACTTGTCGTCTTTCTTGATATCCACCAAAGGCCGGCTGCCGGCATTCAACGCGACGAGCCGTTTCTGGATCAGGGTCGACAGTTTGAATCGCCCCCCGACCTTATTGACGATCTTCTCTTCCCGCAGGTCATCGAGCATCTTGTTGGGTCTCCTTTTCGAGCCTCTCCAGAGTTTCACGGATTTTCCGGACCGCATGGTCCAGATCGTCGTTGATCACCTGATACCGATACCGATCGGCAAATTCGAGTTCATTGCGTGCTTCGTCGATCCGCCGCTTCAGCGCCTCTTCGCTCTCGGTGCCCCGGCCGCGCAGTCGCTGCTCAAGCTGATCGAGCGAACTGGTGCGGATGAAGAAGGAGAGAGCGTCGGGAAAACGCTCCAAGACGGCCATGGCGCCTTGCACGTCAATCTCCAAGACTACCCATTTCCCCGCGTCAAGGCCAGGGGTTACCTCGCTTTCCAGGGTCCCGTACCAGTGACCGCTGCCGAAAACCTCAAAACACTCGATGAACTGATCCTGCCGGCGGCGCCGGTCGAATTCTTCCGGGGTGAGAAACCGGTAGTCGGCCCCGTCGACCTCGCCGGCTCTGGGCGGACGCGTGGTTGCCGAAACACTGGCCACCAGCGGCACCGACGTCTCGGCAAACACCCGGCGTAATACCGACGTCTTCCCCGCTCCCGACGGTCCGGACACAATAATCAATTTGCCGCGTGCTACCGTGGCCATCGCTACTCAGGGTTGGGGTCACTCAACGTTCTGGATCATCTCGCGAATTCGCTCGATCGCCGCCTTGATCTCGATGACTCCGGCGGTGATTTCCACGTCGTTGGCCTTGGAGCCGATGGTATTGGCTTCCCGGAACATCTCTTGCGTGAGAAATTCGAGCTTCCGGCCGGCGCTTTCGGGCAGGGCCATGATCGAGCGAAACTGTTCCAGATGGCTTTTCAGTCGTACGGTTTCCTCGGAAATGTCGCTGCGATCGGCAAACATGCCGACCTCTCGGAGCAGATCGGCCGGTTCGAGGGTAACTTCATACTCGGCCAATACCTTGCTCAGCCGCTCGTGCAACCTTCGGCGATACTGGTCGACCACGCCCGGGGCGCGGCCTTCGATTTCTTCGAGATTGGCCACGATGGTTTGGCAATTGGTCTGAAGATCCTTGGCCATGGCACCGCCTTCGTCGGCGCGCATCCGCAGGAGGTTTTCCAGGGCGGTTTCCAAGGTGCGGCCGATGATCGGCCAGTCGGTCTCCGCGTCGGCCCGTTCGGCCTGCTCTTCCTCAACGACCCCGGGCAGGGCGAGTAGGGCGTCGAAATTGACCGGGTCGGGTAGATTGCACCGACCGGCGACTTCGTGAAGCTGGCTCCGGTAGCTCTCCAGGACCGCGGCGTTGATTCGGTAATCGTCGGGCGTTTTGGCCTGCTCGACCCGCAACGACACTTGCACCGTTCCCCGCCGAATCCGCCGACGCACCGCCGCCTCGATCCTCGGCTCCAGCGCCGCGTATCCCTCGCTGCCGCGGAGCGAAAGCTTGAAGTATCGACTATTGATGGCGCGGACCTCGAAGCGCACGCTCAGCCCGTCCTGCAGGTTGTGCGCTTCGCCGAAACCGGTCATGCTTAGCAACAAGGCAACGGCACTCCCGAAAAGGTGTGATGACTAGCCCTCTCCGTCGGGCGTCGACTCGGAGGACGTCGCGGGAGCGGAGCCGCCCATTCTGTCCAGCCTGCTGTGGCTGAAATACCACACGCTGAATACGCAGAGGAGAATCCAAAAGGCGACGACTCCAAACGTAACCCACATGAACGTACTACCCGCCTTGGTCCCAAAGGCGCTCTGACCGCCCATGCCGCCGAACGCACCGGACAGTCCTCCCCCTTTGCCTCGCTGGACAAGCACCAGCAAGATCAAGAACAAGGCGGTCAGCAACAACAAGATCATCAAGAAGATTCCCATGACTTCCGGCCTTCATTCTCGCGTGCGTGGGGGTGTAACGTTACTGCAAAGTGGGGGGTTATCGATGGCTATTCCGCAGCGGTACGAATCACCGGCACAAATAGATCGGCCTTGAGACTCGCTCCGCCGATCAGACAACCGTCGATATTGGGCTTGGCGAGCAATTCGGCCGCATTGCCGGGCTTGACGCTTCCGCCATATTGAATTCGCACCGCCTGGGCAACTTCACTATTGTAGCGATCTTCCATCAGCTTGCGAAGGTCGAGATGGACTTCTTCCGCCTGCTCGGGCGAAGCGACTTTGCCGGTGCCAATGGCCCAAACCGGCTCATAGGCCAGTGTAATCTGGCCCATCTGCTCGGCGGTCACGCCCGCCAGAGAGCCGTCGAACTGGTTGCGGATCACATCGCCGGTCGTTCCGGCCTCCCGCTCGGCCAACAATTCGCCCACACAGACAATCGGTTCCAGCCCAGCCGCCAAAGCGGCCAAGACTTTTTTATTGACGTCTTCATTGGATTCACCCATCTCGTGCCGGCGCTCACTGTGGCCGAGGATGACACAACGGCAGCCGACGTCCAGCAGCATCGCGGCGCTAAGTTCGCCGGTAAATGCCCCCTCCGGCTGGTGGTACATATTCTGGGCACCCATGACCATCTGCGAGCCGGAAATTACCGAACCGACCGCATCGAGATAGACGCTCGGCGGACACAAAGCCACGTCGACTCCCTCGATCCCCGTGGTCTGGGAAGCCACCTCGGTGGCCAACGAGATAGCCGAGGCCCGATCGAGGTTCATCTTCCAATTGCCGGCAATATACGGACGTCGCATGATTTCCACTCCTCTTCCAGGACGCAAGTGCTTTATTGATATAGACTTCAGCCGATGTGACGGCGATCGCTCGTCCGATCCGCCCCCGGCCGATTCTCCCCACAGTTCGACAAACCCACCATTCTACCCGACGGGTGGGGCCGCGGGGAAGGAGCCCAGGACCGAAAGTCGCAACGCTTTTCGCTCCAACGAGGCGATTGCCCGGCGCACTCGGGCGTCGTTCTCGTGCCCCTCCATCTCCACAAAGAACAGATACCCGCGATCGGATCCGGGGATCGGAAACGACTCGATCCACGTCAGATTCAGGCGATTTCGCTTGAAAATCCCCATTGCCTCGGCCAGCGTCCCCGGCCGGTGCTCGACCTGGAACATCATAGCCGTCCGGTCGCAGCCGGTCCGCTTTGCCGAATGATTGCCGATGACGGCAAACCGGGTAGCATTGGACGGGTTATCCTCGATGTTCTCGGCCAGCACCCCCAGGCCGTAATGAATACCTGCCTGGAGACTGGCAACTGCCGCGGCCCCCGGCTTTTCCCGGGCCAATTGCGCGGCGGTGGATGTGCTGGTCACTTCGATCGTCCGCGCGGCCGGCAGATGGCGGGCCACCCAGTTGCGGCACTGCGAAAGGGCCTGCGGCTTGCTGTAAATCTCCTTGATTTCTTCGCGGGGACCTTTGCCCAAGAGCGTGTGATGGATTTGCAGTTCGACCTCGCCGCACACCCGAACCGGTAGCCGAGCGAACATCTCCAGCGTGTCGGCGACGCGACCATCGGTCGAGTTTTCCACCGGGACCAACCCGTAGTCGGAATGTCCGCGGTTGACTTCCTCGAACACCGCCGCGATGCTGCCCACCGGCACCAATTCGACACTCTGGCCAAATCGGTGAATGGCCGCCAAATGGCTGAAACTATACGTCGGACCGAGAAAAGCGACCCGTAGCGGCCGCACCATGGCCCGGCAACCGCTGAGCAACTCCCGAAAAACGGCCCGGACCGAGCCGCGCGAAAGGGCGCTCTTATTGGCTTTCTCCACCCGCTCCAACACATCCTCGTCTCGGGTGGCGTCGAAGACCGGTTCGCCTTCCGCTTGGCGAAGCTTGCCCTCGGCGGCCACCAACTTGGCCCGCTGGGCAATCAGCTTCAGCAACTCCCGGTCCAGCCGATCGATTTGCGTTCGCACCGCCGGTACGGTCGTGGCTTGAGCCGGGCGACGTCGCTTCGGAGCAGCCTTCGTTTTCTTCTTCGCCATGTGTCGCAATCTCGCCGGTGGGCTGAGCCGCACCGTAGTCGGGGTATGTGGGGGGTAGTCAGCGGGGGGTGCCCATGAGAACCCTTTCTTGTACTGCGAATGGGCCGGAGTGTCAAGCCTACGCCCGGCTTACTTGACCCATGGCACGGTCTCGCGGCAAAATGATGCCCGGACCGTGGAAATCCGAAATTCACTGGGGCGTGGGTTCACTCGATCCCGACCAAACCGGCAACAGGAGGCAACGCAACATGAAGAAGACGGTTTTGTTCCCACTCGCGGCGATCCTCGTCGCCACATGCGTCGCAAACGTGTGCGCCGCCGCCGATAAACCTTTGGTCGACAAAACGCTGGTCGTCTGGGTGTCGCCCGCCAGTCTCACGCAGAAAGGCGGCACGGCGCTGACCATCGATGCCAATGGAATCGACCGTTTCGACGGCATCGTCTTCGGCGAACTCCAGCCGAAGGTATGGATGCCGGGCAGCAACGGTCATCAACGCACCGAGAAGGATCAATCCGATTGGCCCGAGGAGACCGCCTCGCCGGACGAGTTCGTGCAGATGGCGATCGTCTATCAGGGCCAACACATCACGGTCTACCGCAACGGCGAACCCTACGCGAAGTACACCACCGGCGGACAGCCGTATTCGTTCGGGCCGCGGTCGATCGTGATGTTCGGACCGCGCCATCTCGCCCATCGCAACGACCGTTTCACCGGACGCATTAAGGATGCTCGGATCTACGCCCGGCCGCTCGACCGGGCGACCATCGCCGCGATGCGGCCGGGAGAGCCAGTCCCCGGGCTGGAGCCCTGGGCGTGGTGGGATTTTGCCAGGACGGGAACCTACGAGAAGACCGGGCGTTTCAACGAAATCAAACTCGGCGGCGACGCCACGCTCCAGGACGGATGTCTCGTGTTGGGCGAGGACAGTGCGTCGATGATCGCCGCCAGCACCACGGGCGACGGGTCGCAAACCGCGGCCGTGCCGAAGGAATGGTCCGTCGCCGACCCCGTCCCCGCGGCGGTGGTTCAATCGACGCGGCTGCTGCGCGAACGTTTGCTCGACGATCCGTACCGCCCGGGCTATCACTTCTGCGTGCCTGAGGACATGGGACGGCCCGGCGATTCTAACGGCTGTTTCTATGCCAACGGGCGTTATCACCTGATGTATCTCTACAACCGCAACGGCGTCGGTTTTTGTTGGGGGCATATCTCCAGTAAGGATCTCGTTCATTGGCGCCATCATCCCGACGCCATCGGCCCCGGCGACGGCGACGAAGGATGTTTTAGCGGCGGGGCGTTCGTCGACGACGACGGAACCGCATATCTCTCCTACTGGATGCTCTGGGGTGATAAGGGGATCGGGCTGGCCAAGAGCAACGATCGCCATTACGACCATTGGCGGAAACTCGAAGCGAATCCCGTCATCAAGTCGACCGAGTGGGGGATCACCGAAACTGAAGACCAGGACGGCAATCCGGTCATCTACGGCTCGGCCGATCCGACCAACATCTGGAAGAAGGACGGGAAGTACTACATCCTGGGCGGCAATCTGTTGGTCTTGAACAAATACGGGCGCAAGCCGGACGCTCCGCCGGAACATCAAGGCGACCGGCTCTATCTCCTGGAGTCGGAGGACCTCCAGAAGTGGAACTACAAGGGCGTCTTCTACCAGCGCCGCGACGAGTGGACCGACCGTAGCGAGGACAACATGTGTCCCAGTTTTCTCCCCTTGCCGTCGAGCCCCGAGGGCGGCCCGCCGAGTGAAAAGCACCTGCTGCTGTTCATCAGTCACAACAAGGGCTGCCAGTATTACGTCGGCGATTACGACACCCGCGCCGATCGGTTCATCCCCACCAGCCACGGACGCATGACCTGGGTCGACAACACGTACTTCGCGCCCGAGGCACTGGTCGATGATCAAGGCCGGCAGATCATGTGGTCGTGGCTGACGGACAACCCGGGCGGCGAGCCGCAAAAAGGATGGTCCGGCGTGTACGGACTTCCCCGGTCGCTCTGGCTGGGAGCCGATGGCACGCTACGGATGCGGCCCGTCGAGGAACTCGAAATGCTCCGCTGCGACCAACAGACGTTCGACGACGTCACGCTGGCGGACGGCGAGACGCAAACGCTCGACGGCGTGGTGGGCGATTCGTGCGAACTGGAAATCACCGTCGACCCGTCGACGGCAACGAAGTGCGGCGTGAAAGTTCGTGCCTCGCCCGGCGGCGAGGAAGAAACGTTGCTCTACTACGACGTCGAGGCGAAGAAACTCGTCTTCGACGCCACCCGTAGCGGAATCGACGGGCGCCGCAAACTTGAGCAAGCACCGTTTGAGTTGAAAAAGGACGAGCCGCTCGTGCTGCGCGTGTTCGTCGACAAATCGATCGTCGAAGTCTACGCCAACGATCGCCAGGCGATCTGTCGTCGCGTCTACCCCGGCCGCGCCGACAGCCTGGGGGTCACGCTATTCGCCACCGGCGGCGGAGCGAAGTTTTCCGGCGTCAAGGCCTGGGAAATGATGCCGTCGAATCCGTATTAGTGCGTAGTGTTTCTTGGTTGCCTCCAAGTACAAGCTACGACCGGAGGCGCACTGGCGAGACGCCAGTGGCACACGCGTCACGCCTACCATAAATCCTTCGTCCGTCGGCGAATCTCCTGGCTGGTCAGCTTGGCCTGTGCGTCGACCACCGGGGTGTCTTCCGCGAAAGCGGGGGACGTGTCGCGGGCGAAGGATTCAACGACTTCCTCGGGCAGAAAACGCGTCAACTGGGCGTAACCGTGCCGGTCGCTGGTGCCGTGGCGATGAACGTAAAACCGCAACGGGCAACAAACGTAGAGCCAATTTTTCGCCCGGGTCAGGGCCACGTAAAAGAGACGCCGCTCTTCCTCGATTTCCTCGGGATTTCGCGTGGCCATGTCCGAGGGGATGTATCCGTCGGCGGCGTGGATCACGTAGACCGCGTCCCACTCCAGGCCCTTGGCCGAGTGGATCGTGCTGAGGATCAGGTAATCGTCGTCCAGATGCGGCGGACCGGCGAAGTCTTGCGTCGAGTTCGGTGGGTCGAGCGTGATTTCGGTCAGAAACCGCTCCCGGCTGCGGTAACGCGAGGCGATCTGTTCGAGTTGCTCCAAATCGCGGGCGCGCGGAGCGGCGTGGTCGTACACCCGTTCGAGAATCGGCGTGTAGAACTTCCGCACCCGATGCACCTGGGCCGGGAGCTTGTCCTTGGTATTGGTCAGATCGGCCAACAAGTCGACCAGTCGACCCCAAATCGACTCCGCGGCTTGGGGCGGTTTCCAGTCGCGCCACGCCTGGAAGTCGCCGCCGGCTTTCTGGAGTTTTGTCATCAGTTGCCGGGCGCGGCCCGGGCCGATCCCCGGCAGCAGCGGCAGCAATCGCCCGCCAGCGACCATGTCGCGCGGGTTCTCGGCCAGGCGGAGAAAGGCCATCAGATCCTTAACGTGGGCCGTCTCGACGAATTTCAATCCACCGTATTTGTGGAAGGGGATATTCCGCCGCGCCAACTCCGCCTCCAGCGCCATGCTGTGGTGCGAAGTGCGGAACAACACGGCCTGGCGCCGCAGATCGATGCCCCCTTCGCAATGCGCGAGGATGTGGCGGATGAGATACTCGGCCTGATCGTCTTCGTCCTGGCAAGTGACCAGCGTGGGCCGTTGGCCTTCGTTTCGCTCCGACCAGAGATTCTTGGTAAATCGTTCCTTCGCCAATCCGATCACGCCGTTGGTGGCCGAGAGGATGGGCTGCGTGCTGCGGTAATTCTGCTGGAGCGTGACGATCGCCGTGCCCGGGTATTGCTGGGGAAAGTCGAGGATATTGCGTACCGTGGCGGCGCGGAAGGAGTAGATCGACTGTGCGTCGTCGCCCACCACGGTGAGCCCCTGGCCGTCGGGGCATAACGCCGCGAGGATGCCGGCCTGCAGCGTGTTGGTGTCCTGGTATTCGTCGACCAGCACGCAATCGAACTGCTCGCGGATCGACTTGCCCGCCTGAGGGTCGGCCATCAGGGCATGCCAAAAAAGCAGTAGATCGTCGTAGTCCAGCACACCGGACGTTTCCTTGCGGTCGACGTAGCCGTCAAAGAGCTGCTTCAATTCCTCGCCCCAGTCCTCGCACCAGGGAAACCCGTCGGCCAGCACCCGCGGGAGTTTCTTCTGCGAGTTGACACACCGGCTGTAGATATCGGTACATGTTCCTTTCTTGGGAAACCGCTTGTCGGTCTTGGCCAACTTGAGTTCGGCGCGGACGACGTTGAGCAGATCCTCCGAATCGCTCCGGTCGTGGATACTGAACTGCGGAGGCAGCCCGATCGCTTGCCCCCAGCGACGCAACAGCCGCGTGGCCATGGCATGAAACGTACCGCCCCACACCCGAGTACTGCGAAGCCGGGCCGCAGCGCCGGGATCGGTGCCGGGCGTTTGCTCGAGTTTGCGAAAGACGCCGTCGACCCGGCGCAACATCTCGGCGGCCGCGCGGCGAGTGAAGGTCAGCAGCAGGATGCGCGCGGGATCGACGCCGTTGGCGATCAGCCAGGCCACGCGGTGGACCAGGGTGGCCGTCTTGCCGGTCCCGGCGCCGGCCACGATCAACAGCGGCCCCTGACCATGACAGGCCGCCTCGCGCTGCCGCGGATTCAGCCCATCGAGCAAGCGATCGATCGCTGACGTGTCGTCCATGATTGATTTTACCTGTCAAAGCTGGTGTGATTATTGACCCCCACCCAGGTGTGGTTCGTTGCGGGGGACTCGTTACGGTGAAACGGTCTGGCCCAGCCGCAGTGACTGTGGGTTCCCCGCTCTGAAAACCTACGAAACATGTGACTCGGCGAAGCAGGCCGGCATCCATTACCTCCGCACTGGGTGGCAAAACATTCAGAAACTCTGCCTCGCAGGCCGGCCATCCCGCCAAACGAGGGGGTCGCCATAGAGCCTTTTGACAAAAGAGTTTACGACCACACGGGCAGCCCATCGCGACATGACCACTTATTCTGGCGAGCCCCTGGATTCATGAAACACATATTGTCATGTCAGACAGACCTTCTTGATCCCACGAATGCCCAACAATCGTTCCCGCAGCATAGGGCATGTCGACGCGTCTGAAAACGGCTGCCATGCATCTTGCGCGGCGCGCCGGTTTGGGCCGATTTTCGCGGCGGTAACACTATTATTGGTGGTGCCGGCGGCCCCTGCAAGTCGATGGACATTTTCATCCCACGCACGGGATCCAGCGAATGTGATTGCCTTGGCCGCTTCGGTGTGACATAATATGGCCCTGATTGAGTATCCCACCAACTTTCCCTCCCCTAACCCGCTGCAGCCTGCCGTGAGCATCACCAACCGGGAACCGCGACAGACCGCCTCGGGCGCCGCCGACTCTCTGCACGGTCGAGAGAAGGCCGCCTCAAAAGACAGACGCATGATCAGAAAAGAATCGAGCGAAGGAATCGGCTATTCGGTCGTCGAGCTCAACGACGTACGGCACGTCATGGCGGCAGCCGTTCCGCGCAGCGCCGGCAGCTTCGACGAGCAAGCGCACGACGCGCTGAAAACGATCGAGGCGGTGGCCCAGGAAGAAGGGACCCAAGGGTCGATCGTCAAGCAGGCGGTGTTCATGAAGGATATCGGCCAAATCGACGCCTGCCGGAAGATCATGAAGGACTTCTACGGCAAGGAGCTTCCGGCCACGGCCTACATCGCACAAGCGCCGTGCGAGGGGAAGGAGATTGCCATCGAGGCGATGGGCGTGGGGCGCGGTAAAGGCGACGTACAGATCCTGCGCTGTAGCGAAAAGGTCGTCGTTACCCGGCACAACGACATCTCTTTCGTTCATTGCGCTCCCGTCTTTCCGGAAACTTCGGCCACGGGCGTCTACGATCGCTCGCTCAACGCCTTCCACTGCATGGCCAACGCCCTGAAGCGTCACGGATACCACTTCAATCAAATAATCCGCACTTGGCTTTACCTGGGCGATATTGTCGGGCCCGAGCGCGACACGCAGCGCTACATCGAATTGAATCGAGCCAGAAGCGACCTCTACCAGAACTACCGATTTGCCGAGGGACGCACGCCGCCGGAAGTCAACGGAACGGTGTATCCGGCCAGCACGGGCATCGGCAGCGACGGGCGCGGCATCCTGATGAGTTGCATTGCCCTGGAAACCAGCCGCGAGGACGTGAAGCTCGTGCCGCTGGAGAATCCGGTCCAGACGTCGGCTTTCGACTACGGGAAAGAGTACGGGCGGAAGAGCCCGAAGTTCGCCCGCGCCATGGCCGTTACCAACGGGCAATGTGCCACGATCTTCGTCTCGGGCACGGCCAGCATCACGGGATCGGAAACCCAATTCGTCGAGGACATCGAAGGGCAGACGGGACAAACGCTGGACAATATCGCGGCCCTGATCGGCGAGGACAACTTCCGACGCCACGGAACGCCCGGCATTGGAGCCACGCTCGACGATCTGGCACTGGTACGCGTCTACATCAAGCGGCAGGAAGACTTCGAGAAGACCCGCGCCGTCTGCCAGCAGCGGCTTGGCGAGCTGCCGATCATCTACGCCGTGGGCGACGTCTGCCGACCGGACCTGCTGGTGGAGATCGAGGGAATGGCCTTCTCGCAATGTGCCCAAGACACCAACGGCCAGAAATAGGGGGCCGGGGAACGCGGCGATGGATCGACGGATTCCCTGGGTCGACGTCTGCCGAGGACTCGGAATCCTCTTCGTCGTCGCCGGGCATACGGACAATCGGCTGAAGCCGCTGATCTACTGGTTTCACATGCCGCTGTTTTTCTTCCTCAGCGGGTTTCTTTTCTCCGGTCGTCAACCGGTTGTGGCGTTTGCGCGGCGCAAAGCCGGGCAACTTCTCGTGCCGTATGTTGTGTTGGTCTTCGCGTTGACGGCTTTCCAGGTGATCGGCGTCCTGGCGACGGAACCGCCGGGTGAGCGGATGGCAACGATCGGCCGGATGTTCGGCCACGCGCTGTTTGGCGGGCAAATGCTCGACGGAATCTTCGTCGTCTACTGGTTCTTCACTTGTCTCTTCCTGACCCAAATGCTCTTTAACGGGCTCTGCCACCATGTGCCACCACGGACATGGTGGTGGGTGGGCGTTCTGGGAGTGTGCTACCTGGCCGCATGGGCCGACGGGCGCTGGGCGGCCGACGTGCCGTTTCCCTGGGCCGCCGACGTGGCGCTGATGGCGGTCGTTTTCTACGCTCTGGGATACGCGTTTCGACGGCAAGGCGACCGGTCGACGATGCCGGTGGGAGTCGTGGCGGCTTGCTCGCTTGTCGCGGTGGCGGCCGTCTTTTGCCGGAGTCGACAGTGGCTCGCTTTCGATTA
The DNA here is from genome assembly GCA_964444795.1 of uncultured Planctomycetaceae bacterium. Classification (GTDB taxonomy): domain Bacteria; phylum Planctomycetota; class Planctomycetia; order Pirellulales; family Thermoguttaceae; genus JABMRP01. Next base: position 12,524 of record CAYUIQ010000175.1, read on the forward strand.
CGACATGATCGCCAAGGCCTACGGTCCGCCGGGGGTGAATCTCTTGGTGCCGGTGGCGTTGATTCTCTTGGCGATACAGGCGTCGATGTGGCTTTCGCGCATGAGGGCCATTCGGTACGTGCTGGCCGAAATGGGCCGGGCGTCGATGGTCATCATGGCCCTGCATCTATTGGCGATGCGGCTGGTGTTGGATCGGCTGGACATCGACGGTTTCCCCCCGTGGTTGACGGTTCCCGGCGTGATTGTGCCGTACCTCATCTTCCGCTGGCTCCAGCGCTTTCCCGCCTTGCGCCCGTACGGATTTGGTCGGCCCCCGAGTAACTCCGCTTAGTGCTTGTGTCATCCCGGGCGGTACGATATCCTGTCGGTTGCGAATCCGCCAAGTCGAGAACGGCTCAATTCGATAGGAGAACCCGCATGAAAGACCGTCAGCAACTCCGCCGCCGCGATTTTCTCGCCACCTCGGCCGCCGCGGCATCGATCCCCTACTTCATTCCCGAGGGTGTGCTGGCCCAGGATGAGAAGCCGGGGGCCAACGATCGGCTGGTGGTGGGACACATCGGCATCGGCGGCATGGGCAACGGCCACCTCGGCCGGATGGTCAAGTTTCAGGAGCTGGGCATGACCAGCGTGGCGGCCGTTTGCGACGTCGACGAAGGACGGCTAGCCAACGCGGCCAAACGGGCCGTCGGTGCCACGCCCTATCGCGACTATCGCTACATCTGCCAGCGAAAGGACATCGACGCAGTGGTCATCGCCACGCCCGACCACTGGCACGCCGTGCAGACGGTCCACGCCTGCGAGTCGGGCAAGCACGTATACGTCGAGAAGCCGGCCTCGGTCACTGTCGAGGAAGGCCAGGCGATGGTCGCCGCCGCAAGGAAGAACAACCGCAAGGTGCAGGTTGGCGCCCAAGGGCGTACCGGCTCCGGCGCCTACCACACGTGCCGGGCCATTCGCAACGGCATCATCGGCAGAGTGAGCAAGGTGACCTGCTGGCACTATGCCAACCCGGTCGACAACAACCCGGTGTCCGACGGCGATCCCCCGCCGCAATTGGACTGGGATCTATGGCTTGGCCCGCTGCCCTGGCGGCCTTACAACCCGCGGTATCTGCACGGTGTGTTTCGTTGGCTGCTGGAGTCGGGCGGCGGGCAGATCCGCGATCGGGGTGCTCATCAATTCAGCACGATCGTGTGGTGCATGAACGCCGACCATCAGGTTTCCTACACCGTCGAAGCGACCGGCACGGCGCCGACGGGGGGGCTTTGGGATTGTCCGATCGACATGAACGTGGTTTACACCTTCAAGGATCCCGACTGGACGCTCACTTGGGGGCAGCCCGGCAACAAGGTGGGAAAGAGCGAGTTCGGCAACGTCTTCTGGGGCGAGAACGGCGACCATCTGGTTCTCGAATGGGAAGGCGCCTACCGTCCGGCCGAGCCCCGGGCAATCGAGTTCAAACTGCCACCCGGCGGTGAGGACCCCTACCGGATCGACGCCTACCCCGACTTCAACATGAACCACGCCGCCGACTGGTTCAAAGCGATTCGCGAGCCCGATTATCTACCGGCCGTGGACATTGAGATCGGTCATCGCATTGCGACGCTGTGCAACCTGGGCAATATCTCCTATCGCCTGGGCCGCAAGCTGCAATGGGACGGCGTGAAGCAGCACGTGGTCGGCGACGATCAAGCGAACCGATTGCTGGGCGTGCCGCAGCGGCATCCGTATCATTTGTAGTCGTTATTTCCCAGGGGACGGTCCGCCATGATTGCGCCGATTCATCCACCGGCCCGCTTTCGGCCCGGTCAACTCGTGCAGCATAAACGATACGGATACCGGGGCGTGGTGGTGGCCGTGGATGCGATCTGCAAGGCGCCGCGGGAGTGGTACGAATCGAATCCCACGCAGCCGGACCGCAGCCAGCCGTGGTATCACGTGCTGGTCGACGGGGCCTCCAACACGACCTATGCGGCCCAGACTAGTTTGGAGGAAGACACCGCCGGCACCCCGGTAGCACATCCGCTTCTGGAGGCCTTCTTTTCGGCGTTTGACGGCGAAGAGTACGTGCGCAACGATCGACCGTGGCCGCAGTGAAGCGGGAATTTCGCTGGAGCGATGAGCCGTGGAGCGGGATGAGCAGAATGCAGCCGCAGATGGATTCGCAAGAACTCAGATGCACCCGTACTCCCCGGCGGCGGAATCCAGATGCAATTCTAACGCATCAACCTCAAACGCGAGGCGCATGTCATGTACGATCGTCAATCGCTTGGTGCGCGTGGTTTTACGCAAGACGCGGTCAAGGTCGTTGAAGACGCCGGGTCGAGGGCGCACGCGCGCGGCCTTCTCCTTGTTCGCAGCCCTCCGGTAGACGCTCTTGTTCTTTGGTCCCTGCTGCGTTGGGAGAGGAAACTCGGCAAGGTGGCTCTCGAACAGTTGCACGTCGACGTGCAGCGACTCGAAAACGAGCTTGATGACGAATTGAGAAAGTGTTCAAGTATGGAATCAGAGGTGATCGCGTGCATGCCGGATGTCGAATGGGAAACGCTGATGGAACCGTTTCTCGTCCGTGCGGAAGATGAGGCCGGAAAGCTGGGCCACGATTGGGTGGGCACCGAGCACTTACTTCTCGCCGCCGTGTCGAGAAAGGACTCGATGGCGACCGACTTGGTCGTTCGTCACCAAATTGGCCACGAGGCAATCCGACATGCCGTCATCGAGTTGCTGAGCAATACGAACAAGAAGTAAACACGCATCACTTCAACAGGCTGATGCTCACGTTGTCCTGCTTCTTATTCCGCCCCTGCAACTGCCGAATTTCGTACCGCAGGTCCGCCTTCTTGCCGGGCTTCACTTGGGTCGTGTACTGCACGGTGCGATAGTCGTGGTTGGTCGCCGGCAGCTTGCTGCGGAAGACGATGTGGCCGGCGTACCCTCGCCGTACTTCCAGCTCGATCGGCTTGTCGGTGTAGTTCTGCACGCGCTGGACGAAAAGCGTATGATCGTCCCAGCCGGCAACCGTGCTGCGGACGTCGATCTCGACCTTTCCGTCGCCGACCCGGCGATAAACGCTCGCCCCGTGGATCCGCATCCAGATATTGTCGCGCCACACGCGCTCCGGGACCAACTCGAAGATCACCTCCGGGTCGACGCCCAGGTTCAATTCGATCTTATCGCCGATGGGCACGTACTTAATCTGCCGGGCGACCAGGAAGCTGAGCCCGTCGCGGCCGTTGTTGCGAAAGATGCGGACCATGCCGTCGGGCAGCGGCGTGGTGCCCAGCTTCGACTTCGTGTCGTTGGTCATCAGGTACATCCGCACCAGCCGGTCACCGTACTCGGGCACTCGATAGCGATACTGGATCTTAAACGGAACGGCTAGCGCCTCGAACGATCGCATCCGCTTCGACCAGCCGTTGGGGATCGTTTCGGTCCCTTCGACGGTGTAGATGAAGTATTCGCTGAGGCCCTCCTTGACGATTACTTTCTCCGCCTCCGCTTCGTCGGCGTCCGCCCCCAGCCTCTTGTAGTATTCGGCGGCCCTCTCGCCGCGGGCGAGCATGTCTTTCGCCCCGGCTATTCGGAATTCCTTCAGGCGGCGGTCGCCCAGCGTGGAAAGCTGATCCATCGGCATACGCGCCAGTTGGGCGATCTTCTCGACCAGGTTGATCTGTCCCACCACCAGTCGCACTTGGGCGTCTTCATACTCTTCGCCCGAGTTATTGGTCACGCGGATGAAGCTCTCGACGTTCATCGCCGTTTCGCCCGGGTTGGCGATGCAGACGTAATCGGCCGACCAGCTTATCCCGCTGGTGAAGTAGGTGATCTCGATCGTCGCCTCACCGTCGATCTCACTCTGCACGTTCCAGTAGAGCATCTGCGGCTTGTCGTGCGGGAAGGTCGTGTCGAGCACGAGCAGTTTATCCGGGTCGGTGAGGAATCGCAACTCGACCGACGTCGGGTCAATCAGCGTGTTGGCCCAACTGAACTGCAACGGGTTGGCGCCCGGCTTGAAACTCACCTTGCGCGTCTCCCGCACCAGGGTGAGATCCTCGGAGTTGTAGATTGTCAACTGCACGGTATCCCGGTCGGGAACCGTCGAGAGGTCGATGTTCTTCGCCGATGCTGAAGACGTACACAGGATCATCGCCGCAAGAATGGTAGCTACGCTCGCCAGAGCGTGGTTGATGGGGGCCGATCCTTCGCAAGAGATGGCCTCTCCCACCGTCTGGCGACGGTAGCTACGGGAGAATACGAGTTTGTCGACAAAGCCCAATGTCTTGCATATCGCCAGCCGCGTCATCGGTCGATCTCCACCTCTTCGATGGTTACGTTGCTCTGCTTCTCCAGCCAGCCGTGGAACCGCACGATCTCATAGAGCAGTTCGACCTTTTGGCCCGCTTTCACCTTGGCGGTGTACTCGACGGTGCGGTAGTCGTGGTTCTTCGCCTTCAAGCTACCGCGGAAGAGAATGTGGCCGGGGAAGGTGCGCCGCACCTCGACCTCGATCGGCTTGCGGCTGTAGTTGCGAATCCGCTGGGCGAACAGCGCATGGTCGCCCCAGCCGGCGACCGAGCTACGCACGTCGATTTCGAATCCCGGCTTGTCGGCCCGCTTGTAGACGTCGGTGCCGTTGATCTTTAACCAGAGCCGGTCGAGCCAGACGCGCAGCTTGACCAGTTGGAACACGACCTCCGGATCGACACCCAGGTTCAGTTCGATCTTGTCGCCGATGGGCACGTACTTGATCGGCTGGGCTACCAGGAAGCTGAGCCCGTCGCGGCCGTTGTCGCGGAACACACGGACCACCCCGTCGGGCAGCGGCGTGGTGCCGAGCGCCGAGTCCTTGTCGTTTTTCAGCAGGTACATCCGCACCAGCCGATCGCCGTACTCGGGCACCCGGTAACGATACTGGATGCGAAACGGCACTTTCTCCGCCTCGAACGATCGCATCCGCTTCGCCCAGCCGTTGGGGATCGTCTCGGTCCCCTCGATCGTGTAGATGAAGTATTCGCTCAAGCCCTCCTTGATGATCTCCTTGGGCTTGGACGTCTCCGACTTTGATTCCAGGCTCTTGCCGTCTCTGGCAATGGCCCCGCGCAAGGCGTCGGCGCGGAAGCGCGTATGCACTTCCTTGCCCAGTTGGGCAACTTCCTGCATGGAGATTTGTGCCAATTTGGCGATCTTCTCGACCAGATTGACTTGGCCCACGACCAGCCGCACCTGGGCGTCTTCATACTCCTCGCCCGAGTTGTTGGTCACGCGGACGTAGCTCTCCATGCTCATCGCTGTTTCGTCCGTGTCTGAGATACAGACGTAATCGGCCGACCAGCTTATCCCGCTGGTGAAGTAGGTGATCTCGATGGTCGCTTCGCCGTCGATTTCGCTCTTGACGTTCCAGTAGAGCATCTGCGGCTTGTCGTGCGGAAAGGTCGTGTCGAGTACCACGAGTTTGTCGGCGTCGGTGAGGAACTTCAGTTCGACCGACGTCGGGTCGATCAGCGTATTGGCCCAACTGAACTGCAACGGGTTGGCGCCCGGCTTGAAGCTCACTTTGCGGGTCTCGCGCACCAGGGTGAGATCCTCGGAGTTGTAGATCGTCAACTGCACGGTCTCCCGGTCGGGAACCGTCGAGAGGTCGATGTTCTTCGCCTGCGATCGTTGACCGCCGGCCGCGAGTAACCAGCAGACGGTGACCGCCAACGTCGCGCGTCGTAGTGCATAAGGAATCGTCATGATCGGCCTCATGGCGTGATGTTCGCCTTTTCGAGGGTAACGTTGTCCTGTTTCTTATTCCGGCCCTGGTGGAGCAGAATCTCGTAGAGCAACTCGGCCTTTTCGGCCGGCTCGACCGTGGCCGTGTATTGCACGGTGCGATAGTCGTGATTCTTCACGTCCAACTGGCTGCGGAAGATCACGTGCCCGTCGTACGAGCGGCGCACTTCCAAGTCGATCGGCTTGTCGGTGTAGTTGCGTACCCGCTGGGCGTACACGGCGTGGTCGTCCCAGCCGGCGACCGAACTATCCACGTCGATCTCGACCCGGCCGTCACCCACGCGCCGATAAACGCTCGCCCCGTGGACGTGCATCCAGATGTTGTCTCGCCAAACGTCGAGCTTGACCAACTCGAAGATCACCTCCGGGTCGACACCCAGGTTCAACTCGATTTTGTCGCCGATGGGCACGTATTTGATGTGTTGGGCCACGAGAAAACTCAGCCCGTCGCGGCCGTTTTCGCGGAAGACGCGGACCATGCCGTCGGGCAACGGCGTGGTGCCCAGGTCCGAGTCTTCGTCGTTGGTCAACAGATACATCCGCACCAGCCGGTCGCCATACTCGGGCACCCGATAGCGGTATTGGATCTTGAAGGGCACTTCATCGGCGGCGAACGAACGCATCCGCTTCGACCAGCCGTTGGGGATCGTCTCGGTCCCTTCGATGGTGTAGATGAAATACTCGCTCAGGCCTTCCTTGATCACTTCCTTGGGCTTGGTCGGCGGCGCGGTCTCGGCCGGCGGTCCCGGTGCCGACGAGGGTTGCGGCATCATCACCCGTCGGGCGGCCTGCTGACGATAGCCGTCCTGCTTCGCTTTCGACAGTCTGGCCACCCCCGCCATGGAAATCTGGGCCAGTTGGGCGATCTTCTCGACCAGATTGACCTGACCCACGACCAGCCGCACCTGGGCGTCTTCGTACTCCTCGCCCGATTTATTC
>CAYUIQ010000176.1:0-19158 GCA_964444795.1 uncultured Planctomycetaceae bacterium
AAACTCCTTCAGGAGCGAGCTCTCGAGAAGCTCCGCAAGGCCGAAGTCGAAATCTCCATCGAACGAGCCAAGATCGCTCGGGAACAGGCCGAATTGGCCGAACGAATTCGGTCCCTGGAAAAAGCCGGGAACGGCCCACCCGACGAAGACTCGGACCCGTCGGCCGAAACCGAAAAGCCCGCTCGCGGCCGCTGGCTCACCCGGTTGGGTCTGAAAAACTCCGACGACGATTGACCGACGGCGGCGCTGGCGAGAACATCGTCAGGCTCTCAAGTCGAAGTTCACGCTTGCACGCTCGAACCTGCTCTCGTCGATCGTCAACCCGAAGCCGGGTGCGTCCGGGACCGAGCAGACTCCGTCGGCGATCTCGTAGCCGTCGGAGATCAACAGGTCGCTCTTCAGCGGGTCGTGCTCGGCACGGTAGAAGTTGGGGATGACCAGGCCCACGTGGACCTGCATGAAGAGCGACAACAGCGAACTCCAGTTATGCGGGGCGACGAGAATCCCCTGCGGCCGCGCCATCGCCGCTTCGGCGAGGATCCCCTCGATGCCCAGCCCGTACATGTCGCCTTGCAGCATGTCGAGCGCTTTGGCATCGACCAGCGGCCGATAGGCTTCCACGTCATTCTGCCCCTCGCCGTCGGCCAGGAGCGTCTTCCAACCCCGCTCGGCAATGAACCGTTTGAGTTCCAGGCAGGGCTCGACTTGCTCGGGAAAGGGCTCCTCGATGAATTCCACGCCAAGGCCGGCCGCGCGCTGGAGAAACCGCTTGGCGCCCGCCAGGTCGTATCCGTTGTTGGCGTCGACGCCCAAGTGTACTTCGTCGCCCGCATGTTTGCGGATCGTCTCGACGACTTCGACGTCCCGAGCGTCGCCGGCGTCGCGGTCCATCCACTTCTTCCCACGGCCGATCTTGATCTTCAACGCGCGGTGTCCGGCTTGCATACTCAGGTCGATCTCTTCCTTGAAGCGATCTTGCCACTTGGCGGCGTACTGCGGTATGAGATCGGAGAAGTAGATCGAGCCATCGTAGACGGGCACCTTGCCCCCTTTCGTGCCGCCCAGCAGTTGGTAGACCGGCCGCTTCAACATCTTTCCGGCCAAGTCCCAGAGCACCATGGTTCGGCTACCCAACGGGCCGGGCATTTTCCGCGAGGCAAGGTCGAACTCCTCAAACGGATTCTTGCCCAACAACGGCGCGAGTGCCTCCTCGGGCTTCCAACACCGGCCCACGCCTTCCACACCCATGTTGGTATAGAGCCGGGCCATGCGATCGCGCGAGTTTTGGCCGTGATCGCCCCGCACCGCGTTCTTCCCCACGAACTTCGCCCGCCGCGTATGCAGGTCGAAGCTGACAATCCGCGTGATCTTCAAATCCGCGGGCAACGCCTCCGCTCGCGCGATGCGGCCCAACAGGGCCGACGCCGCCACGGTTCCGAGGAATTGGCGTCTTTGCATGGTTTGCTCCCGAAATCGGCTGGGTTCGAACGAATCCGACGAGGGGTTGGTCGGGTCGGCCTCTGTTTTCCAGTATTCTATCCTCATGGGTCGGGCCATGGGAAGAATCCAGCACGGAATTCATCGGCCGAAAAGGGTCCCTGTCTGACAAACCCTAGAACTTCAGCCGAATCCGATACAGGTAGTCGGCCGGGATCAACTCGATGGTCCGGGCGTCCGTCCATCGCGGCTGGCGGCAATAGTCGTTCTTCTCTCGGAACGGCAACTCCTGGCTCAGCAGTTCGGCGCCCGTCACCAGATCCAGCACGGCGATCGTGAAGGTGAAGCGGCCGTCGGGAGCGTCTCCGCTCGTGCTTCTTTGCGTGCGAGTGAAGAACGCCAGGCGGGCACCGTCCTGGCTTGCGCAGATGAGGTCGTATTTGGAGAAGGGCGCCGTGGCGGGTACGGACCAGAGGCGGCGTCCGTCTTTCAGGCGGTACAATTGCTGCACAAATCCGCTCTCATGGCATGTCAGCAACAGATGCTCTTCGTCGGGAAGTATTCGAGCGCGTTCGATCGTGGAGAACGATTTCTTCAACACGGCTTGTCCTTTCAGGTTGAAGACCGTCAACTCCTGAGTCCTCGCTCTTTCTCCCTCTTTCGTGGACGCCGCGATTTGAGGGTGGTGACCGTAGGCCAGCACATATTTGCCGCTGGTCGGCGAGCCTTCGCTATTGTTCGAATTGTAGAAAAGATGAAGCGGCGATCGCCACTCGATATGTCCGCTGGAACCGATGTAGCAGAATCCGCCCGACATGCCCTCCTGTACAACGAGACCGTCTTTGGTCGTGAAGAAAAGTCTATACGGATCACAGCCGAAAAGGAAGTCGTGCCTCTTGAGGACGTTTCCAGATTGGGCATCGACGACGACCGGCCCCTCCTGTCCGTCAGGACTCGTCCGTTCCAAATAGAAAATCCGAGACAGGTCTCGCGAAATGATCGGATGGAACGACTGCGGCGTCCCGAAGGCACCGATCTGCCGCCTCCCGTCGGCATGAAGCAGATGAAATCGGTTGCCTGAAGAAAACGGGCTGGGGTCGGACGGAGCATTCGATTCGACGGGCGGCTCGGGCGGAGCGTTCAATTTGACCGGCGGCGCGGGCGATTCCTCGCCGACGGAAGCATGGACGAACCAGTCGCCTCCGAAATGGTGGCGGTCCAAGGCAACCTTTGAGACCAACTTCCCGGCACGATCCGAGATGAAGAGCGTGTTATTGGCAACAAACGCGAAGCCGTCTTTCGTCACGTAGCGTGCGGAAGCCGGCACGCCGATACCGTTGGGAAAGACGAACTCGCAACGGCTTGCCGTGATCTTGCCAAGATCCTTCTCCGTCACTCGGAATTGGAGCCAAGAGGCTTCGTCGCCGGCCTCCGTCTCCTGAAGCGATCGCTTCGGCCCCTCGCTGTGAGAAGATTCGCTCGCTTGGTCTGCCAACGGCGGCGGATCGTCGCCCCATGCGGCGCGTGGCTCGGGTCCGAAGCCGCCAGCAAAGGCAAGTGATACGCTCAGCAGAAGTGCGTCGGTTCGCATGCCGTGATTCCCTCATATCGGGTTTATCTCTGTAACTACACCGCTGGCGTTCCATTAGACGTGGCCCCCGCCGGCGTAGTTCCCGATTTCAGGAGAATCTCCCGGAATGGTTCTCCGACCGCGGCGCGGCAACGGAGCCCCGCGCACCGAACCGTGGGCAGATCGGGAGGCCTGCCGAACCGGCTCGTATCGGAATGTCGCTTGGGCGGACCCCTCGGCCGAAACCGCAAAGCCCGCTCGCGGCCCGTGGCTCACCCACCTGGGATCGAAAAACTCCGACGACGACTGACCGCCGCCCCTACTCCCGCACGACCGGCTCATCGGGCCCCGGGAAATCGTCGGGGACTTTCTGCGTGACCTTGCCGGTCGCTGCCCATTCGGTTCCCCGCTGAAACGTGACGATGAACGCGACGCTCCGGCATTGCTTGCCCGCGTGGCCCAGCGCCGTGTGGAAGCAACGCCCCTTGCCGTAATCGATGACCATCAGCATCGGTTCGTGTTCGCCGCTGCCTCGCTTCTCCTTGTCGGAAAACGCCGTGGCCAACACGGTGACGTTCTTGGCCGGGCCGCGGAGCCAGCTATAGAGTTCGTCGGCCGAGTGCATGAATCGCGGCGGCAGACCCCTGGTGATCGGATGGTCCGGCACGCGGACGTCCAGGGCGAACGGATGCTGCGGTCCGTGACCTCCGCCGCGGCCGGGCGAATGATCCAGTTCGATCTTGCCGTCGCGCCAGCGGATGTAGGGACCGCTCTTCTCGTTGCGGCCACCCCAGCCGCCCACGGCGATCATCTCGTTATACGCCTTCCAGTTGGGAAACGCATTGTCGGCCGCGTGATAGCAGACCATCCCGCCGCCGCCGGAAATGTACTCTTCCAGGGCCTTGCGCGTCTCCTCCGGCCAGTCGGCACCCGTGTAGTTCATCACCACCACGTCGTACGCGGCGAAGTCGGGCTTGAAGCCGCTCATGTCCTGCCCCCGATCGGGCGACGTGGCCACGTCGACGGTGAACAGTTTGGTCGCTTCGAGCAGTTCCTTCAACACCGGCGTCGTCTCCCGCCAGTTGTGGTTGTTCTGGCCGTCCACGATCAGCGCCTTCATCGCCGGAGCCGCGCCGGCAACCGAGGCGGTCAAGATCCAGATCCCCAAAACGGTGAGCCAATGTCTACGATTCATTCTCTCGGACTCCTTCTGGTGTGTGGTGACAACGTGTGCGGTGACAATGTCGTTAGAACTTCCCCAGTCTAGCATCCCGGGGGGCGAAAGTGAACTGCGGTGGACCGTGTGAGCCGCGGGATGGCAACGTGAGGCCGACCAGAAGCAACGGCCTCGGAGGCCCATCGTACGGACGTGAGATCGATGGGCAGACCACCAGTCCGCCACCCCCCCTTCTGCCGGACCGCTTGAATCACCACCCGTTCTGACTAAAATAGATCCTTCGGTGGAGAGACGGGAATTACCTCCGTACCGTAGCCAATTTCCCCGGCGAGCGTCTCGTGAGCGACTCGATTACCAGCGGGTATAACGACCACTCAACACCGGGTCCGACGTGCGGAAGTCTGGTGCGGGGCGTCTGCGCGCACGATCCCGAGTCGTGGCGGCGGTTGGCCCGGCTCTTTGGGCCGGTGGTTTATCGATGGTGCCGTCGCGTGGGATTGGAGTCGGACGACGCGGCCGACGTCGTGCAAGAAGTGTTTTGGGCCCTGGCCGACGATCTGTCGAGGGTGGCGCTGGACGGGAGCATGGAAGGCGTCCGCGGTCGGCTGTGGGTGATCTGTCGCGACAAGGTTCGCGATTTCTGTCGCCGGGGGCGGCGTCGCGGCACGACGGCCGAGGGCGACGACACGGCTCGCCGGCTATCGCAAGACGCGGCGGCAATGCCCGACGATTCGGAGTCGGACCAGCGCTTTCACACCGGTCACTTACTCGCGCGTGGCGTGCTGCAATTGCTTCAAGACGAGTTCGACGCCAAGGAGTGGCGGGCGTTTTGGGATACGGCGATCCGGCGGCATGGCGTGGATCGCGTGGCCGCCGAGTTGGCGATGAGCACCGGGTCCGTATGCCGCGCCCGCGGACGGGTCTTGCGGCGCGTGCGGCAAGAGTTGGGCGAACTCCTTCAACTTGGGTAATTGGATGTCCGGCGGCGATTGTCCCTCGCGGTCCGAACTATTGGCCTTCCTGGCCGGCCGGCTGTCGGAAACCGACGCCGACGCGATGGCTGCCCACGTCGACTCGTGTGACCCTTGCCGAAACGTACTCCGGCAGCTCGACGACGGCGACGACGAGTTGCTCCGCAATCTGCGCAGCGCCACCGGCGACGATGCGCTGCTCGACGAATCCCAGTGTTGGGAGATCGTCGACGATCTCAAGGAAATGGCCAGCGACCCGCTGTTTGCCGGGTTGGGCTCCGAAAGCGAGCCCGAGGTGCCGTTGCCCGGCCCGTCGGGGCCGCTGGGACAATTGGGCGATTACCGCATCCTCGAAAAACTCGGACGCGGCGGCATGGGCGAGGTCTACAAGGCCTTGCACGTCCGGCTGGATCGCACTGTGGCCATCAAGGTGTTGCCCCACAATCGGGCCGAAGACCGGCGGGCAATCGCCCGCTTCGAGCGAGAGATGATGGCCGTGGGCAAACTCGACCATCCCAACATCGTCCGCGCCATGGACGCCCGCGAGATTGGCGGAACACGATTTCTGGTGATGGAGTTCGTCGACGGATACAATCTGGCCGACGTCGCCCGGGATTGCGCGCGGCTGGAAGTGGCCGACGCCTGTGAACTGATGCGGCGGACGGCCCTCGGTCTGCAATGCGCCCACGAGAGCGGGCTGATCCATCGCGACATCAAGCCCTCGAACCTCATGCTCAGCCGCGAGGGCGAGGTGAAGGTGCTCGATCTGGGGCTAGCCCGATTCCGAAGCGCCCAGGCAGCCGCCGACGAAACGGCCGATGAGACAAGCCACGAGATGACCATGGCCGGCCAGGCCATGGGAACCGCCGACTACATGGCCCCCGAGCAGGCCTCGGACAGCCACTCGGTCGACATTCGGGCCGATATCTATAGCCTCGGGTGTACACTCTATCGTCTTCTGGCCGGCCAGCCGCCGTTCGACGACTCGTCGCACCGAAGCGCCTTCGAGAAGATGGTCGCGCATACCCGCGAGCCGGTGCCCCCGATTACCCAATTTCGTACCGACATTCCAGTCGAACTGCTCGCCGTGTTGGACCGCATGCTGGCCAAGGATCCGAACCGGCGGTTCGCCACTCCGATCGCCGCCGCGGCCGCGTTGGAGCCGTTTGCCGAATACGCCGACCTGCCGGCACTTGCTGCCGAGGCCGGAGAAGGCTCGGGCGTATCGAGCAAGACCGCCCGATCGCTCCCCTCGACGCGTCAGCATCGCGGCTCGCCGGGGTCGGGCACGAAACGGACGCCCCGAACCGCCGATCAACCGGGTCTGGTCACTCTCGCCGCGAGACGCCGACGGAGGTGGATCCGCCTTGCCGAACTCTCGGCGCTGTTGGTGGTCGGCGTTCTACTGGTTCTTGGGACCATTGCGATCTCCCGACGACAAGCCCGGCGGCAGGTCGCCGGGACGGGCGATCAGGCGGCCGAGAGCCAAAACGAAGATAGCCGCCCGGCCGAACCGAAGCAACCCAGCGGCACGCCGCCGGAAGAGGTTCCGCCGGAAGAACCGACTCACCCGACCGAACCCGTCGAAGCTCCGCCGGAAGAACCGATTCACCCAACCGAACCCGTTGAAGTCCCGCCGGAAGAACCGACTCACCCGACCGAGCCCGCCGAAGTTCCACCGCAAGAACCGAGTCCGCCAACGGAGCCCGTTGAAGTCTCACCGGAAGAACCGGACCGGCCAACCGAGCCCGTTGAAGTTCCACCGGAAGAACCGACTCGGCCGACCGAACCGGTCGAAAGTCCGAAGCGCATCGCCGATGAGATTCCCCGCGAGGTTCGAGAGCCCGTCGAAGGCGCGCCGTTGGGCAAGCTTGCCCTGGTGACCGAACCGGCGCTGGTGGACGGCGTCGTGTCGTGGACGATCGAAACGCGGGCTCCTCGCGGCGCCGTCCTGGCCGTCGAGTATAGTCCCGACGGCAGACTCTTGGCCACCGGAGGAAGCGACGGCGCGGTTCGTGTGTGGAACACGGCCACGGAGCAGCTCGAGCAATTGCTGGCCGGACACGACGGACCAGTGGCCTGCCTGGCCTGGTCGCCCGACGGTTCGGTGTTGGCCTCCGGCAGCCACGACCGCACGATTCGCCTTTGGGACGTGGCCACCGGCGACGTGCGGCGTACGCTTCGCGGCCACTTGGGCCAGATCCTTGCCGCCGCTTGGGTAGCCGATACCCGGCTGCTGGCCACGGCCGGCTCCGATCAGACGGTACGCGTGTGGGACGTTGTTTCGGGCAGCCCGCGCCACACGCTTCGCGGGCATTCGGCCACGATCAACGCCGTGGTTTGTTCTCCCGACGGCGCCACGCTGGCTTCCGGGGGAACCGACAAGACGGTCGCGCTCTGGGACCTCGCCTCGGGCGACATGCGGCACACGCTCTCGGGGTTCGAGGGAAACGTCGCCGACGTGGCCTGTTCCCCCGACGGAAAGCTCGTCGCCGTGGCCGTCGAGAATCCGCTCCGCGACGTCGCCGTCCAGCTTTGGAATACGGCCGATGGAAAGCTCCTCCGGTCGATGCCCGCCCATCGCTTTGGGCACGGTCGCGTGGCCTGGTCCAGTGACGGCCAACTGCTGGCTGCCACGGGAGCGGCCGGCGACTCGAAGCTGCGCGTTTGGGACGCCGCGACCGGGACACTCGTCAGCCAATGCGACAAACCGTCGGGCGTCGACGCCGAGGCGGCGCTCTGTTTCTCGCCCGACAATACGGCCTTGACCGCCGGCGGAACACGGGGCGCCGTGCTGTCGTGCCGGGCCCTTTCCGGCGAACTGCTGGGCGAATTGCCCGCCGGCGTCGGGCCCCTGCGGCAGGTCGCGTTTTCGGCCGACCACTCGTTCCTGGCGGCCGCCTACCAGGACGGCGTGGTGCGGCTGTGGCACGTCGATTCCGGCGAGTCGGTCGGCCGGCTCAACTGCGAGACCGGCGCACTGGGACCCATCGCCTGGTCCTCCGACGGAACAATGCTGGCCACCGGGTACGCCGACGGCCAGACCGTCGACTTGTGGGACGTCACGTCGCAGCAGCAGACCCGGCAGCTTCGCTCGCCTCGGGGTGCCGTCACCAATATCGCCTGGTCGCCCGACGGAGCGCAGGTCGCCACCGGCGGTATGCAGGCCCAGTTGTGGGACGCCCAGTCGGGCGCGGCGGTGGCAAGCCCTCGCGGATACGGCAACGGTATGGCCTGGTCACGGGACGGATCGCGATTGGCGATCGGGGCCGGCGGCGACGTGCGACTCTGCGACGCGATGGGGAGCCAGGTCGAGCGAGCCTTGTTCAGTTCTCAGTCGTCCGTGCGGCGAATTGCCTGGTCGCCCGACGGCCGGGCCATGGCCGCCGCGACCGCCGACTGTAAGCTCTACGTCTGGGAGACCGCCAGCGGCCGATTGCAGCACACCTTCTCCGAACACACCACGCCGATCGTCTGTCTGCGGTGGATCGAGGACGGCGCCACGCTGGTCTCCGGCACCACGCAAGTCGTCTGCTTCTGGCAGATCGCCACCGGCAAGCTGCTTCGCAAGCTGGCGGTCGACGGCGGCGACGTCGCCGGCGGCGTGGAGCGAATCGCCTCTCGCCAGGCAGGGGTGATCCGCCTACGGCATCCGGAAGACGGCCGCGTGCTGCGTACCCTCATCGCCACCAACGACGGCACGGTTGCCCTGAGCCCCGAGGGCCACTACCGGACGCTTGCGGAAGCGGAAAACGAGTTGCTCTATCTCGTACAAACGGCCGCCGGCCAGCAGACGCTCACCCCCGCCGAGTTCGCAACGCGCCACGGCTGGGGGAACCTCCCCGACTCCGTCGGCCCGCCGCTACCCGAGCCCGAACCCGAGCCGGAAGAAGAGCCGCCGCCGGAGGAACGGTCGATCCTGGTTGGGGAAAAGGCGGACGAGCCGGCCGGGTGAATAGTCTGTCGCGCGATGTTTGATGATCGGGTCAAAGGAGAGGCCAGGACTCTTTACTGGTGTTTTCCCCCAGTCCCCGGCCTTTCCATCGGGGGGGCAGGTTTACCTGAATCGCCCATTTACCGTCCTCGCGCGAGCGTGGCGTATTTCCAGCAATCACTCCGCCGGCACTCCTTGCACCGAACAAGCAAACGCCCTAAAACTGAAAATGCGTAGTCGTGTGGGGCAAAGACAAAAAAAGCCGCCCTGCATAAAGCGTGGCGGCTGGTTGCCCCACGTGGCAGAACCACGGAGGGCAGTGCCTGCGAATGTTTCTTCTTGTTACGAAAAGCACTCGGCAGGCTGAGATCGGATACACTAGGGGTTATTGTATCGCGAGAAAACTCCATGTCAAGGGTCTTCAAGTGTAACCGATCCCAGCCTGCCAGCAATCCGCAACACTCAATGACTGCCTGATTGGGAGTCGAAGGATGGATGTGATCCTAGACGGAGACCTTCCGCCAGTCAACTGGGAGGGCTGACCGGCACGTGGTACGGGATACTCATTGAGTTGACTTCGTCCGCCCTTTTGTCTATACTTCGACGATTGGACAATTCATGGACGGAGATCCCAAGAAATGAACAGGACAACATGCTCGCGCCTCACCTGGACGGTCGCCGTCAGGTGGGGCGACTAACCAAAGCAGCGAAAGCAGCAGGCCCCGGCGGGCTGAGTCAAGTTGCACAAACCCGCCCGCCGGGGCAAGGCGACCTCGTTATTCTAACCGCCAAAGGGGTCTGTAGTGAAGGGGAAAGCGGTGGCCAATTACGTTCTCGGGCTAGATCTTGGTCCCAACTCGATCGGTTGGGCGGCGATCGACGAAGAGGCGGATAAGATCCTCGACCTGGGGGTTCGCATCTTCCCCGAGGGAGTCGATAACTTCGATTCGGCCAAGGAAGTCTCGCGCGGCGAAGGCCGCCGGGTCGCCCGGGGGATGCGAAAGCAGACCAAACGTCGTGGCCGGCGCCGACAGCGGTTGCGTCAGGGGCTGGTCGAGTGTGGACTCCTTCCCGCGGAGCCGGACGAACAAGAGACGCTTTTGGCGGCCGACCCCTACGTACTTCGCTCCCGGGCCCTGGATGAAAAGCTCTCGCCGCACGAACTGGGCCGGGTCTTCTATCATCTGGGCCAGCGTCGCGGGTTCCTCTCCAATCGCAAGAAGGACCGGGGCGACAAGGAGGTGAAGGGCATGCTGGCCGAGATCAGCGCCCTGGAAGAGGAAATCGAAGAAAGCGGCACCGGCACGATCGGCCGGCTGCTGCACCAGAAGCTCCAAACGATGGGCCACGCCAACCGGGTCGAGGGCGATCACGTCCGCAACCGGCACACGCGGCGGTCGATGTACGAAGCGGAGTTCGACGCCATCTGGGAAGCCCAACGGCGACTGGGCCACGCGGACTTGCTTACCGACGAACTCAAGCTCGGCCGAGATAAGCAGAAGCGTGCCTACCCACGACGCCCGCATCCGCGTCCCAAGGGGCTTTCCCTGCTGGAAGCGTACGGGTTGCACGGTCTGATCTTCTTCCAGCGAAAGATGTACTGGCCCCGTTCGGCGGTGGGCAATTGTGAACTCGAATCGAAGCAGCCACGCTGCCCCCGAGGCGATCGTCGCGCGCAGCGTTTCCGCCTGCTAGTCGAAGTGAACAACCTCCGCACCATCGACTCGACCACGCGAACTGAAGGGCGACTCGACGACGAGCAGCGTACCCTGCTGCTGGACAAGCTGAGCCGCTGCGAGAAGATGACCTTCGATCAGATTCGCAAAGCACTCGGATTTCTCGAAAGTGTCCACTTCAATCTGGAAAAGGGAAAGCGGTCCTTCTTGCACGGCGCGCCGGTGGACGCGCGGATGGCCAAGGTGACCGGCAAGTCCTGGCACGATCGGCCCGAGGAGGAGAAGAACGAGATCGTCCGGCTGCTGATCGACAACGAGCGCGAGGACGACGCGTTGGCCGAACGGCTGACCAGCGAGTTCGGCATGACGGCCGAGACGGCCGACGCGGCGTTGGGCGCCGATTTTCCTTCCGGCCACGTCCATCTGAGCCTCAAGGCGATCAACCGGCTGCTGCCGCACCTGGAGACGGGGATGGTCTACCAGGCGGAGAGCGACCCGGAAAAGAGCGCGTTGCACGCGGCCGGCTACCTGCGCCGCGATGAATTGCAGCGGCGGCTTTTCGACAAACTGCCGCTTCCCGAGCGGACGCACGACTGCCCGTTGGGCGACCTGCCCAACCCGGTGGTCCGCCGAACGATGGTCGAGTTGCGCAAGGTGGTCAACGGCATTGTGGGCACGTACGGCAAACCGGCGGCGGTACATGTCGAGATGAGCCGCGACGTGAAGACGCGCCCCAAGCGGGGCACCGAGGCGTTTCGGAAATACAACGAGCGGATCAAGGAGATGCGCGATCGCGAACAGCGCCGCAGCGACGCCGCCGACAAGCTGCGCGAGCACGGGCACACGGTCAGCCGCGACAACATCATTCGGCTGCTGCTCTGGGAAGACCAGAACCGCATGTGCATCTACTCCGGCGTGCCGATCAGTTTTGCCCAACTGTTCGGCGGCGAGGTCGACGTCGACCATATTCTCCCCCGGTCCCGATGTCTGGACGACTCGCAGAACAACAAGATCGTCTGCTTCCACAAGGAAAATGCCGACAAGGGCAACCGCACGCCGTATGAATGGCTAGCCGACACCGAGCCGGAGCGGTACGAGGCCCTATGCCAACGCGTATCCAAACTGCTGGGCGAAGGCTGGATTTCCTACCCCAAGTATCGCCGGTTCCTGCAAAAGGAACTGAAGCTCGACGATTTCATTGAGCGGCAACTCAACGACACGCGGTACATTGCCCGGCTGGCGGCCGAGTACTTGCGGTGCCTGTTCGAGGCCGACCATCACGTCTTGGGCGTGAAGGGCCAGTTGACGTACGAACTGCGCCATCATTGGGGTATCGAGAACTTGCTGTCCGAACTGCCCGACAGCCCCGCCTGGCAGGAACAGGGCAAGCTGCGAGCGGGCGAGAAGAACCGGGCCGACCACCGGCACCACGCCATCGACGCCGTGGTGATCGCCCTGACCAACCGCAAGCGGCTTGCCGAGCTTGCCCAAATCCGTGCCGAGGGGGGAACCCAAAGGACCGGCCGGATCGCTTTGGACCCGTGGGATTCGTTTCGCGACGATCTCCAGCAAGCCGTGCGGCAGATCAAGGTGTCGCACCGGGCCGAGCGCAAGGTGCGTGGGCAGTTACACGAGGAGACGCTTTACGGCAAGACCGAGCGCGAGGGCTATTGGGTGGCGAGAAAACCGGTCGAGTCGCTCTCGGCCAACGAGATCGAGAGCATTCGCGATCCCGGAATCCGGCGGATCATTATCGACC
Organism: uncultured Planctomycetaceae bacterium; assembly: GCA_964444795.1. Classification (GTDB taxonomy): domain Bacteria; phylum Planctomycetota; class Planctomycetia; order Pirellulales; family Thermoguttaceae; genus JABMRP01. The sequence goes on from CAYUIQ010000176.1 coordinate 12,525, forward strand.
GGCTCCGCGAGCACGGCATCGAATTCGGCCGCGGCAAGAAGATCGACGCGAAGAAGTGGAAGCAGGCCATCGCCCACTTGACGATGCCCTCGGGCGTGCCGATCAAGAAGGTTCGGGTGGTGAAGCACGAGCAGACGATTCGGGCCATTCGCGAGGGGAAGCCGGGCGAGGCCTACGTGAAGCCGGGCTCGACGCACCACCTGTGCATCTTCGAGTTCGAGGAAAAGGGCAAGACCCGGCGGGAGGCCGTCTTTGTTACCATGCTCGAAGCGACCGCCCGGCTGAAAGACAAACAGCCGGTGATCCAGAGGACGCACCCCGAGCGGCCCGAGGCACGGTTTCTCATGTCGCTGTCGCGGGGAGAGATGGTGTTGGCCGACTGGAAAGGTGAGGAGAAACTGCTGGTCTTCCGTACCGGAGCCTCGACCGAAGGGAAGATCTACTTTTCCGAGCACACCGACTCGCGCCGGAGTGCCGACTACAAGAAATATCGGGCCACGGCCAACACGTTGGACGCCCGAAAGGTGACCGTCGATCCGGTGGGGCGATTGCGCTGGGCAAACGACTAAATCGGAAAATTCCCATTATTTTGTGGCATCTCGGGCCAGCCCGAACTACGATGGCTGGTAACGGAGCGGATTCGCCACGGACGGTCGTCGCGTTTCTTGGGGACAGGAGCGACGGCCATGATCAAACGTACGGTCGAGATCTCGCGCGAGCCGGCCCATTTGAGCCTCCGGCTCGATCAACTCGTGCTCAATCATGACGGCGAGGTGGCGGGGCAAATTCCCTGCGAGGATATCGGCCTGCTGCTGGTCGACCATCCGCGAACCACCTATACCCACGCCGCGCTGACCCGATTGGCCGAGTGTGGGGCGACGGTTATTCTCTGCGGGTCCAACCATCTGCCCAACTCGTTGTTGCTGCCCCTGTCGGACCATAGCCGGATTGTCTGGCGGATCAACGACCAGCTTTCGGTCAAGCAGCCGATGAAGAAGCAGCTGTGGCGGCAGATCGTGCAAGCAAAGATCCGCGGGCAGGCGGAGAACCTGCCCGAAGGTAGCGTGCCGTGCCGCCGTTTGCGGCAGCTTGCCCGGGACGTCCGCAGCGGTGATCCGAAAAACGCCGAAGCCCAGGCCGCGCGGGTGTACTGGGAGCACTGGCTGGCCGAGGAGGAATTCCGCCGCGACCCCGATTTGCCCGGGCTCAACGGGTTTTTGAACTACGGCTACGCGGTGATGCGGGCGGCGGTGGGCCGGGCTCTGGTGGCCGCCGGGCTGTTGCCCGCGGTCGGATTGCACCACTGCAATCGGTCCAACGCCTTCTGCCTGGCCGACGACCTGATGGAGCCCTTGCGGCCGATGGTCGACGACCGGGTGCGCGATCTGAGGGAACAGGGCCACGACCGGTTGACCCAGGAGGCGAAGGCCGAAATCCTCCAACTGCTGGCCGACCGCGTTCGCACGGGCCGGGAAACGGGACCGCTGATGGTCCATATCCACCGCATGGTGGCCTCCCTGGCCAAGTGCTACGCCGGCGAGGCCCGGCGGCTGGAGATCCCGCGGCGGATCTTGGAGAACGGAGCCGCCTCTGCCGAGCCGGCGGATACGGAGGACGCCGCCGTTTGAGTTCGTGACGCGGGAATCCAACCATGCGAATCAGCGGGTACCGATGCATGTGGCTGGTAGCGATGTTCGATCTGCCGACCGACTCGAAAGAAGCACGGCACGATTATGCGCTATTTCGCAAGCACCTGCTCTCCGACGGATTCACCCGAATGCAGTACTCGGTCTACATTCGGCATTGCCCGAGCCGCGAGAATGCCCAGGTCCACATGAACCGCCTCCGGGCGCATCTCCCCCCGGACGGGGAGGTTCGCGTGATCACGATTACCGACAAGCAGTTCGAAAGGATGTTGATCTTTTGGGGAAAAGTGCGCAAACCCCCCGAGGCCGCCCCGCGGCAACTCGAACTTTTCTAAGGCCGCAACGGACCTATCTAGCGGTTCACCAAGGACTTAGGCCGGAGATAGTGTATCCGATCTCAGCCCGCCAGCAATCCGCAACGTCGTCGAGGCGATGAAGATCACGCCGCGGAGTGTATCCGATCTCAGCCCGCCAGCAATCCGCAACACGGATGAACCGTCGGCTATCGCGCTGGCGAGTGTATCCGATCTCAGCCCGCCAGCAATCCGCAACCGCTGCCCGGGAATGACCACCGCCGGGGAGAGTGTATCCGATCTCAGCCCGCCAGCAATCCGCAACGCAGTTGGCGTAGGGGGTGGCGATTAGCGAAGTGTATCCGATCTCAGCCCGCCAGCAATCCGCAACGACCGACGGCCGGTGCTTCTTCGTCGGCTGAGTGTATCCGATCTCAGCCCGCCAGCAATCCGCAACTAGGCGGAGCGATTAGGGGGTAGCGATTAGAGTGTATCCGATCTCAGCCCGCCAGCAATCCGCAACGTCGGCGGCTGATCCCGCGTTTCCCATAATAGTGTATCCGATCTCAGCCCGCCAGCAATCCGCAACCCTGGAGCACGGTCGCCGTGTTGGGCTCGCAGTGTATCCGATCTCAGCCCGCCAGCAATCCGCAACCGTCGGCCCATGGCTATCGCCCCCGCATGGAGTGTATCCGATCTCAGCCCGCCAGCAATCCGCAACGCCCAGCAACCACCGCTGCATCGACCGGCTAGTGTATCCGATCTCAGCCCGCCAGCAATCCGCAACGACGGAGTTATCACAAACCTTTGGCCAGCAGTGTATCCGATCTCAGCCCGCCAGCAATCCGCAACGGCCGCCGCCAGTAGATCGCGGCGGATCGTAGTGTATCCGATCTCAGCCCGCCAGCAATCCGCAACCCGGAACTGCACTGGTCCTTCGACGCGCTGAGTGTATCCGATCTCAGCCCGCCAGCAATCCGCAACCTTCCGCTCAGATTCGGCGCGGAGATACGGAGTGTATCCGATCTCAGCCCGCCAGCAATCCGCAACACCGGCCGGCTTGGACGCTCCCGGCAAACCAGTGTATCCGATCTCAGCCCGCCAGCAATCCGCAACTGGAAACGCTCAAGGACATCGGCCACGAAAAGTGTATCCGATCTCAGCCCGCCAGCAATCCGCAACAAGATCACCGCCCCGGCCCTGGTCGTCGGCAGTGTATCCGATCTCAGCCCGCCAGCAATCCGCAACGCCGCGGCGGCTCGGGGCGTTGCGTTTTCGAGTGTATCCGATCTCAGCCCGCCAGCAATCCGCAACTCCAGCCCATACGTCATCGTCTTGAGCACTAGTGTATCCGATCTCAGCCCGCCAGCAATCCGCAACGAAGAGGAGCGACCGCCATGGCCGTAGAAAGTGTATCCGATCTCAGCCCGCCAGCAATCCGCAACCCACGCGGCCAGCGCGTAGTTGCGACGCAGAGTGTATCCGATCTCAGCCCGCCAGCAATCCGCAACCACGTGACCGTCGTGCCGGCGAGCAAGAAGAGTGTATCCGATCTCAGCCCGCCAGCAATCCGCAACGACGCAGCACCTGCCGGCGTACAAGGCGCCAGTGTATCCGATCTCAGCCCGCCAGCAATCCGCAACTTGCGGTACCTGATCGCCAAGCGGCTGCCCAGTGTATCCGATCTCAGCCCGCCAGCAATCCGCAACCGTTCGGTGCAACTCGTAGACCATGAACCCAGTGTATCCGATCTCAGCCCGCCAGCAATCCGCAACCGCGGCGGCGGCGGCAACACGGGCTGGCAAGTGTATCCGATCTCAGCCCGCCAGCAATCCGCAACGCCGATAGGCATGGACTGCCAGATCATCGAAGTGTATCCGATCTCAGCCCGCCAGCAATCCGCAACATGATGAGTCGTCTGAGATCGTTACGATCAAGTGTATCCGATCTCAGCCCGCCAGCAATCCGCAACCGTGGGCATTGGTTCGTCTCGCGTTGGGGTAGTGTATCCGATCTCAGCCCGCCAGCAATCCGCAACTTAACCGACTGAAGGAACGCGCCAAGCGGGAGTGTATCCGATCTCAGCCCGCCAGCAATCCGCAACCCGGCGGATGCGGCGCGACGAAGCTGCCCAGTGTATCCGATCTCAGCCCGCCAGCAATCCGCAACCTCGATATCATGTTTCCGGAGTCGCCACAAAGTGTATCCGATCTCAGCCCGCCAGCAATCCGCAACGACCGAGCCCGCAACGCCGGCATCACCGATAGTGTATCCGATCTCAGCCCGCCAGCAATCCGCAACCTGACGCTGTAGAAGCCGTGAGCAATGAGCAGTGTATCCGATCTCAGCCCGCCAGCAATCCGCAACCTCGATCGCGTCGGCGGCGTACCCGTTGATAGTGTATCCGATCTCAGCCCGCCAGCAATCCGCAACCGAACCCGAGTTCAATACCTGAAGTGGGCTAGTGTATCCGATCTCAGCCCGCCAGCAATCCGCAACCCGGCCCCCACCGCCTGCTCTGCGGAGACGAGTGTATCCGATCTCAGCCCGCCAGCAATCCGCAACACGGTCTACCGCTCGCTGCGAGCCCGGTACAGTGTATCCGATCTCAGCCCGCCAGCAATCCGCAACCCGCCGACGGTCGTCCCCGCGGCGATCAGCAGTGTATCCGATCTCAGCCCGCCAGCAATCCGCAACTTGCTCATCAACAGGACGTCGGGCGTGTGAAGTGTATCCGATCTCAGCCCGCCAGCAATCCGCAACGTCCAAGTGACGCCGATGATGGGGCCATGGAGTGTATCCGATCTCAGCCCGCCAGCAATCCGCAACCAATCACACGGAGACTAAAACCATGTCAACAGTGTATCCGATCTCAGCCCGCCAGCAATCCGCAACCCACGTGGACGTCGACGGTCAGATCTTCGCAGTGTATCCGATCTCAGCCCGCCAGCAATCCGCAACCCCTTCGCGAATGTTTTCCCAAGGCGTTCCAGTGTATCCGATCTCAGCCCGCCAGCAATCCGCAACGGAAACAACCGCTGGCGGTACTCGTTCAGCAGTGTATCCGATCTCAGCCCGCCAGCAATCCGCAACACTCAGCTTCGAGGTACTGAAAGCCGGCTTAGTGTATCCGATCTCAGCCCGCCAGCAATCCGCAACATTGCCGAGACGGGTCATTCGCCGGGCCGCAGTGTATCCGATCTCAGCCCGCCAGCAATCCGCAACCTTGGAAGTCTCGGGAAGCGGCGGAACCTAAGTGTATCCGATCTCAGCCCGCCAGCAATCCGCAACTCTGGGAAGTTGGGGTTGCCCAAGTATCAAAGTGTATCCGATCTCAGCCCGCCAGCAATCCGCAACCTCTCTTTTCCAATAGCCGGGCAAGAGCCCAGTGTATCCGATCTCAGCCCGCCAGCAATCCGCAACCGTCGGCGCGATACGCCGCGCTTTCTCGACAGTGTATCCGATCTCAGCCCGCCAGCAATCCGCAACACGAGATGATTCGAGCGTCCGGACGCGGCGAGTGTATCCGATCTCAGCCCGCCAGCAATCCGCAACCTACTGACGCCGACACCCTAGAAGCCCTACAGTGTATCCGATCTCAGCCCGCCAGCAATCCGCAACAAAGGAATCACCGTACTTGGGATGCGATTAGTGTATCCGATCTCAGCCCGCCAGCAATCCGCAACACCTACTCTCCCCCAGAGAACCGAACCACTAGTGTATCCGATCTCAGCCCGCCAGCAATCCGCAACCCCGCAAGCTGCATGTGGGCTATGCCACCCAGTGTATCCGATCTCAGCCCGCCAGCAATCCGCAACGTCCCCCGTCACGCAGTTAGACGACCCCCAAGTGTATCCGATCTCAGCCCGCCAGCAATCCGCAACAATTCGAACGGGTTTTCCGCTAGTGGGGGGAGTGTATCCGATCTCAGCCCGCCAGCAATCCGCAACACTAGCACCCGTCGAGGAGACGTGTCTGTTAGTGTATCCGATCTCAGCCCGCCAGCAATCCGCAACGTCGCCGCTGTTGGGTGCTGGTGTCGGGCAAGTGTATCCGATCTCAGCCCGCCAGCAATCCGCAACCTGACGGTGAGCGTGAAGCGAATGCTCGGCAGTGTATCCGATCTCAGCCCGCCAGCAATCCGCAACACGTTCAGCCAGGTGTACGCCTCCCACGTCAGTGTATCCGATCTCAGCCCGCCAGCAATCCGCAACGACCGACGCCCGCTGCTTCTTCGTCGGCTGAGTGTATCCGATCTCAGCCCGCCAGCAATCCGCAACCTGGAGCGGGCGTTTGAGTTCCGGCGGGCAAGTGTATCCGATCTCAGCCCGCCAGCAATCCGCAACCTCCCCCGCGCGCCGTTCGTAACCGCCCTTAGTGTATCCGATCTCAGCCCGCCAGCAATCCGCAACGTGGAGGGGCGGCGGGTGAAGCGTGGGATGAGTGTATCCGATCTCAGCCCGCCAGCAATCCGCAACCTGGAGCGGGCGTTTGAGTTCCGGCGGGCAAGTGTATCCGATCTCAGCCCGCCAGCAATCCGCAACATGGCGAGGGGCACAAGCCCACCGCCACTCAGTGTATCCGATCTCAGCCCGCCAGCAATCCGCAACATGGGGCACACCGACGGCCGCATGATTACCAGTGTATCCGATCTCAGCCCGCCAGCAATCCGCAACGCGAGTTCTTCGTTCACGA
>CAYUIQ010000177.1:0-19043 GCA_964444795.1 uncultured Planctomycetaceae bacterium
CATCTGGAAACAAGCGAAATCAAGACCTCGATCTTGTATCACTCCGAGATCAGCCCCTTGTTCCAGTATTTCGCATGTGTGGCATTTGGTTTGCTGCTGACGGAGCGGATCCTGCGCGCCACGTGGCTGCGCGTGGCCGAGGAGGTGAGTCGATGAGTCTTGGCACGCCTTGGATGTTGCTTTTGCTGCCGCCCCTTGCGCTGGTGGGTTGGCTCATGGCACGTGCGCGCCGCTTGCAGCGAGAGGCCGCATGCCGCTTCAACGGGGTTGCTCCCGAAAACGGACAGGCCGCGCTGGGACGCGCGGACTGGCTGACTCTGGCGGCGATGGTCTGCGTCGTCGTTGCGCTCGCCCGACCACAATGGAACCCTCGTCCCCATGATATTGAGCGCCGCGGGCGCGATCTCGTCATCGTGTTGGACGTATCGCGGAGCATGTTGGCGGCGGACGTTTTTCCCAACCGGCTGGAGATAGCCCGCATCGCTATCCACGAAGCGCTCCCGGAGCTGAGCGGGCAGCGAGTGGCCCTGGTTACATTTGCCGGGTCGGCGGCGGTGCGGGTCCCGCTGACGTTAGACCACGGATTCGTGCGTTACATGCTCGATCGGGCCGATCCGTCCGACATGGACGTAGGGGGCACCTCATTGCAGGCGGCGCTGGAGAAAGTCGCAAGCACCGTGTTGACCGACTCCGCCGGCAGACGCCGGGATCTGGTCGTGTTCACGGACGGCGAAGACCACCTCAGCGACATCGAAAAGACCGCCGAGTCGTTGACCCAATGCGACGCCCGGGTTCTGATCGTTGGCTTGGGTGATCCGGTCCGCGGGGCACGCGTGCCGGATGCGATGGACGACAACCAATGGATGCGGCACAACAACGTCGAGGTGGTTTCGCGGCTTGAAGAAAGTACGCTTACGGAACTCGCCGACCAATGTTCAAATGTGACGTACTTTCCGGCACGTACTCGCCCCTTCGACCTTGTGCCTCTTTACCGGCAGTTGATTGCGGGCGCCGGCGACGACGTGGTTGTGGGCGGACTGCGGCAAGTTCGTTACACGGAAGGATACCCTTATCTGTTGGCTTTGGCTGTGGTGCTTTGGTTGGCTTCGTCGCCATGGAAACTGCCGAGTGAAAAGGGGACAGGTACATTTTGTGCAAAGCACCCTCCGGGCCGTTCCGGCAAAATGTACCGGTCCCCTTTTCACTCGAAAATGCGTAATCTGCTCTTATTGGTCCTCTTAGTGCCAGGCTGTGCTGGGCAAGTCGAGGACGATGGCGAGGCGGCGTTTCGGGCCAGGTTCACCCAAGGGAGTGAATTGCTGAGTTTTGCGCGGGAGCAATCCGACGCGGATGCTCTTGCCGAACAATCGCTGCTGCTCGATGCCCGCGAGGAATTTCTTCGCGCCGCGTTGCTGCGGCCTGGCGATATCGAGACCGCTGGTCGGATCACCACGATCACGCGACGGCTGCGCGAGTTGGAAACGGTGATTGAGCAACAGCGGGCCGAGGAAAAGCAACGACGCGAGAAGCTTGCCGAGACGATCCGACGGCTGGAGAAACTCTGTGTGCGACAGGAACGTCTTTCCCAGCAAAGCCAGGCCGTGCTGCGCCGCCCTCCAGAACTGTCCGGAGCGGACGCTAACCTCCCGGAAGACTATGGCAACGACGAACAACTCCCGCCCGAAGAAGACCTAGACCACCTGGCGCCACCGGTCGCCACCGAACAACGGGCCGTGCGTGAGGGAACCGCCAGCGTGCTGGCCGGCATCACACTCCAGCAAGAGACGCTCCGCCAGATTCTCTCGCGCGCTTACGGCGACATTGGTAGACTGCCCACAACGGAGGTGGATCCGGTCGTTGACCTGCTCGCCGGGACCGTGGCCGCACAAGACCAGGCGTTGGCCCACCTTGCTCCCGAGGCCGTGCGTTGGCCACCGGCGAACACCGCGCTGCACACCGCCGCGGGACGGATGCAGCAGGCGTTGGACGCCCTGCGCGGCCTACAGCCTCCCGCGACGGACGAGGAAGACGAGACCATGGCCTCCCGAAACGTTGGCGATCACGACGAGAACATGGACGGACTCGAATCCGAGTCTCAGGGCAACGGGTCGCGGCCCGTGTCCCCGGGCGATTTTCAGGAGGCGCTTTCGCTGCGGTCGCTGCCGATACCGGCCTACACTTCCGCGGAGATTATGGCCGAGGAGGCCGCCAACCAACAGAAGCGAGCCCGGCGAAAAGCGGCGCGGGCCGGAGCCAAGGTGGAGAAGAACTGGTGAGCATCCGTCGAGTGAAAAGGAGACAAAACCATTTTGCCGGAACGGCCCGGAGGGTGCTTTGCACAAAATGGTCCTGTCCCCTGTTTACTGTGGTTGCCCTATGGCTGTTGATGCCGCCAGCGGCACGCGCGGAGATTGCCGTTCGACTTACCCCTGAAACCGCCAGCCTCTTTATCTACGAACCCTTCACGCTGCGTCTCGAGGTCCAGAGCGACGCCCCTCCAGAGGCGCCTGAGCTGCCGGCCGTGCCGGACCTCACGGTGACCACCGTTCGCCGCCTGCCTTCCGATCCGGCTCAGCGCAAACACGCCTTTCAGATCGAGATGATTGCCGAGCGGAAAGGCATCCTGACCCTCCCGCCGTTTGCCGTGCGGGCAAGAGGGGAGACGACGTTAACATCCGCTTTGCGACTGCGAATTAGCGAGCCTCGGTTGGCCACCGAGATGAGCTTGGAAGTCACCGTCGAACCGGCCACGTTGAGGGTCGGGCAACCCGCGACCATGACCGTCACTTGGAGCAGTGCCGTGTCGTTTGCGCGATGCAGGCGGCTGCTTTTCGAAATCCCGCTTCTGGCGGACGAGCGGTGTCAAGCCTTTCCGCTGGAGCCCCCCGCGACGGACTCCGAAGGAATCGGGTTGCCGGTGAATAACGTCCGCATGGTCGCCCAGGCGGATACCCTGCCCGATGGACGGCGATCTCTTTCGCTGCGTTACAAGTTGGTTCCGCGCGAGCCATGCGTGCTGCGCACACGACCAGCGCGACTCCTTTGCGCTCTGTTGAAGGAAGAACGCTCCGGCGGCCCGTCGCAGGGCCATTTCTACAACCATTTCTTCGAGGCGGCGGGGGAAAGTGAAGCCTTCGAGGAGGTCTACCTTATTGCCCCGGTTCCCGAGATCACCGTGAGAGACCTCGCGCTGGTGGGCCGCAATGCCCACTTTGCGGACATTGTCGGACCGTGCGACCTTCGCACATCCGTTGCACCGCTCCAGATGACCGTGGGCCAACCCTCGCTGTTCACGGTGCATTTGGACAACCTCGCGCTGGCACGCCACATCACCGGCTTGCCGTCGGCCGCATTTGATGGCCTGCGTGCCGAGTTCCAACTTTCCCGAGAACCGATCCGGGAGAGCGCCACGGACAATGCCCGATCGTTTACCTACATTCTCCGTCCACTGCGATCCGACATCACCCGCATCCCCGCGGTTGTGATCCAGACGTTCGATCCCGAAGTGGGCGAGTTCCGCACCTTGCGAAGCGAGCCGATTCCGATCACCGTCGAAGTGGACCAGGACGACGGTTCCCTCGCCTTTACACCCCGAAACGACTCCGAACCGCCCATCGAGTTGCATGGAGTCCGACACAACCGAGCCAACGAGTGGACGATGACCTCAATTCACAATCTACTGGAATTTCTCGGACGGTTTTGGTGGATGTTCGTGCCGTTGCCTCCGTTGCTTTGGCTCGCTCTGCTCCCCGTGGTCCGCCGTTGGGATCGCTGCCGTCGCGTTCCGGCTTATGCGCTGGCCATCGGCGCGTGGGGGCGATTCCGCCGGATGGTTTGGCGCGATGAAGAATCGGCTTGGCGGAATTATCTGGCCGACCGGCTGGCTCTCCGCGCCGAAGCATTGACCGCGGATTCCGTGACGGAAGCGCTCTCGCAACGAAACGTGGACGCCGGCCTGATAGCCGAAGCCCGAGGGCGATTCGAGAAGAAAGACGCCACGGATTACGGTCGGCACCCCGCGGCTCCTTCCCAAGGCACTCGCCGTCTGGTGCGGCGGCTCCAAAAGGCCACCATGCCGCTCTTGCTGGTATCCGGTTTCCTATTATTCCCGGACCACGCAACGGCGGCGGATCGCGCCGACGAGTTGTTCAATCTGGCGAAGGAAATGCGAGGGGAGAAACCTGACGAAGCGCAGCCGCTCTTTGTCGAGGCGGCGCTTAGGTTTGAGTCTGTCGAGCAATTCCTGAATGCCGGTAACAGTTGGTTCTTTGCCGGCGAGAACGGCCGGGCGCTGGCCAATTACCGGGCTGCGGAACGTCGCGCGCCCTTCGACGGCCAATTGCGTGAGAACATCGAGTTCCTGCGCGCCAACCGTGCCGACGCTTTTCCTCCACCCGTCGCCGTGACCGGAAAGGTGGCGGCGGCGTGGACCCGGTATTGCACGTGGACGCCGCGGTTGAGAGCCGGATCTTTCGTGCTTGCGTATTTGGTGACATGGGCAGTATTTCTGACGGCACAACTGGCTGGCTGGCGAGTCCGGCGCGCCGCTTGGGTCGTGTTGCTCGCGGCGGTCATTGTGCCGTTGGTATCGCTGGCACAATCTAGTTTCCAACCTGCCGAGGGCGTCGTCATCGAGGACGCCGTCGCGCGACTTGGCCCTGGCTACGCCTACGATCCGGCCTTCGAGCAACCACTGCATCAGGCCACCGAATTCGCGTGGATAGAGATCCGTGAAGGATGGGTTCGCGCCCGATTGCCCGACGCCTCGGAAGGTTGGCTGCGGGAATCCGGATGTATGAAGGTGGAATAACCGCGTGGGACCGAAAAGCACCCGACGAGCGTTTCGCGCCATGGAACATGAGCGTTTTCGACCTCAAACAAACCGAATTCGAGGGATCCGTCGGCCCTACAATCCAGACAGTGCGGGCCGGACTCAAACGGCTGCCCATGAAGAACACGCTGCATACGGCCAGGACACGAGCCATGCAAACAACGAAAGCAGTTCGGTTGACTTTCGCACTTGTAGGACTAGCCATTATCGGCTGCGGGCCGCAAGGAGAAGACGTGAGCACGGAAGATGCGGAAGCACATAACAATCGGGGAGTTGCTCATTTGGAGAAGGGGAACCTCGACCAAGCGATTGCCGAATTCAACCAGGCGATTCAAGCGAATCCGGACCATGCGAAAGCATACTACAACCGGGCCATTGCTTATGGGGAAAAAGGCGACTACGACAAAGCGATTGCCGACTACAGTCAGGCGATTCGGATGAACCCGGACGATGCGGACGCATACCACAACCGGGGCCGTGACTATAAGCAGAAGGGGGACCTCGACAGGGCGATAGCGGACTACAGTGCGTCGCTTCGGCTGAACCCGGACGACGCGGAATCTTACAACAGCCGCGGCATTGCCTATAGGAATAGGGGCGACCTGGACCAAGCGATTGCCGACTACACTCAGGCAATTCGACTGAACCCGGGCGATGCGAAAGCACACTACAACCGGGCCAACGCCCATAGGAACAAGGGCGATCTCGACCAAGCGATTGCCGACTACAGCCAGGCGATTCGACTCGACCCTCCGACCGTTTCCGAAGCTTACAACAACCGGGGCATTGCCCGTTGGGAAAGAGGCGATTTCGACAGCGCAATAGCTGACTACGACGAGGCAATTCGACTGGACGCCAACGGTGCGCAAGCGTACAACAACCGAGGTACTGCCTACCGTGACAAGGGCGATCTCGACCAGGCAATAGTAGATTACAGTGAGGCGATTCGGCTGAACCCGGGCTATGCGAAAGCATACAATAACCGGGGCAATGCCTATGAGAAAAGAGGAGACGAGGAAAAAGCGACTGCTGACTTCGAACGAGCCAAGAAACTTGATCCGAACATGCTTAAATGATCCGATCAGGTGCCCCACGCCGAACGGACACTTTGGGTGCTCGGATTTCGTGCGTGAGGCAACGTCCTCCGGTGATTCAGAGTACGGGTTCCTCTTCAAGATTGACTCGCAGGTTCCCCGGCTGCTAGAATCATCAGACGGAGTTTCCGAGATGCCAGGAGAGCCGCTTCGGCGGTTTCCCCTTGATTGCCGCCCGTTTGTAGTGCGTCTTCGAGAACGTATCGCCCCATCGCCACACCTCCCGCAGGAGCGCCCACTCATGGCCCATTCCCTCAGCAGGAACTCCCGGACCGTTCTCCTCGCGCTGACCTGCCTTGCGGCGCTGGCGGCAAGACCGCTGCCGGCCGCGACCACGGCCGAGGCGATCCTGGACTCGGTCTCCAGCGACAGCGGCCTGATCGTGGTGATCGGCTCCGGTGAAGCGGCGGCACCCGAACTGGCCGCGGATCTGGGCACCAGCGGCAACTGGCTGGTCCATGCCGTCGCCGCCAGTGCGCAGGAACTGGCCCAATTCAACAACGCTATCGCGGGGGCCAAAGTCCAGGGCTGCGTGAGCGCCGAACAACTGCCCGTCGCGAAGCTGCCTTATCGAGATTGCATGGTCAACATCCTGGTGGTCATGGATATTCAGAAAGCGCAAGCGGCCGGACTGACAAAGGACGAGGCACACAGATGCGTCGTTCCGCAGGGCAAGATCGTCATCTGCAAAGGCGGCAAGATTGTGAAAATCGAAGAGACGCCGCCTTGCGAGGAGATGGACGTCTGGACCCACCGCTATTACGATGCCAGCGGTATCCCCGCCTCCGCCGACCAAGTGTTTGACCTGCCCGTGGGATTCAAGTGGAACGCCGGGCTGCCGATGAACTTCGATAATCCCGTGCGGTCGGCCAACCGCTACTCGTCGACCCGGGCGATGGTCGTCGACGACGGCCGCTGCTTCACCTTCTCGACCGCGGTCTGCGAGAACCTCGGCGCGGGTTGGACGTCCCAATACGGAAGAGACCAATACCTCACGTGTCGCGATGCCTTCAACGGCCGGCTGCTCTGGCGCAAGCGAATCGGCGATACCTATTACGGCGGTCTCTACATCGAAAACACGGCACCGCTGGTCTCCACCGGTCGCCATCTTTATCTCGCGGGCGAAAACGGGAAGATGCTTGTGGTCGACACGCGAACGGGAGAAACGGTGCGCGAACTGCCCACCGCCAATATCCCCGGCGTGATCGCCACGGCCGACGGGATCGTCGTCGTGGCCACGTGGAAAGACGGTAAGGTCCTGGGCTCGATCGAGCGCTATGACCGGCGCCGCATGGACTGGGAAATCGGCGAGGGAACCATCGAAGCGTACGACGACGCGTCCGGGAAAACTCTGTGGAAGAACAACCTGCTGGGCACCTCGCTGGTCATCGCCGACGGAGCGGTCTACATCGTCAGTCGAGCCGAAAATGATCCACTCGAGAAGAACCACAACAAGCGACGGGAAGGCGCCGAGATGGCGCACCCGCCGCAAACGGTCACCGCCATGGATCTGGCCAAGGGGACCATCCTCTGGCAAACCGAAGACGGCGAATTCCAAGCAACGAATCAGGCGATCAGTCTGGAAGCGGCCGGTCATGGGACCGTGGCCGTCGCGCTGCAAGGTCGCAATCGCGTGGCACTGCTCTCGGCCGAAACCGGAAAGCCGCTCGATCCCGGCGCCGCCGCGGAGGCCGGCAAGAACTTCTTCCGATTCCGCAATCATATATGCACGCCCGTGATGCGAGTCGGCGACGTGATTCTCGGCAATCGCGGCGGGACCATCAGCAAGGCCGGGCAGAACGTCAATTTCGGCGGCGCACGAGCCGCCTGTCTCACGGGAACCGTTCCCGCGTACGGTGCCGGTTACATTGCCCAGAACTGGTGCCGCTGCTCACCGGGGCAAATCCCTGGCTTGCTCGCCGTGGCGCCAATCGGCAAGAATCCCACGCCCGAGGAAATGGAGACGCCGACGGAGCCGACCGTGTACAGCGAGTACAACGATAGCACCGACGGGGTCTCTTCCTCCTCGCTCTGGACGTCGCTACGTGGCAACGCCCAGCGCAACAGCAGCGCGGCTTGCGATATTCCGACCGAAGTCGAGGTGGTTTGGTCGAAGCAGATTACTGGTAAAACGCGGCAAGGCACGGTCCAGCGAGACCGGCGAGCCTACCTGAACAGCCGGCTCACCGCCGCGGTCGTCTCGGGTCCCCTGGCGGTCGTCGGCGATATCGACCACAACGAGATCATCGCGCTGGACGTCACCGACGGCAGCGTCAAGTGGCGATTCATGACCGGCGGCCGAGTCGACTCGGCGCCGACTCTGTACAAGGGCATCTGTCTTGTCGGCGACCACACCGGTTATGTCTACGCAATCAAGACTGGCAGCGGCCAGCTCATCTACAAACTGCGCATCGCGCCGGAAGAGAAGCGGATGCTCTCCTACGGTAAGGTCGAGTCGGTCTGGCCGGTGATCGGCGGGGTGATGGTTGCCGAAGGAATGGCCTACGCCTCGGCCGGTCGCACCCAAGGCTCCGACGGCGGACTGCTGGTCAGAGCCTTCTCGCCGGAAACGGGCAAACAGGTCTGGGCCAAAGCGCTGCCTCAAGGCGCCACCGGACTGGTCGAAAAGAAACCCAAGCGAAACGATACGCTGGCCCGACACGGCGACTTCCTTACGGTCATGGGGCATTGGCTGAACCTGGAGACGGGCCAGATTTCACCCAAGCCCGAGGGACCGGCCCCGAACCGGACCGTCGTCATGGGCCTCGAAGGGCTTTACAGTTGGAACTGGACCCGAGTGGGCCACCGGAAATTCATGCACGTCGGTTATGGCGAGTTCACCGGCGACACGGTCAGTTGGAACGACCAGTACGCCGCGGTTTCCGACAAGAACAGCGGCGGCTCGATTATCGCGCTGGCGGACTCCGGCAAGAGACGAAATTTCCCCGGCGTACCGAAGGTCTATCAGGGAACCGCACTGGTGATCTGCAACAACGTCGTGATCCAGGGCGGCGCGATTCTGGACCAGGAGAAGGAGCACGGCTTCATCCGAGCCATCGATCTCGAAGACGGCCAGGTGATCTGGGAAAAGAAGTTCGACGCCGAACTCGCGTTCAACGGGCTTGCCGTCGACACCTGCGGCATCATCGCCAGCTTCGACGACGGTACGGTGGCCTGCCTGAAGTAGCCACGCGGTCTTCGCGTGGCTCATGTGGATCACGATGCCCAAAGGTGGAGGGGAGGCCCGCGCCTCAACGATGCCCATCAAGAATGAGGGAAACCCGATGAAGACTCGAAAGAGTTTACGCCCCACAACGACTTTGATGGTCCTTTGTGCATTGGCCGTCGGGCTCTTCTTCTCCGCGTCCCATGCCCGTGCCACCGGAGTCGCGCCGAATGTGCGCGAGGGTTCCGACATCGTCATGAAAGATCTGCGGTGGCCCGTCTGGGATCAGGGTACGTATTATTGCTTCTGGTACGTCAATTTCTTCCCCGAATCTTACTGCACCTTCTACGGCGGACTGGCCACCAAGGGAGCCGACAACCCGCCCGGGATGTTCATGTCGTATTGGGGCAACATTACCAACATCCACGAGGGCCCATACTTCTATCGGCACGGGTACGGTGCGGAAGGCTCCAAGGGGGGCGCCAACGGACGGGTCCTCTTCATGCAGCCCAATTCGTGGTATCGCATGGTACTGCGGATCTTTCCGCCGGCCGAGGGAGCCGACGAAAAGACTTATGTCGGCTGGTGGGTGAAGGACGTCGAGAAGAACCAATGGCATACGCATAGCGTCGTGCGGATCGACACCCGGGCAACCGGCGTGCGGGGAAACAGCGGCTTTGTCGAAGCGCTGGCTCCCGAGTCGGTCCATCGCGCGTTTGAGCGGCGGCTCGGCTATTGTCGCGTGGATGGCCGGTGGTTTAAGTCCAACACGATTACCACCGGAAGCCCCAAGTTCTTCAAGCTCATCGCCGACGGAACCGTACTCCGCTACGATCGCTCGGGCCCCGATTCCACCGGCAGCGGCACAAAAGTCGAACTGACCACCAAACAGCCCGATGCGCCGGTGCTCGACCGGCCGACAATCGCCGGCGCGACGGCCTCTGCTTACGGCAATCAGTTGGCCGTGCTATGGGACATCCCCGGGAGTGCCTCACCGCAACTTGGCTACAAGATCGAAGCCTTCGATAACACTTCGGCAAAGGGTACTCCGCTGGCCGTCTTCGAGGACGTCGCCCCGCATGTTCTGGCCAAACGACTCGACGTGGATCGAGCGGCCAAGAGCGTACGGCTAACCGTGACGGATATCTTCGACCAGACGACGGCGGTGACGATCCCCGTCGAGCAGACAAAGGCAACACCTCACGTCGTCGAAGACGTCGCCAAGCTCCGCCGGGGATTGAAATACACTTACTACGAAGCACCGGGCGGTGTCTCGTGGGAAACACTGCCCGACGTCTCGGCGCTGGAACCGGCGAAGCAGGGTATCGTAAAGACCACGGACGACACGATTCGCGAAGATCGGGACAAGCTTTACGCGATTGGATACCGGGGTTTCATCAAGGTCCCGCGGACCGGATTGTATGTTGTCGAGGTCGGCACCAGCGACGGCAGCCGCTTGAGCGTCGACGGCGAGGTTATTGCCGATAACGACGGGCTTCACGGCACGTCGGTCCGGCAGTATCCCCTGGCGCTGGCCCAAGGCCTGCACGCGTTTGAACTTTCCTACTTCAAGGGCTCGACACCCTATCTGGCCGACAAGATACTCATCTCCTGGGAAGGCCCCGGATTCGAAACACGAAAGTGTACGCCCGGCGATTTCGTTTGCCTGGATGACTCCGACACGCCCTCGATTACCATGCCCGCCGCCGGCACGTTTTCCGAGGGTATTTTGAAGGACAATCTAGTCAGTCTTCGACCCTCGATTCAAGACCGGGGGCATCGGATCGCCAAGGTGCAGTTCTATCGCGATCGGCTGCTGCTGGGAACGGCCGTGAATACGGCTTCCCGTGGCGTCGGTGATTTGGCGTTTCGCGATCTGCTGCCCCAGGGGAACAACCGCCTCTGGGCACGCCTCTGGTACGACGGCGGTCGTTCGGTCGACTCCGACGTCCTGCACGTCGAAGTAGAGAACAAGACCGACGGCCCGTGGACGTTCGATACCTTGGGCGAGAGTGTGTTTCCGCTCGCCGTTCGATCGCAGGAGGGCAGGATCTCCTTTCGAGGCGACGGGTTCTGTTTCGGGCATCAGCCCGTCTCCGGCGATTTCACACTGACCGCCCGGGTTGCCGATATTGGCCTGTCGACCGCCGAAAACGGCATCCACAAGTCGAATTGGCTTGGCCTTTACGTTCAAGACAATCTCCGGGGACCCTTCTCGGGCAATCGGTTCGGTGTCTATTGCACGGCCGGAGGCACGGTGAAAGGGTCGGCCGATTTTCCCGATCTGGCGGGAACCTATATGTCCATCCCCGCATTCCCGGAAGACCACCGGTGGCTGAGGCTCGTTCGGCGCGATACGCGTTTCCTCGCATACACTTCCGCCGATGGGAAAATCTGGCGGAAGGCGATGGACCGCATCAACCCGAAAACGAAAAAGGACATCTACGCGGGCGTCCTGTTCCGGTCCGTACCGGGAAAAAGCCGGAGTCTGTTCTACGGCTCGTTCGACAACGTGACCTTGACGTCCGACGTTGCCGAAGAGCCACGCCAGGCGATTCGCAAAGAAGACCTCCCCCGTGCGGGACAAGTCGTGGCGCTCGTGCAGGCCAGCAAATCCCCGGCAGCGCTCTATGCGAGAACGATCGGCAAGGGACTGCTCAAATCGACCGACGGCGGCGATACATGGCAATCGGCGGATGCCGGTTTGGCCGATCCCGAGACACTTGCGGTCCGATCGGTGGCCGTGCATCCGAAAGACAACGCGATCGTTCTCCGCGGGTCGGGTGCCGTCGTCGACGGACAGCTCCACGGCGGATTGTTCCGAAGCGCCGATAGCGGGAAATCGTGGAGCCTGATCTCAAAAGATATCGACTTCGACGGCCAAGGCCCGACGACCATGTTCGGCGAGGTAATCTCCTTCTGTCCCGAGGATCCCAAGCTGGTGGCTGCTGCCGGGGAGACCGCCGGGCTGTTTCTCAGCCGCGACGCCGGGCTCACGTGGGAATCGCTTGGACTTGCCGGCCAGCGCGTCACCTGTCTTGGATTCGTCCCGACAAGCAGGGATAAGAAACCGATACTGGTCGTGGGCACGTTTGCGGATCGAGAGTTCAGCACGGTTGGTCTCGGCAAACCGGTCTCGACGGTGACGACGCCCGGGGCCGTCTATTGGGTCGAGTTTCGGGACGGAAAACCAAAGTTCCAAAGAAGCTGTGCGTGGGAAGATTTCGGCGTCACCAACATCGGCTTCGGTGCCCACGAGAATTTCGCCACCTTTGCCACCACGCGGGGAGTGTTTTACACGTGGCAACATGGTAACATGTTCTCTCAACGTCGAAACGAGATGCCCTCGGACGTCTTCTTCACGGCACTGGGCTACCGGCAGTTTATGAAGGAGTGGCGTCCGAACGACTGGCGACTCAAGTCCACCACCTACGCGGCGCCTTTTTCGGCAGAGGGGCAGAGTCCCGTATACTGCGTTCCGGAACGCACAACCGGCAAGTGGTCCCGATTGTCTGACAAAGCGAAGATTGACGGCCAAGGCGCGGCTCTCGACTTGAACACGGGGATTACCTGTCTGCTGCCCGACAAAGAAGACGACAAGACGCTCTACCTGTGCAACCGCCGGGGTATTTTCAAGAGTATCGACGGCGGGGGATCGTACAAGCTTGTTTATGAATGTTCCCAGTGACGATCAATACCTCACGACATTTGAATTTGTAGATGGTGATTCCCGCCAGGCAGGCGAGCCCCACGTCCGGGTGGCATTGCAGCAGTACAGGAAAACGGCTAAACTGTTACCGTGCAGCAAGTTGTGGACCCACGATCCCGTGGTGGGTCCACAGGAAACAGCCGTCAAGTGCAACGAACACGGAAGAAAATGAGAGTCTCTGAGTTCCTCGACGCTCTCGGTTATTCGGATTCCAGGGCGTACCTTGGGAAACGGCAGCGTGCGCTGGAGACTGTTCCCGATTGCGGCCATATCTTCCGGTTGGCAAAGCGAGAACTTGGCCTGCAAGGCGTGTACACGCTTCGCCGCAATTGCCAGTCTCCTGCCGAGCCGGTAACGCCACTCGTCTATGTGTGCCGAGCAAGAACGGAAGAGGACGCGGACAAAATACACCGGCTCGTATGGAACCAGGATATTGTCCCGTTCCTCATCGTCCATACGCCTCTGGGCGTGAAACTCTACTCGGGATTTCGCCACGAGCAAGCCGAAGGTCGATCGACCGGTGGCGTGCTGGAAGCCTTGACGGACTTCAACCGGATCGATGGTCTGGTTGAACAGTTTCGTTCCGAGTCGATTGATAGCGGGCAGTTGTGGCGTCAGCGTGGCCGCGACGTTACGCCTGAACACCGGGTGGATTGGACGCTGCTGCGCAACCTCCGAACGCTTGACACCATCCTGCAAAAGAAGGGGCTTTCCCGAGAAATATCACACGCACTGATCGGCAAGTACGTCTACCTGCACTACTTGAGAGACCGCGACATTCTGTCACCCAGGAGACTCCAGCGCTGGGGCGTCACGCCGTCCCAGGTTTTCGGACGCGATGCGACCGTCGCGGCGGTTTCCAGGGTCACGCGCCACTTGGACGAGTGGCTCAACGGAAGCGTGTTTCCGATCGATTTCCGGCACAAGGGCTCACCGAAGCAACAGCACATTAGCTGCGTCGCGGGGGTCTTCAGCGGCGACGAACTCCTGGAATCGGGTGATCGCCAACTAAGCCTGGACTTTGAGTCATACGACTTCTCCTTTATTCCGATCGAAACGCTCTCGAACGTCTACGAGCAGTTTCTGCACGCACCCAAATCGGGCGGCAAGTCACGTGGTAGACAGCTTGGAGCGTATTACACGCCGATCCCCGTCGTGAACATGATGCTGGCGGAATTGGAGGAACGCCGGCCGCTGGCCGAAGGCATGCGTGTTCTCGACCCCAGTTGCGGCTCGGGGGCATTTCTTGTGCAATGCTACCGGCGACTGGTCGAACGTGTCTTTCCGGCCGGCTCCAAGCCCAAGCCGTCACAACTCCGCTCGTTGCTGGAGAAGCACATTTTCGGCGTGGATGTTGAAGGAGACGCATGTAGCGTGACGGAACTGAGTTTGATTCTCACGCTGTTGGATTATGTCGACCCACCGGATCTTGAAGGCCGCCGCCATCAGTTCAAGCTGCCGAAACTGCGCGATAGAAACATCTTCCGCGCGAACTTCTTTTCGCTGTCATCCCGATGGCAAGAGAAGATTTCAGACGGGAAATTCGACTGGATCGTGGGCAACCCACCGTGGAAACGTCTGACCCCGGCCGAACTGGATAAGGAGGAACACAAGGAAGACCGGCCCGTTTGGGATTGGATGCAGGCGAACCAGGGCGAGAAGCCGGTCGGCGGAAATCAGGTGGCCCGCGCATTTGCGTGGAAGGTTGCCGATCATCTGGATGACGATGGAGAGGCCGCACTCTTCCTGCCGGCGATGACGCTGTTCGAGGATCCCGCGGCGGCGTTTCGCAGCAGCTTCTTCAAGGCCTTCCAAGTCAACACCGTCGTGAACTTCTCGAATCTCGCCGAAAGCCTGGCGCTACGTCGTTTTCGTGTTCCAGCAGCCGCATTCTTCTACGAGCCATGCCAGAGTGCGAACGATCCTGGAGATCGGCGTTTTGAAGCGGTTCGCGTGTTTTGCCCACTTGTCGCGAATCAGGAACCGACGCGACCTGAAAGCGAGGGGATTCGCAACGAATCGTGGAGCATTGTCGTCAATGCCAGCGAGATCAGGGACATCCCCGTCTCGGAAATCCAGGACGGAAACGGTTTGCCGTGGAAGATGGCGGCTTGGGGATCACACCTTGACCGGGCCTTGCTGGACGAGCTTGAGCGGAAGCATCCGACGATAGGAAACCTTGAAAAGAGCAAGAAGCTAGTTGCCAGCCAGGGACTAGAGTTGCGCGAAGCCACCCAGAAGCAGATCGATGAGGGGCTTGTTGAGCACATCCCGGAAATTGAAGGCGAAGATTTGCTGGATGTCACTAAGTTGGCGAAGCTGCGCAACGTATTCTCCTTTCCAGCAAACGCGCTATCACCAGTTCCGGCTGAGAAATGCTATGCGAGAAAAGGTCGAGCACGACTCCCACTATCGGTATGCAAACCTCCACACATCATCGTGGGTGAGACGCGGACGTTTGCGGTTTACTCTGACGAATTCATCATCGTTCCCCCCCGACAGATCGGAATCACATCATCCGCAGACGATGGCGCACTCCTGAAAGCACTTTCGCTGTACCTCAGTTCCGATTTCGCGTTTTACCACCAGTTTTTCACGTCAACGCACTTTGGTGTCCAACGAAGCATTGCAACATTGCGTGCGCTCCGCCAGATTCCCTTTCCATTCAAAGACTCAACCAGACGTGATCTGGCTCCTTGGGTCGAGCTTCACCGCCAATTGGTCGAGACGACTCCGCGACGTCTCGGCTCGTCAGAGGCAAAAGGCCAGCAGCACCTGGATGGATCGACCCCCGGAGCCGATCTTGACGGACTGCTCGAACAACTCAACGGCATGGTCGCCAATGTGCTGGGCTTGAGTCATCGCGAGCAGGCACTCATTCACGACCTTGTGAACGTCCGTCTGCAACTGAACGACGGAAAGATCGGTCGAGGAGCTGTCCGGCCGCCGACGAAGGCCGAGATTCAGTCCTACGCGAAACAGTTGCAGCGCGAATTGAATGCGTATGTGGAGGGCACTACCTCGAAACGGCATCTGGTCGAAGTCGTGTACGATCCAGACTCCGGAATGGTGGCGATCGACTTCTCCAAGTCGGCTCCACGGGCGGTTCACGTCTACGCGGCGGATCAGCCAACCGCTCGCGCGCTGGCCGCAACACGCAATCGCCTTCGTCAAGAAAAGGCCCAGTGGGTCTACTTCGACCGCAACCTCAGAATTTATCGGGGGACGAAAACCTTCATCCTGAAGCCGATGCAACGGTTTCACTGGACGGTCAGCCAGGCAATGATCGACGCTGGCGAAATCATCGCAGAGACGCTTTCTTCAGCGGGAGAGGGTAGTTGATCAGTCGTCGCGCATATCAAGCTCTCGAACCGTCGTCGAATTGTAGCGACTACGACAATATTTTCGTTCGTCGAGTCCATCAACTGATCGCCGCCGGACACGGTCGACTCGAACCAGGGGACTATGCCACCGCCGAGGAACCCGATATCACAGGCGATCTCGTGGAACAAGTCGAGACAGTCCTGCAGGGTGCCAGCGAGCCATGGATGCCGTTCTTTCGCGTCTTTGATGATCCTCCGGTCAACCGACCCAAAGAAGACAAGAATCGCCGACGAGGAAAGCGCCGGCGAAGGGTCGATATCTATTTCAATTCTTCTGAAAGGGCACCGTCTCCGTACACGACATTCTCTTTCGAGTCCAAGCGACTCGGCCCGCGTCACGGAGTGGCCGAGTATCTTGGCAAGGAAGGCTTGGGATGTTTCTTGTCCGCGGAGTATGCTTCCCGAAACACGCGCGCGGGAATGCTCGGTTACGTTCAGTCTGGCGACGAAGCCACATGGGCCGACGACCTCGAATCGAAAATGGCCGCTCGCTCGACTGAACTGGCAATCAGCAAGGGTGGTGAGTGGACGCCGGCTGTCCTGTGCGAGGGGCTACCGCACTCATACGAGTCGACACACGGACGAGGCAAGGGCAGACGCCGAATCACGATCTATCACTCGCTCCTGCGGTTTCGCTAGCTGCCGGACAATGGGCTAACACGGACACAACAAATGGGGACGGAGTCTTAGGGAGAATAGTGGTTTACACCTACTCGCATTCCAGGGATCGAATGAATTGGGATCACCGCACCGAGAGAAGAAGCACCATGAGAACACTCCTGACAACACTCCTGGCGTTCCACCTGATCGTCGTCTCGGCCCAGGCGGCGGAGGCCGTCAGCGTGATTGAGAAAACCGAAAGACCAAGGCAAGAACCACTGCAAGGCGAGCACCGCGGCAATGGGAAGATCGAGGAGACCGCGCTTGACGACGGGTTGGATCATGCCGGCGAGGAAGTCGACTCGTGGAACCAGCACAGAGGGCCCCGTGGTTCGGGCGTGGCCCGCGCGTGCCGACCACCGGTGAAGCTCGATGCCAGTCACGTTGCCTGGAAAACGCCCGCCGGCCGCGGTCTCTCTTCGCCGGTGCTTGCCGGGAAGCGGATCTTTCTGACCGCCGTGGAGGGCGGTCGCCTAGTCACGCTCGCTTTCGACGCGGCATCCGGGAAACCAGCTTGGCGCAACGAGGCGCCCGAGGTGCCAATCGAAAAGGTGCATAAGACCAACAGCCCGGCGGCCTCGACACCGCTGGTCGATGACGAGCGAGTCTACGTTTACTTCGGTTCCTACGGTCTGCTCTGTTACGACCACGAGGGTCGCCAGCAATGGGCCAGGCCCATCCCCACCCCGAGAACTCTCTATGGAATGGCTACGTCTCCGATCGGGTATGAGGATTCCCTGATCCTGGTTCTCGACAACGACGCCAACCTTCCGGACAGCAAGCTGAGCCAATCGAAGATCCTCGCCGTCAAGAAGTCGACCGGCGAAACCGCCTGGGAAACGCCTCGCCCCTTCCATCGCAGCGGGTGGTCAACGCCCATGATATGGAGCCCTGACGACGGAAGAGATCTGGTCGTGCTGGGCAACGGACGGGTATCCGGCTACGATCCTCAAACCGGCGCGGAGAAATGGTTCGCCACGGGGTTTTCGCGCGAGACGATTGCGATGCCCGTATCCGGCGGCGGGCACGTTTTCGCCGCGGCGTCGATGTTGGGTGGCGTCCCCAACGAGCAACCCGATCCGCAACCGTTCTGGGAGGCGGTGATGCGGTTTGACCGCAACGCCGACGAGAAGCTCCAGCGCGGCGAGATGACGCAACACTTCGCGTTCCCCCTGCGGCCCGAACTCCCACCCGGACATCCCGGCTACGGGATCCCGCTGCCCGAGGACGAGGCGCGGCGGCAGGGTCGTTTGGATGGGATGTTCGCCTGGGTCGACAAGGACAAGAATGGCTTCTGGACCCGGGACGAGTTCCTGGCGAGCATGTCGTTCCGCCGCGGTAAACCAATGCTCATGGCCATCCGGCCGGGCGGCGAGGGCGACGTCACCGAGACCCACGTGACCTGGCAACTGCATCGCAACATCCCGGAGATCCCTTCACCCCTCTT
Source organism: uncultured Planctomycetaceae bacterium (assembly GCA_964444795.1). Classification (GTDB taxonomy): domain Bacteria; phylum Planctomycetota; class Planctomycetia; order Pirellulales; family Thermoguttaceae; genus JABMRP01. The sequence continues at coordinate 18,291 of CAYUIQ010000177.1, forward strand.
CTACCAAGACCGCCTCTACCTGGTCCGCAACGGCGGCCTCCTCGCGGCCATCGACGCCACCAACGGCGAGGTTCGCTATTGCGAGCGCCTCGGAGGAACGGGGCAGTACAGCGCTTCGCCGGTCGTGGCCAATGATCATCTCTACCTGGCCTCGAACCGGGGGCTTGTGTCGGTGGTGAAGACCGGCGATGTGTTTCAGATGGTCCACCAGCACGACCTGGGAGAACCCGTGTTTGTTACCCCGGCCCTCGATGCGTCGACGATCTATATCCGCACCGAGACGAACCTTTGGGCGTTCCGGAGACGGGACTGAGGGCTCCGCCGCGCGGACTCTTGGTAACGATCCCAGTGCAAGTGGAAGTCTCGCGGAAAGTGGCCAACAGAATAGGAGATGTCATGTCATTAGCCAGGATGAATCGGTATGCGTTGATCGGTTTGGCCGTCGGCCTGTTGGCGCTCGGCCGGATGGGATATGCCGAGGAAGTGAAGATCAGCCCCGAGTTGAGCAAGGCGATCAGCGCGGGTGATTTTTCGGGGTACTTTTCGGGCGCGACGGCCTGGCTGAATCAGGAAACGCCTGCTCAGGTGTCGGAACCGGCCATGAAGATGCTGCTTGAGGATCCCGTTTTCCGCAACAAGCTGGCACAACGACAGATGATGACGAAACTCGGCGTTGACCAGATCGGTCTTTTTGCTCAGGTGGAGATAGGCGTCCAAAACGGACCGGGGGCGGCGCCGAATTTGGACCCACCT
>CAYUIQ010000178.1:0-19035 GCA_964444795.1 uncultured Planctomycetaceae bacterium
ATCGTACGGGTTTTGAGACAGAGCCTAGCATCCCGCCGCAAAACGGGCTATCGATTGATACCCAGGAAGAACTGGAAGTTCTCGATCTGATCGCCGTCTTCCAGAGCCACGGGAAAGGCGAAATCCAGGGCAATCGGCGCCGGGCTCATACGCGGAACCGAGATCCGCAATCCGAACCCGGGCGCGACGCGGAAGTCGTCGCCGTCGATGTTGAACGTTTCTTCCACCGTACCGGCGTCACAGAAAACCACGGCGCGCAGGTTGTCGTCGGCCGTAATGGGGACCGAGTACTCGGCCGAAAAGAGCAAGCGGAGGTGTCCGCCGACGGGTACGCCCATGTTGCGAGGTGAGGCGCCGCGGAAGTCAAACCCGCGAATCGTCGAGAAACCGCCGGCGAAGTAGTGATCGTAGATGGGCGTGTTGTCGCCGGTCCAGGCGAACCGTGCCGACATACTCAACACATGCCGGCCGGATCGGTCGGCACGCTGGCGGAACCAGAAATACTTCCGCATGTCGACCTCGAACCGCGGATACACGTACGACCCGATCACCTGCTCGAAGGAGAAGTCGAGAAGATGGCCGCTGGTGGCCAGGAAGGGATTGTCCCGGGTATCGTGGGTCAATTGTCCCTTGAAACCCAGGAGGGTGGAATCGCCGATGACTTCGGCCAGTTCGGGTGGCGTCGGTACGATCGCATCGTTGATGTTGATCTTTGCCCCGCGGAAGCTCAGCGTTCCGGTCAGATCGGGTGCGAAACGATACCCCAGCCCGACCGTTCCGCCGGTTCGCTGTTCGTCCCACTCGCGATAGCGCCGGTCGTAGAAGAAGCCGCTGACGGCGAAATTGATGTGCGACTGCAGGAAGTACGGCTCGAAGAGGTAGGGATCGGTGTAATTGACCATGTACCGTTGCACTTCCGTGCCGGGCATCGCTTCGAAGCGGAATCGCTTGCCACCGCCGCGCCAGGCACAGCCGGTGCGGAGGTCTTCGAAGCTGCGGGGATAGCGGAACAAGTCGAAGTTGTGCTCGTCGACGATAAACGAGCCGACCAACCCGGCGTCGGAGTTGATTCCCACGCCGAACATCAACCGGCCGGTTTCCGTCTCTTCCCCCATCGGGTTGAGGCCGATGTACCGGGCGTTTTCGTCGGTCTTCAGGGCATCGGAAAAAACGCTGTTGTCGAACATGCCTTCGTTGCCGGGTGGCATTCTCCGCGGCAGTTCGGCCGTGGCCGGAGCGCCGCCCGAGGCCGGATCGGTCCAGGGGGTCGACGGTTGGGCCGGGATTAGCGACGGCAACGCCGACATGTCGGCATTCATGGGTGACACTCTTTCGGGCGCCCGGCCCGCCGGCGGTGTGTACTGACCGCGAATCGTCCGCCCGACCGGCGGTTGACCGATTCGGTACGGCGGTCGAGGATACGCGTCGGGCGCTGATGTCGCCGGACGCGGTGTGTGGGGCGGACGCGTCATCTGCCGCACCGGTGGCGCGGAGGGCGGCTGATCGGCCCATTGGCCGGACAGCGTCAGATCAAGCTGTCCATACCGCGGACCCGTGGTCCGAGGATCCGGACTCTGCCCGCGAACCTCGGCAGACTCGTCGCGACGTCTAGCCGTTAGGGTGGCTTCCTCCTGGAGGTTCGGGCGATCAAAGGTGATTTGCGGCAGGCTGCCTCGGTCGGGAGCCGTATTGAACAATCGTGAGGACTGAAGTCGCCGCTCGTCGGCCCGTAGTTTCCGCACGTCGACCAGATCGCCGGGTCGAAGGGACAGGCGGTTCAAAATGGTGTCGATGCGCGTGTGGGGATAGCTTCCCTTGATCGATACGTTGATGCGCCCCACGCGGTACGGATCGCCTTCCTTGATTCCGATCACGAGGTCGAGCATTCCCGGCTCGTCGGTGTCCGGATCGAGGTAACGCAAATCGGCGTTGACGTCGGCGAAGACGTGGCCGATCGTTCCGTACTTGTTGCGAATGGCCTCCACGGCGGCAGTTACCTCGGCCTGACTGAAGTAGTCGCCGGGTGTCAGATCGACCTTGGACGTCAGTTCGGCCGTCGAAAACCTCTTATTGCCCGCGAAGAGTACGTTGCGAATCCGGTAGCGAAGCCCCTCGTGAATGACGAACGTCAGCGTGAGCCACTCCTTGGTGCGGTCGAGCCGGTTGGGGGCAAACTGCAACTCGCGGCTGACTTTGGCGTCGCGAAACCCGAGACTACGGTAATACGCCGTAATTCGCTTGACGTCCTCTTCGATGATTTTCGGGTTGACCTCGCCGCCGAAAAGCCAAAGGATGCCGGGCGTCGATTCAATCTGTGTCTTCAGACGCTCGTCGGAAGCGATCGTGTTGCCGACGAAACTGGTCCACCAGATCTCCTGCTTGGGCCCCTCGTTGATAAGGAATCGGACATCCCGATCCGACGGCTTGTTGCCCTGGAGGATCGTCACCCGAACCTTGTTGAACCCCTTGCTGAGGTAGAAAGTTTCGATCTTCTTCTTGGCCTCTTCGACGGCATACGGGTCGACGGCATGGCCGGCCTCCAGTTGCGTCTCCTTGGCCAGTTGGTCGGCTGAGACGCTCTCGGCACCGAGATACTCGATGGTCCTTACCCGCGGACGCTGATGTAGTTCGAAAATGACCACCCGGCCGCCCGCGACTTGCTGGTACGACACCTTCACGTCGAGAAACATGCCTGTCTGGTTCAACCGCCGCACGTCTTCTTCAATCACATGGCTGTCGAACGGACGCCCCGCGCGTGTGTGGATGTTGGGGATGACGCGGCGGGTCAGGAGCTTCTCGTTGACGATGATGCGCACCTGGACAACCTGCTCGGCCTGGGAACCGTCCGGTGCCTGTTGGCCAAACAAGGGGAAATTGCCGAAGATCGCCACGAGCAAGAAGGCTGCCAGGCAGCTTCCCGTCACGGCGGCCGCGTTTCGTCGAACACTGGCCATCGAGGCCCTTTCCAGTGTGTGTGTGATGAGATGAGTGAGGAGGCGGAAGGAAAGGCTCCGGGCAGCCCTACCCGGCTGGGGGTCAACGGCTCCAGTGGCGAGCGCGCCCGGCGCACCACGCTCCAGTTCCGCTGATGGCCGGGTAGAAATACTCAAAGTGTCCCGCGGTGGCAAGACGAGTTCCCGATATTGCGGGAAAGCGGGGGGAATAGAAAGACGGGGCAATTTACGCTTGGCCGTTTAGCCCGCTAAAAAAGTCGTGTGCCACTGCTCGCTTGCAAGCAGTGCCGCAGATCTGGGCGCAAACCCCGGCAAAAGGCACTGCTTGCAAGCAAGCAGTGGCACACGATTCCATCAGTGTCGCCTCTTTCTGGCGAGCTGCCAGACGGCTCGAAACCGTAGCGGCTACTCGAACTCGTCGTAGCTGTCCGGGGCGGCGTCCTTGAATCGCGTGAACTGCTGAAACCAAAGGAGTTTGATGTCGCCGGTCGGGCCGTTACGCTGCTTCTTGACCATCAGATCGGCCTTACCCTTGATGCCCCTCCGCTCGACCTCGTCGGGTTGGTGGTAATACTCCTCGCGATGGACGAACATTACCACGTCGGCGTCCTGCTCGATCGCCCCGGATTCCCGCAAGTGGCTCAAGCGGGGGATATTGTCCTTGCTGGCTTCGGCCTGACGATTCAACTGGGCCAGGCAGAGAACGGGGATTTCCAACTCCCGGGCGAGTCCTTTGAGCCGCCGGGCGATCTTGGCGACCTGCTCCTGGCGGGGGTCGCGGGAGTTGTCCGGCTCGATCAGTTGCAGATAGTCGATCACCACCAGCCCCAGATTGTGCCGGCGTTTGAGCCGCCGCGACGTGGCCGCGATCTCGGTCATCGTCCGGCTGGGCGTGTCGTCGATGAACAGCGGCGAGGTGCTCAACTTGCTGGAAGCTTGCATCAGGGTCTTGCGGTCTTCGCCGGAAAGAAAATCGCTACGGAATTTCCGCCCGCTGATCTCGCCCCGGGCACACAACATCCGCTGCGACAACTCAAAACGCGACATTTCCAGGCTCACAAACAGCGTGGCCACGTTCGATTTGACGGCCACGTAATCAGCGATATTCGTGGCCAGGGCCGTTTTACCCATGGCCGGACGCGCGGCCAGGATGATCAGTTCCGAATCGTGCATTCCGCCCGTCAGGTTGTCCAGGTCGGTAAAACCGCTGGGCACCCCCGAGGAGCCGCCAGCCATTCGGGCGTCGATCTGCTCGAACGTTTCTATCAGGGCGTCGTGAATGCTGGTCAACTGGTCGCTGCTCCGCTGGTCGTGGACGGCAAAAATCCGCTGCTCGGCCGAGTTGACAATTTCGCGGGGATTGACCGAAGGATCGTACGCGTCGCGGAGAATCTCCGTGCTCGTGTGGATCAGCGCGCGAAGTAACGCCTTGTCGCGTACAATTTCGGCGTAGTACTCGGCATGAGCGGCCACGGGTACCGCACGGACGATCTCGGCCAGATAAGCCGAGCCTCCGATGGGGTCGAACTGGCCGTCGTGCTTCAAACGCTCGACCAGCAAGGTCATGTCGATGCGGCCCCCTTCATCGTGCATCGCCCGCATCGTGGCAAACAGCCGGGCGGCCGTATCGGAATAGAAATCCTCGGGCCGCACGATCAGGGCAACGTCGTCGCACAATTGGGGATCGAGGAGCAGACTGCCGAGGACCCCTTTTTCGGCGTCCAGATTGTGCGGTGGCAGGCGGTCGAGGATCTCCGAGCCGCCGCCGCTGCGCTGGTGAGTCTCATCCGTTCGGTGCGCGGTAGCCATGGCGATCGGTCCTCCGTGTCGAGTGCCCCCAAACGCCACCCGCCCTATTCGGAATCCTCGGAGCCGACGGTGGGAACAACCCACACCTTCAATTCGCTTTCCACTTCTTGTCCGACGTGAACCGCGACGGTGTACAGGCCGAGTTCCTTCAAGGGACCTTTCAAACGCACCTGATCGCCGGCAATGCTCACGCCTTCGCGCTTTAGCGCGGCAACGATTTCCGGGGCGCCGACGGAGCCGTAGAGATGCCCTTCCTTGTTGGCGTTGGCCTCAATCGTGACGCTCTGCTTGGCCAATTCGTCGGCCCTGGCCCGTAGTTGGGCAAGTTTGGCCTTCTCCATCTCCAGCAGCCGGGCACGGTGCTTGTCGACCATCCGCTTGTGGTGCCCGCTGGCCATGACGGCCAACCCCTGGGGGAGGAGATAGTTGTTGGCGTAGCCGGTCTTCACCTCCACCACGTCGCCCTGTTTGCCCAAGTGTTCGACCGAATGGATCAAGAGGAGTTCGATCCCTCCGTTGGGTCCCTTGGGGAGGCGTTTTCCACGACGGCGGGCCGCGGGCCGCTTATTCGCTGTTTTCGTGTCGGGCATCTAACCTTCAACCTTTCTTCGGCGTTTCAATCACGCCGTTGGGCTTTTTGATAACGAATGTCGCCGTTGGTCGGGGGCGGCCGGCGGTGCCTTTCTTCGGCGTTTCGATCAAACGTCTGGACTCTAGAACGGGATGTCGTCGTTGGCTGGGGGGTTGGCGGGGGAGTCGTCCGGCGGCGCATCGTACGACTCGGCGGGCGCAGCCTGGCTGTAGTTGGAGTTTTGTGCCGCTTGGCGAGGTTTTCCGCCGCCTTCGCCCTGACTCCGGCCGCCGAGCATCTGCATGCGTTCGCCGATCACCTTGAGCTTCGAGCGTTTTTGGCCTTCTTTTTCCCAGGTATCAAGTTTCAGGCGTCCTTCGATCAGTACGGGCGAGCCCTTGCTGAGGTATTCGCTGGCCACTTCGGCGGTGCGGCCCCACAGGGTCACGTCGACAAACGTTGTTTCATCGACCCACTGGCCGTCGGAGTTCTTCCGCCGGTCGTTGACCGCCAGCCCGACGTCGGTCACGGCCGTACCGCTGGGAATGTAGCGAAGATCCGGGTCGCGGGTCAGGTTGCCGACCAAGATGACGCGATTGAAACTCGCCATGGCACTGGTTCCGTCGCTTGGGTTCGTGAATATCCCACGCCGCGCCCGACCGTGGTGTTGCGTGGGGGAAAAGAGTATTTCTTACGTATCCGCGTCTGGGGCGGCGTCGGCCTCGGCGGTTGCGGCCACGGCCTCGGCCGGTTTTTCTTCACCGGCGGGCTTCTCCGGTTCGGCGGCCACCGGGGTTCCCGAGGTATGCGCGATCAGCGCGTCGACGATCCGCGGGTCGACCTTCAGGAAGAGGACACGAAGGATCGTGTCGTCCTGGTTGCATTTCCGTTCGATGTCGGCCAGTTGTGTGCCGTCGAGCCGGAAGTAAGTCAGCCAGTAGGCGCCGCGGCGGAACCTCCGGATCGGATAGGCCAATCGCCGCTCCTCCCACAGGCGGTTGACCAGCAACTCTCCGCCGGATCCTTCGATCAACTTGGTGACTTGGCCCGCAACCCCCTGCGAATCCTTCGCATAGCGGTTGGGATCCAGAATGAACATGCCTTCGTAAACGTTGACGGCCAAGATCTAGCTCCTCGTGTAACGCGAGATTAGTTGTATCGATTCATGCAAGTCTCGATGCCCTGACATGCCCAATCGGCGGCCCCGTCGACAGCTCGCCAAACGGCTTCTTCGACGGCAGGCATCTCCGCTTTGCTAAACTTCCTGAGCACGTAATCCGCCCAATTCCGATCTTCCGGGGGCCGGTCGATCCCAATCCGCAATCGGGCAAACGAATCGCTACCCAACTGCCGAATGATATCGGCCAAACCCTTCTGGCCTCCCGCCGAACCTTGAGCACGAAACCGGACTTTGCCCAACGGCAAGTTCAGGTCGTCGCAAATCACCAACAGGTCTTCCAGTGCCAGTCTGTAAAACCCGACGGCCGCTCGAACGCTCCTGCCGCTGAGATTCATGTACGTCATCGGTCCCAACAATAGCGCCCGCTGGGACCCCAAAACCGCCTCGACAACTTCGCCCTCGAATTTGGACTTGGTGCCCGTCGTGCCGAATTTCTTCGCCAACTCGGCCAGCACCGCGTAGCCCATGTTGTGACGCGTGCCTTCATACTTGCGTCCCGGGTTGCCAAGTCCGACGATCAGTTTCACGAGCATCACCTGAATCGCGGTCGCACCGGGTAAACAACTCCATTTCCCCCTTCCGCCGGGCCTACTTCTTTTTCTCCTCGTCGGTGTCGTCGTCCTCTGCCTTGCGGCCGCCAATCACCTCGGGTTCGGCTTCGCCACCAAGACCATCTTCGTCCTCGAGTTCCGCCAGCGGCATCACGCATTGCACAACCATCGTGCCGCCATCGACCAGAATCGTAACTCCTTCCGGAAGCTCGATTTCCGCAGCCAGGATCGCACCCTCAAGCTCCAGGTGATTAACGTTGACTTGCAGTTTCTCAGGTACCGAGATCGCGGGACATTCGACCTCGACCCGATGCAACACATGGTCGACGATTCCGCCCTGTTTGCTTCCCGGCGCGACGCCTCGCAACACGATCGGCAACTCGACGCGGACCAATTCGCCTTCCGCGACCCGGCCGAAATCGATATGCACCACATCCGTGCCCCAGGTATCCCATTGGAGTTCGAGGATGATGGCTTTCTGTTCGACGGCACCCTCGAGGTCGACCACCCGGCTACCATGACGCACGGCGGTAGCGATCGCGTCGGCCCCTACGCTCAAGTGGACGGTATCCTCCCCGTGGCCGTACAGCACCGCGGGAACCCCCCCCGTGGTGCGCAGGCGGCGCGTGTTCCGTTTACCCAGCGCCGTACGAAGCTCAACGTTCAATACTTCCGCCATGACCGTCCTCTGGTAGTTGTCCACTGACTAAAAGTTTCGCAGTCCGCAATCAGTCCCTCGCGTGCTCGCCGCCAGCCAAGGCACCATGGGGCGCCGGCAGATGGGGCGTCGGCAGCTCGTGACTCGGACGCAAGTTGCTTTTTTATAACGCCTTATGGAAAATGATCCTATTCGCCCGCCGGTGAAACCTCCCGCAGGGCGTGCCAATCCAACCAGCGAATCTAGTTATTGTGCCCGAATCGACGACGATTTCAACCCCAGGCAGCCGAATTCCCTACTGATTGTCGAAACCTCGCATCGCTGCGATGTCGTCTTCCGTGGATTCGCCAAGGGCACCCGACTCAGTCGAACAGCCGGCTAACCGACTCGTTGCGGTGTATCCGGCGAATTGCCTCCCCTAAAAGTGGGGCTACCGTTAACACTTCGATCTTGTCGATCGACTGTTGGGGCCTCAGGGGAATGGTATCGGTAATAATCAGCCGCTCGATGGGGGCCTCTTGCAGCCGTTGAATTGCCTTGCCGCACAGCACGCCGTGGGTGGCGGCGAGGTAAACCGCCCGGGCGCCGGCGGATTTCACCCGTTCGGCCGCGCCGCAAATCGAGCCGGCCGTGCTGATCATGTCGTCGAAGATCAGGGCGATCTTGCCATCGACCGGTCCCCCGATCAGGTTCTCTTGGGTCGTCTTTTCCGCGCTGCTACGCCTCTTGTCGACAATGGCCAGCGATCCGCCCAGCCGCCCTTTATGTCCCAATGCCCGTTTGATACTGCCTTCGTCGGGGCTGACCACGACGATCTCGTTCTCGGAGAAGCCCATTCTCTTGAAATGGTCGTCGATGACCGGGGCCGCGTAGAGGTGATCGACGGGAATATCGAAGAAACCTTGAATCTGTGCCGCGTGCAGGTCCATGGTCAGTACACGATCGGCACCGGCGTTGGCGATGATGTTGGCCACGAGTTTCGCCGTGATCGGCACCCGGCCCTCATCCTTTCGGTCCTGTCGTGCGTAGCCGAAATAAGGGATCACCGCGGTGATCCGTTCGGCGCTGGCCCGGCGGAAACTCTCGATCATAATGAGGAGTTCCACCAGATTGTCGTTGACTGGCGGGCACGTTGGCTGAACAAGGAAAACGTCGCGTCCGCGGACATCCTCGTCGATCTTGCAAGATATTTCGCCGTCGGGAAAGGCGCCCACCGAAATATGCCCCAGCGAAAGCTCCAGGTAGTCGGTGATACGGACGGCCAGATCCCGGTGGGCTCTACCGCTGAAGATTTTCAGGTCGTTCATTTCTCTTATGCTTTCCGACCGGTTTCTCCAAGCGCGCGAATTCCGGCCAACGCTAACGAAAAAATTCGGTTCACTCGCACTGGTCCATCGCGGACTCCACTGCCGCCAGATCTTCCAGAGTGTTGATGCTCAGTCGCTCGCGGGGATGGAGAACATCCAACGCCAGAACGCTCTTCCCGGCTGCGAGCATCACTCCGGGGCAATCCGTCACGTAGTATTCGCCTTGGCTATTGTCCGGCCGGATCTCCTCCAGGGAAGCCAACAATTCCTGGCAATCAAAGACATAGCAGCTCATATTGACTTCGGTTACCGCCCGTTGTTCCTCGGTAGCATCTTTTTCCTCCACGATACCCGTGAATCGGCCATCTTGATCGCGAATAATCCTTCCCAACCCGGTGGGATTGTCGGTTCGAGTCGTTCCCAAGATACATGCCGACGGGTGGCGGTCGAACTCCTCCAACAGCCGGGTGATCGACTGGCTTCGCATCATGGGTGAATCGCCGGCGACCACCAAAACGGGCCCCTCGTGGTCTGCCAGCAGATCACCGCAGGCCATCACCGCGTGACCGGTTCCCAGTTGTTTCTCCTGAAGGACAAACTCCACGTCTGCCCGGCCAGTCAATTCCGCCCGAACCGCCTCGGCCTGATACCCAACCACGACAATCGTCCGATCCACGCCCGCGGTCACCAAGGCCTCGAGCACATAGTCGATCATCGGACGCCCACGGACGGGGATCAGTACCTTGGGCAACTCGGTTTTCATCCGAGTTCCCTTGCCCGCGGCCATCACCACGGCAACTCGCGTGCTTCCCATCGGTATTGCCTTTCAGAGTCCGTTGCTGAAAGCTTGCCCATTGGATTCCCCGCGTTTTGCACCATTACGGGGGGCAGCCCACCGTGAGCGAAGGTGCAGAGGAGCCACTATCTTGCCACGAACCGGGCAGAGAATCCAGGGGATGGCCGTCTGTTTTTGCGCCGACGAACCCTCTGGTTCCCACGCGCTGGTGTGGGGACTTACCGCCTGGACATCATACGGCAATCGCCCGTAACACGTTTATGTGTAGTGGGTTATATCGCTTCTATCGGCCCATGGAGAATGGGGGAACGTGAAAACGGGTGCCATGGGCGGCTTGCCCGCCCTTGTCCTCGGGGGATTCGGCAAGAGCGGATAAGCCGCCCATGGCACCCACGGATGGAACGACAATGGGGTACTGGCAACCAGCCCGTTGACATGCGGGCGGACCGATTTACAATCAGGGTTTCCTCGACAACGGGTGACTCGGGTCGGGGGTATTTTTTTTCTTGAACCGTCCAACGGGCACCCCTGGTCAACGGGCAGCCTTGGTGGGAGAGCGAACGTTTGGAAGAGGCCATTCAGAAAGCCGACGTCCTGATCGAGGCACTTCATTGGATCCGGCGGTTTCGCGGTACGATCACCGTGATCAAGCTGGGGGGCAGCGTGATGGAAGATCCGGCCGCGCTGGTCCATCTGCTGTTGGACGTCGTGTTCATGGAAACCGTGGGTATGCATCCGGTATTGGTCCACGGCGGCGGGGCGGCAATCAGCCGCGCCATGGCCGAGGCGGGCCTGGAACCGCGATTCGTCGAGGGACGCCGATACACCGACGACGCCGGCCTGAAGATCGTCGAAGAGGTCTTGGCCTACCAGACCAACGAACAACTGGCCGCGAAGATCGAGGAGCTTGGCGGCCGGGCTCAACCGCTCAACTTTCGCACCACCAACGTGCTGCGTGGCGAGCAACTCCAGTTGGTCGACACGCAAGGCGAGGCGGTCGATCTGGGCCACGTCGGCCGCGTGACCGAGGTTGATTGCCAGACCATTCACCAGATATGCGGCGAGGGAGTCGTGCCCGTGATTCCGTCGATGTGTCTCGGCGGCCCCGGAGGGAAACTCAACGTCAACGCCGATACGGCGGCCACGGCCGTGGCCCAGGCCCTGGAGGCCGAGAAGCTGGTCTTCCTGAGCGATGTCAACGGCGTGCGTCGAAGCAAGGACGACCCCGACTCGCTGCTCCACTCGCTCACCGCCGACCGGGCGCGAGAGATGATCGCCGGCGGAGCGATCGAGGCGGGAATGATCCCCAAGGTCGAGGCATGTCTGGAAACGCTGGACAAGGGCGTCCACAAGATCCACATTATCGACGGCCGGTTGCGGCACTCGCTGCTGCTGGAAATCTACACGAGTAAGGGAGTGGGTACGGAGATTGCCCAGGACGGCGGGCTGCCCGCGTGAACCAAACGCGGTTGCCGATTGTCCTGGGAGAATCGCCAAAGAAAGCAACTCAAAAGGAGACGTACACGTGACGACGTCGACTCGCCTGAATTCCGAAGAGACGGTCCAGTTGTTCGACCAGTTTGTCGTGCCCAACTACGGGCGTTTTCCCGTATCGTTGGTGCGGGGCGAAGGGTCGTACGTGTGGGATAGCGAGGGGAATCGCTATCTGGACATGTTTCCAGGCTGGGGTTGCAACCTCTTGGGACATTGTCCGCCACCGGTGGTCGAGGCCGTACGCCGCCAGGCGGGCGAACTGATCCACGTCCCCAACACCTGGTACACGGAGGAGCAAGGCCGCTGGGCCGAGGCGCTTAGCCGGCGGAGCTTCGGCGGACAGGCCTTCTTCTGCAACTCGGGAACCGAGGCCAACGAAGCGGCCATCAAACTGGCCCGCCTGCACACGCCCAAGCAGCGTTACAAGATGATCACGTTCTCCGGCGGGTTTCACGGCCGCACGTTGGGCTCGACGGCGGCCACGGCGCAGCCGCAATATCACGAGGGGCTGGGCCCCTTAATGGCCGGGTTTGTCTACGCCCCGTACGGCGATCTCGACGCCGTGGCCCGGTTGATCGACGACGAAACAGCCGCCATCATGGTCGAGCCGGTGCAGGGCGAAGGCGGCGTCCGGATTCCGCCCGAGGGGTTTTTGCCCGGACTGCGGCAATTGGCCGACGACCGCGGTCTATTGCTGATCTTCGACGAGGTACAAACCGGCTGTGGTCGCACCGGCCACTGGTTCGGCTATCAGCATTTCGGCGTCACTCCCGACGTCATGACCCTGGCCAAGGCGCTCTGCGGCGGATTGGCCGGCGGGGCCATGCTGACGACCGCCGAGATCGCTCCGAGTCTGCGTCCCGGCATGCACGCGGCTACCTTCGGCGGCAACCCCATCGCCGCGGCCGCCGGACTGGCAACCATCGAGATGATCGAAAACGAGCATCTTCTCGAAAATGTCTCGCGCGTTAGTGCGGTTTTTGCTGAGCGGCTTGAGGCGCTTCGCCAGGAGTGTGACCTGATCACCGAGGTTCGCGTTCTGGGGATGATGATCGGCATCGAATTGACCGTCGATGGCGGTCCGATGGTGGCCGCCTGCATGGAAAAGAAACTGCTGATCAATTGCACCCAGGGAACGGTGCTCCGTATGTTGCCGGCAATGAATCTGTCGGAAGAACTGGCCGGGCAGGCATGCGATATCCTGGGCGAGGTACTTAGTAGGGACTAGGGACTGGCGATTAGCGATTAGCGATTGGCGATTAGCGATTAGCGATTGGCGATTGGCGATTAGCGATTAGCGAATGGGGATTTGGGATTTGGACATTGGGATTTGGGATTGGTGGCTAGCGGGGATGTTTTCATGCGACACTTTGTGACGTTGGCCGACGTGACTTCCGCTGAGGTGGAGCGGGTCTTTTCGATTACCGAAGATCTCAAGGCGAAGTTTGCCGGGGGCCTTCGCGAGAATCTGCTGCCCGGGCGGGTGATGGCCCTGCTGTTCGAGAAACAGTCGTTGCGCACTCGGGTCAGTTTCGAGGCGGGAATGGTCCACCTCGGGGGTAGCGCCGTCTTTCTGGGCAGCGACGTCGGATTCGGCCAGCGCGAAAGCGTCGCCGATTTCGGACGAGTGCTCAGCGAGTACGTCGACGTCATCGTCGTTCGGGCCAAGCAACACCAGACGGTCGTCGATCTGGCCAAGTACAGCAGTTGCACCGTCATCAACGGTTTGACCGATCTGGCCCATCCCTGCCAGGCCATGGCCGACCTGTATACCCTTGCCGAGTTGGTCAAGCCGCTTCGAGGACACACGCTGGCCTGGGTCGGCGATGCCAACAACGTCGCCTGGAGTCTGGCCCAAGGGTGTGGCAAGGTGGGAATGCGGTTCGTTATGGCCACGCCCGAGAAATACCAGTTCGACGCCCCGACGCTGGACGAGTTGAAGCGTCAGGTACCCGAACTCGATATCACGGTGACCACCGATCCCGCCGACGCGGTGTCCGACGCGGTGGCCGTTTACACCGATGTCTGGGCCAGTATGGGGCAAGAGGCCGAGACGGAGACGCGCCGCGTCGATTTCGCCCCGTATCAGGTCAACGCCGAGTTGATGTCCCGCGCCCAGCAAGGCGCCTTCTTCATGCACTGCCTGCCGGCGCGCCGCGGCGAGGAAGTGACCGACGAAGTGATCGACGGGCCGCAAAGCGTCGTGGTGCAACAGGCGGGCAATCGGATGCACGTTCAAAAGGGAATTCTCGCATGGCTGCTGGGAGCCAAGGCATGACGCGACACGACCGACGACGCCGAGACCAACTGCGGCCAGTTAAGATCAAACGCCGTTACACCCGCCCGGCACCGGGAAGTGTGCTGATCAAGGCGGGGCGAACGACGGTCCTCTGCACCGCCAGCATCGAGCCGAGCGTACCACCGTGGATGCGAGGTGAAGGCCGCGGATGGGTAACTGCCGAATACAGCATGTTGCCCGGTAGCACCGCGCCTCGCAAGCGCCGCGAGCGGGGTGGGAAGATCGACGGACGTTCCACGGAGATCCAGCGACTCATCGGGAGAAGTCTCCGCGCCGTGGTCGACTTGGACGCCCTGGGCGAGCAGATGATCACCGTCGACTGCGACGTTCTGGAGGCCGACGGAGGCACGCGATGTCTGAGCATTACCGGCGCTTTTATTGCCCTGGCCGACGCGATCCGGTCGATCAGCGCCGAGCTACCCGATCCGAAGAAATCTCCGCTACGCGACAGTGTCGCGGCGGTTAGCGCGGGCATCGTCGACGGCGCGGCCGTTTTGGATCTCGATTATACCGAGGACGTCGCGGCAGCGGTCGACATGAATCTGGTGATGACCGGGTCGGGGCAGTTCGTCGAGATCCAAGGGACCGGCGAAGAGGCCACGTTCAGCGACCGCCAACTCTCGGCCTTGCTCAAACTGGGCCGTGGGGGGATCGCCGAACTGACCGAGATGCAGAAGAAATCATTGGGCCGCCATTGGCCGCTGTGAATTCTCGGCGGGAAAAGGGGACAGGTCCAATTTGTGCGCAGCACCCTACGGGCCGTTCCGGCAAATTGGACCTGTCCCCTTTTCCCGCCTGAGCCCTACGGCAGTTTCACGAAGAAATAGCGGTGGCGGATCCAGGCTGGTTTCACGGCGAATCGCATCAGGACTTGCTGCAGAGGCTCCCGGTTCAGTTCGCGCGGCAAGGCCCCCAGGGGCACGAGCAGACGGCCCCCGCTGCCCAGCGTGGCAAATCGCGTGGAGATCGCTTCCAGGTACGTGCCGACGATCGTTCCCCCGGCTGCCGTCAGGTCGCCTCGAGCGGCCGTGGCCAGAGCTTCGGCCGCTTCCAATGTGAGCGGCGGCGCATTGGGGCCGACCATCAAGTCGGCTTCAAGCTGCCGGACCTGCGTGGCGATCACGTCGCCGGGCAGAGACATCATGGCACACGTGCGCGATCGAAAGCGCGTCGTGGCCATCTGCGCGTCGGGACGAAAACCGACCAGACCGTCCAGCGTGACGGGTTGGTCCATCAGCCCCACTACAGCCGGTTGCATCAACGACGGTACGGGAACGGTGAACTCCGCGCAAACGTTGGTCAACTGGGGCGAACTGACCAATCCCCGTGTGTTTCCAATTTTTCGCGAGGCCTTGATAAACTGCTCGGCCAGCGGGAGATGCCCTTTCTGCCATTGGCTCGCTTGACTGGCGGCAATCCGCTGTCGCCATCGCAGTAGATCGGCGGTCGCTTTGCGGTAGGCGGCTACCTCCCCGGCCAGCGGGGGCGATTTGGCGGCCAATCGCTCCAGCGCCGGCGTCACGGCCCGGCGCAGCGAATCGTCCGGCGCCAGAGATACCAGCGGCGCCAACCGTTGCAGATAAGAGGTGTAGAGGGGGCGGACTTCGGCGGCGGACACCCGAGCGGCATCCCCATCAATGAGTTCCGCCAAGGCCAGGGCCATTTGACCACGGAATTCCGTGTAAGCGGCGGCCAGCGCGATGGACTGCTCGTCGTCCGGCTCCAATTCCCGAGCCCAGTCGATACCCCGACACCGAAGTGTTGCGTGGTGTACTTGCTGCCACAGATCGCCGAACCGCTCGATCAGGGCCGGCCCGGTGAGCGTCTGGCCGGCTATGACGACCGTGCCTTGTCGGCCGACAGCGGCGCTGGCCTGGCGGAGTTGTTCGACGATTGCCCCGAAATCGGGAGTCAGGCTCTTCCTGGCCGCGGCCAGATCGGCGGCGCCGCGCTCCTTGCGCGCCGTGCCGAGGGCCTTGTCCAACTCGGCTTGGGCTTGGAGAAACGGTTCGATCGCCTCTTTGCGCTGGCGAGCCGAAAACCACGTGGCCACCGCTTCCAGAGAATCGAACATCTGGTAGAACGCCGTCTCGGCCTGCGCCCATTGCCCCTGGTCCATCATCCCTCGGCATTGTCGCAGATTGCCCTTGTTCTTCGTCGCGTCGCGAAGCAAGAACTGGAAGCCGCGCTCGGAACGCTGCTCGAAATCGGGCAGTTGGCGATACGCTTTCATGACCGACTGCAACTGCTCGTCGAGTTCGGCCGTGCGGAACTGGAAGTCGACGCCGGCCGATTCTCCGCGGGCGAGCAACTGCCGGGCGAGCCGATCGAGCTGGCGAAGTTTTACGTACGTTCGCCCGATGGCCGCCATATCGAGTTGCGCGACGTTCCCGGCCTGCGCCTTCTTGGCGTATTCTCCGACCTCGGCCCGGGCATCCTTCCAAAGCTGTGTCGCGTTGGCCGACAACGTAAGGTTGGGTTCCTCCGGCCGCACGGCCAGCGGAGCATTGGGATTCTCATGGTCCGGGGCGCCTGCCGCCGGTCCCGAAAAGCAAAGGACCGAAATCGCAAGAGCCGAAATGTTTCCGCACCACCGTAACCGTCTCATCGCACAACCTCGACCAAGAGAAGCGTTCATGTCAGTCTTTCAAGCCGCAATGCCCAGTGCCGGGCCGGACCCATGGGGTGCTACCTGTGGGCGTGGGAAGTCAGTGATCAGTAAATCAGTAGCCCTCAATCGCCAATTGCCGCACCCTTAAGATCTCCCGTTACCTTCACGCTCTGGCCCGTGCTCGTGTTGGTCAACTCACCGCGGAGTACTTCGACGGAAATCTTCGTGTCGTCGGTCTCGTAGATCTCGATTTCGACGGGCTGACCGGGCAGGCAACACCAGACCGGTTCCTCGGCCTTTTGCTGTACGAATAATTCGGCCGGCACTTTCAGCCCGTTCAACGAAGCCAGCGACGTGGCCGTAACCTCGGCACGAAGGAGGATCGAGGGAAAGCTCTCCCTACCGGCGCCCTCGTAGCTGGTCATTTGCAGAATGTCAGGCCGGCCCGGCATCCCAGTGGCAAGGGAAGCATGGCACTTCCTCGCAACGACGGGGCCGTCCAGGGTCAGTTTGATGCTGGTGTGAATGTTCTGTGGGCGCGTGGTGTTGGCCTTCGGCGGAACCGGTGGCGGAGGTGCCTTGCCACGACCTTCAATCGGGGCAAACGGAGACTGCGATCCTCCACACCCGACAAGGCTCAGAAGCATTCCCAGGACCACGATTCGTCGAACACCGTCACACAGGCTCATGCCGAACTCCTCCAGCAGGTTGCGCACCACGCCAATTGCTACACTATCGTACTTTACCGCCCGTTCCTTGTTGGCGGTGGAAAACGGCTCCGGCGGATTTTGCTCAATCGAGGGGCCTATCCGGGTATCGACCCCCCGATACTTACGGTTTTTAGAAAAGCCGAAGCGTACTGTCAATTATTTCGTTTGAATTCCCGCCACTTTCGAGCAAATAGGGGATGCGCCCGCACATAATGCCCAGCGGCAGGTGGGTTCAGTACCCACTCTAAAGTGCTGGTCGGGCCGAGCGATGTTCTGTCGAAGTTTGGCACACCTTAGATGATCCGGGCTGACACCGCTCCCATGCCACCGGTCAGTGGCCAAGAAACCTATACTTCTGGAGGCCACTCTCGATTTCTTGCTGAGATCATGGCGACCAAGCCAGAGCCATCGTGGACAATCAGACGACCAACCTGCCAGAGTCTCACGATCGCCGGCCTAACGGGGCGCCGGCGACTCTGATCGAGCGGTTGTTCTCAAGAATCAGCGAGGTCTCGTCTTTTCCGGAGGCGGCCCAGCAGATCATCGAGTTGGCCGAAGCGCCCGACACGGGTGCCGACGACTTGCTCGAGGCGGTTCGTCGAGATCCGGCGTTGGCCATGCGGCTGATGCGAACGGTCAACTCTTCGTGTTTCGGGTTGCAGAACGAGATTTCCGATCTGAAGCAGGCGATCACTCTCTTGGGCTTCGACGAACTCCGCAACCTGGCGCTGACCAGCTACGTGGCCCGCCTCTTCCGCGAATCGCCGGGCCACGGCGTCTACGTGCGCCGCGGTCTGTGGAGACATCTCGTGGCCACGGCCATGGTTGCTCGGGTGACGGCCGAAACGTGCGGGAAAGTCAAACCACCGGAGGCGTATCTGGCCGGCGCCGTCCATGATTTGGGATTGATCCTCATCGACCAATACATCCATCGGGCCTTTTGCCGCGTGGTCGACAGCCAGAGCGAAACGGAGCCCCTTTGCGATGTCGAGACGAGAATTCTGGGGTTCGACCACACGGCCCTGGGGCGATACGTCGCCCGACAATGGAACCTTCCCCAATCAGCCATCGCGGCGATCGCCCACCATCACGCACCGCTTCGGTATGACGGACCCGATCGCCACATGGTCTACATCGTGTCGGTGGCCAACTTTCTCTGCCACTGCAAAGGCGTCACGTCGCTGGGCATAAGTCAGGCCCACGCCCCGCCGGCCCAGGTATTCACCGAATTGGGCCTCCGACGCGAAGACATCTCAGAGATATTCGCCCAACTCGACGACATCCTCGGCGCCGCCGCCGACATGGCCATGGTCCAGGTGCGATGAACTTCGTGATACGCTCGTGACGACGCTTTGCCGAGCTAACGTCTCGGATAACGCGGCCGGCAGTAAACGTGACCGAGCGAAGCGAGCCAGCCGGCCTACTCCGGCTCGCGTTCATCCGTTTGATAGGCCGCGGAGCGCGATCTGAACATGTAGATCGCCCAACCAAGCGTGTCGCGCCCCCAACGCAGGTATGCCGCCCTCGCCTTGCTCACGCGCTCAACCGCCTCCGCCAAGTCCGGATCATCTGGATGGGTGCGAGCGTACTCGGCCGTCGCGAACCATTGGAGGCCCTCATACCTGTCCCAGTCGTCCTTGCTGCTCACGATGGTGTGAACGAGCTCCGCTGCTCGCTGCTCTCCGGCTTCTGCATTCGAGGAGTGGCTCCCGAAGTTCTCTCGCGCGACCCCAGATGCCTCCAGGTAGTCCTCGGAGGGCTCCTGCGCCCAGTATGGCTCTCCCACGATCACCCAGCCACCGGGTTTCACCATGCTGATTAGCGCTTCAAGAGTATCAGCGTGCCCCCCGAAAACCCAACTGGCACCGATACATGACGCCAGATCGAAGCTGTGCGGCTCGTCTGGCTTGAAATCCGCACCATTCATCTGAGTGAAGGTGATGCCAGCACTCGATGCCCGCGCCTTGAGCCGTCTCTCTGCATCGGCGATGAAGAAAGGAGAAATGTCGATGCCCATGCCATGACCGCCATAGGCTTCGGCCAGACGAATCAGGAACTCGCCCTTTCCACACGCAATGTCAACCACCTGTGCGTC
>CAYUIQ010000179.1:0-19008 GCA_964444795.1 uncultured Planctomycetaceae bacterium
TCAACTGTGTCAGGCCGTACTATGTTCCGTACCGTTGCCTCTATTCACGCAATATCCCCAACCTATTCATGGCCGGGCGCGACATCAGCGTGACCCGCGAAGCGCTCGGTACGGTGCGTGTCATGAAGACCACCGCGCTCATGGGCGAGGTGGTTGGTATGGCGGCGACGCTATGCACCGAACATGCGATCGACCCGCGCGATGTCCATGAAAAGCATTTGGGTGACCTGAAGGAAATGTGCGGCATGCATCGCGATGTAATCGCCAGCGACGGAACCATGCCCGGCAAGAAGACGCCGCTGCAAATGGCGGTGCTGAAACCCGGTCAAGCGCGGCGAGCAGCGGACACGGCATCGAAATACAATTTCAACGCATTGCCTCGGGAGTTGAACGCCATGCAGTGCGTCGTGATACCACGGGGCGACTCAAAGAGAGAGGCCGAAGGTGTTTCGTTCAAGATCAACGCGTCTTCCGAAGTGTATATCGCGGTGCATGACCGCGGCGAATTCGTCCCGCCGGAAGGCTGGCGCAAGACCGCATTGAAGACCGAATGGTCCAACGGCATCACCGATGCCGTCTACGTGAAGAGGTTCGAGGCCGGCACCGTGAAGGTGCCCGGTCACAGCGGAAAAGAGGGTGGCAACTATGGCATCCCCCACGCTGCGTTCGTGCCGACAGGGATTGCCGTATCCAAATAGTCCGTATCCAAGGACAGGTGCTGATACAGAACTATCGGATGACTAGGCTCTTGCGCAACTTAACAATACTCATGTTTTCATGTGCCTTAGCAAGTAACTCTAGTTCTGCTGATTGGCCGCAGTTCAATGGACCAGATCGCAATGGAGTCGTAACAACAGACAGGGGCTTGGCAAGAGAATTACCGGTATGAAAAACGCGATATTCCTGGTGACTGCATGGGCGATGGTTCTGCCGACTGGCGGGGCCTTCGCCGACGATCCCTACGGCGGCAATCTATCCACCCAGCGGAAGGCCACGGGCTTCTTTCGCGTGGATAAAAGTGACGGTCGTCACTTCCTGATCACGCCGGATGGTCACTTGTTCCGCGCGCTGGGGCTCAACCATTTTCATATGATGAAGTCGCGCGATTACGATCGGGCACTGCAAAACCTTCGCGATTGGGGATTCAATTCAGGCGGCTACCAGGCTCCTCCGTGGCAGCGGAACCGCATCCCGCACACCCGAGGAATCCATCTTGTCCCCAACAGCAGTTGGCGGCCCGCGGGCCAGTTCGCCTTTCGGGACGTGTTTGACTCGAAGTTCCTGAGCGAGCTCGAACAGAACATCCGCCGCGTCGTCGAACCCTCGAGCGAAGATCCTTTCCTGGTCGGTTATTTCTGGACCGACATTCCGATCTGGAACCGAAAACGTGACGGGAGGACCGCCAAAGGGGATCCGCTTTCGGGCCAGGACTGGATTTCGTTCCACAAGAGTCTTCCCGAAGATGCTGCCGGCAGGAAGGCGTGGGAAGACTGGCGAAGCGAGAATCCGGATGCCGCCGAGAAAGCATTCCTGGCCGTCATCGCTCGGCAACTTTACAGCAATGCCCACGCAATGACGCGTAAGTACGACACCAACCATCTCATCCTGGGCGAGCGCTACCTCGAATCGGACATGCCGGATCATGTGGTCCGCGAGGCGTTGCCGTATATCGATGCCATCGCCATCCAACCGACGAAGAGAACGTTCGAGGCGGAGTCCTTTGCCCGAATCGCCCGGCGTTACGGCAAGCCGATCTACATCTCCGATCATGTCAGTTCGTTCCGGACAACAGAACACCCCAACACCATGGGGCAAGTGGCCGCCGACCCGGAATCCTACGTCGAATACTACACGGAGTATGTGACGTCCGCCCTCTCCCATCCGTCGGTGATCGGCTACAACAAATGCCAGTATCAGGATCAGTTGCTCTCGCCCGATTTCCTGAAGCAGGGGATGCTCAGGGTCGACGGAACACCGCGTTCGAGCGTCGACGGAATTCGATCAGCCAATCGCCAGGCGCTCGATGCTGCCTATTCGTTCCAGCGGCAGGGCGACGAACGCATGAACGTTCTTTTTCTATGCGTTGATGACCTCAACACATGGCTCTTGTCCGACCCGAATCGCTATACCGGCAAAGTGGTCGCGCCGTCGATCCGGAAACTGGCGAGCGAGGGCGTTGTGTTTACGCGGGCTTATTGCGCCAATCCCAAATGCTCACCGTCGCGAACGGCCGTGCTCTCCGGTGTGGCGCCATGGAAGTCCGGGATCTATCAGAATTCGCAGGTGATTAGTGGCAGCCCTGCGTTAAAGACGGCGGTTTCGTTGCCGCGGCATTTCAAAGACAACGGGTATTACACCGCGTCGGCCGGCAAGGTTTCGCATGGGTATGACACGAGGGCCGCCTGGGACGAGCACATCCCGCACCGGCGCGATCCCTCTCCGCCGGGTGCGCCTCTCTCGAAGATCGGGCGTGGGGAAAAGGACTGGGGGCCGACTCACCTGCCTGAATCAGAGATGGGCGATACGAAATACGCCAACTTTGCGATTGCCCAATTACGGAAGAAACACGACAAGCCGTTCCTGATCGCCTGCGGACTGTTTCATCCTCACTACCCCTGGTATGTGCCGCGGAAGTACTTGGACCTGTATCCACTTGACGAAATTGTTCTGCCCGAGCTCAAAGCGGATGACCTGGCGGATGTGCCGGAAGAGGGAATCAATCTGGCCAACCCCTCGACACATGAGAGGATCGTCGAAGCCAATGAATACAAGAACGCGATCCAGGGATATCTGGCCAGTACGAGTTACGCCGATGCGCAGATTGGGCGAGTTCTCGCGGCGCTGGAGGCGAGCCCCTATAAAGACAACACGCTTGTCGTACTCTGGTCCGATCACGGATTCCATCTGGGCGAGAAGAGCCACTGGGCCAAAAGCACGCTGTGGGAAGAGGCGACGCATGCGAATTTGATGTTCAAGGTGCCGGGAGTAACGAAGCCGAAACAGGTCTGCAATCGCTTCGTCTCTTTGCTGGACATCTATCCGACCCTGGTCGAACTCTGCGATCTGCCCGCCGTGTCGCATCTCGACGGTAACTCGCTTGTTCCGCTTCTTGAGAATCCAGCTCTGCCGTGGGACAAGCCGGCAATCATCGGCTTCCTGGATATGTGGAAGCTCGACGTTCATCTGGGTGTGCGGACGGAAGACTATCGCTACATCCGCTATGGCCAGGGAGGCGAAGAGTTTTATCACTGCCGTAAGGACCCGCATGAATGGACCAACCAGATCGGCAATCCCGAGTTCGGGGCGGAACTCAAACGGCATATTGCCATGTTGCCCAATCCGGCTGAGCCCATCCCGTACAAGAATCGCGAGGAAAAGAGAACTCGGGTGGACAGGCAGATGCCAACAGCGACCGAGGAATAGCTTCCTGATCCAGAGAGTGGATAGTTCCGAAGTTCAACTTCGGCTAACACTCGACGAGGTCAAGAGAGAAGCCCTGGCCGTTCGCAACGAGAAGGACGCGGACTGAACCGGCTGACAATCGACTTCTCGTCCGTGACAATCTGGTGAAGGAGCCCCGTCACAACGCTGAAGGGGCAGAGTATCTATGATAGGAGGAAATACACTGTGCGATGTGTCTCTGCAATACTGGTTCTGCACTGCCTAGCAATGCTGGCAAGTGCCGCCACTTACGATGCCGTTGACGACAACGGCGTCAGAATCTTCTCGAAGGTTCCGACCCCCGGAGTTCATCCTCGCGTGATCCTGAGCCCGGAGGACCTGCCGGCATGGCGAAGAAGTTTCAAGAACACCTATCGAGGCAGGGCTTTTCTGGCGAAGCGGTACGAAGATTCCTACATCGACGCCCTTGCGTCCCTCGACGAGGACCTGTCGGGCAAGGATCTGGTGGCAGCGGCGCCGCCGACCAATTGCGGGAACAACCATAAGATGCTGTTCGCCACGATCGATGTCATCTACCACGAAGACAAGACCAGGGCGAGAACTGCCTGCAAGGCCGTTGCCAACTTCGCACGGGTCCTGCTGGCGCGCAGCGAGCACAAAATCGAATGGGGAAAGTGGGAAGACAACATCGGCGGGATTCAGGGTCTCAACGGCGTCCGAACAGGGCTCGGCGAACTGTGGATGCGAGGCGGCGCCGATTTCGCGCTGGCCTACGACTTCCTGCATGACTACATGACAAAGGAGCAGCAGGACACATGTCGCAAGGCGATCTCGGCTGCCACCAAGGACCTCGTCTGCTGGGGCATGGATTTTCCAAGGGGCCGCGGCATCAGCAACTGGTACGGCTACCACGGCGAACTGGGCCCGATGCTCCTGGCCATTGAGGGTGAGGAAGGATTTCGCGAGGATCGCTGGGACAAGTTCCGTGAGATGATCCGCAACTGGGCCGAGGTCCATTTCTACGAGAACGGCGGTTCCAACGAGGACGGCTACTCGATCAATACGTCGCTGCGCGAAGGCCAGTTTACGCTGATCGCCATGGCCCGACGCGGCGAGAATCACTACGCTCGCGCCCATTTCCCGAATTACTTCAAATGGGTCGTGCTGTCGTTGGTCCCGGGAGAAGACAGCGGCGAAACCGTGGGCTATTCGTCAGCCCGCGCACATCCCTACGAAAGCGCTCCGGTCCTGGCTCGCTGGGCCATGCCGGGCAACCCGCTGGTCAACTACTATCTCAGACAGTACAAGGGCGCCTGGTACGAGCGCCAGGAGAGGTGGCAGTATGCCTCGTGGTCGACCCTCTTGTGCATGAATCATGAGAACAGCGAGAAGCTTCCGCTCGATATTGCCGAACTGGGCCTTCCTGTCACGCACGTCTTTCCCTACCAGGGGCTCTTCATCACGCGCAGCGACTGGTCGAACCGGGCTGCCTACCTCAACGTACTCGGCCGACAGGATGCCTGGTACGACCGCCACGAAAACGTTGACCGCGGACGGTTCGTGTTCGCGGCCAACGGCCGCAGGTGGGCAGTAGATCGCTATTGGGGCCGGGCCCAACAAAGCCGGGACCACAGCCTGGTTCACATTGACGGCAAGGCCCAGATCGAGGCCCGGGGCGCGGGGCTCCGAGGCAAAACGCCCAACGCCATCCTGCTCGATCATGGCGACGTGGACGCAAGCGGAAATAAGCTGCCGCCCGAAGCCCACGACCCAGGTGTCTACAGCTATGCCCTTTACGACCTCAGCAACGCCTACAACTGGATGTGGGCCCACAGTTGGGATGATCCGGGTGACGGCTGGAAGCCCGAGACGCGCGGTTTCGAGGAGTTGGGGTGGCCCTGGCAAAGGCCCGGACAACCCGCCCGGCTGCATGGCTGCGACAACCGTGACGTGCCCATGTACAACTTCATGGGCTGCAACTTCTGGCGCAAGCCCTACAACCCCGTTGAGAAGGCCTATCGCCTTGCCTCGCTGGTACGGGGGCACCACCCCTATGCAATCATCTGCGAAGACATCAAGAAGGATTCGCAACCACACGATTACGACTGGTACATGCCCGTTGCCGACGACCTGGAACTCAAAGCGACGACCGGCGGGGATGCCATTCTGGGCGAGAAAGGCGAAAAGACAAAAGACGGCCAGCCTGTCCAGGGGTCGCGCCGTCTGTTGGTCCGCTTCCTGAGCCCGGATGACGTCTCGATCCGCCTCGATACCTACGAGATATCCCAAGACAGGAACAAGAAGCCCATCACGGGCACTCGCCTGACCGGTTCGATCAAGTCCGTGGAGCCGGATTTCAAGGTCATGCTCGTTCCGTACTTGGTCGGCGAGCCCCTGCCGGAGTCCCGGCTCGATAAGAACCACCTGACCGTAACCTGGGACGACCAGAAGGACGTCATTGCGTTTGACGTCAACGACGGCAAGCTCGGGGGACTTACCGTGCGGCAGACGCTCAAGCGGCGGTCCACACCCAGGCTCGACATTGTTCGCGGTACTCCACTGACTCCCCCGCCGCCTCCGCCGAAAATCGCGGTCCCTACCGTCCCGGTCGAGTCTCAGAAGGAGCCGGTAGCGTATTTCGGTTTCGACGAGACGGAAGGCAGCGAGATCAAGAACATGGCCGGAGGCGCCTCCGGAATCCACACCAAGAGAACGCGCGTGCCCGGCAAATTGGGCAACGCCGTGGACTTCGACGGCAAGACCGACCACGTCGCCCTTCCTCTGGGCATCGGCACGACGGAGGCGGGAACGGTCGCGCTTTGGATGAAGACGGCCGCCGAACATGGCGACGTGGCAAACATGTTCTGCACGAGCACGCACGCCGGGTCGGCCGGCAGCGGCGGCGTGAACGAAGTCAACATCGTGCTGAGCAACCGCGGCCTTCTTTCCATCTCAGTGGCCGGGGTCAGAATAGGGGCCGGCAAAACCAACGACGGCCAATGGCACCACGTCGCGACCACGTGGGACAAGGACTCCGGCGTAACGCTGTATCTCGACGGAAGGAAGGTTGCCACGAAGGAACACACGGGACCGTATTTCGTGTGGACAGGACACGTGTCGCTGGGAAAACCCGGTGCCGTGCGCCGCTGCTACAACGGAATCCTCGACGAGGTCCGAATCTACAACCGCGCCATTACGGCCGCGGAAGTCAGCCAACTGGCCGCGCAATAGCAACGGCCGGACATCGTCTGGGATTCGGCGCGAGGTCCGGTTGCTGGGTCCATCCCACATTCTACCGCACCGCCCTTCGCATCGTGGCCCCCCAAGAGAAACAGTCTGGCGCACTGACAAAACGTCGAGAGGTTTCTGCCAGATGACGCGAAGACCGGCCGTCCCCGGTCAAGTCGCCGTAGGGCGCCCGGGGCTATTCCACCTGCCACTCAAGAGCCATCGCCGAGTGAGCCGGCAGCGTGAATCGGTGGCCGGAGGCGAAGTTCTCCACCGCGTCCTCCACCAGCCGCACCTGCTGATTGGGCTGCTCGAACTCGTTGTTAGCGGTGACGGCCTCGCTCACCAGTCGCCACCGTTTGGTGGTGCCGCCGTTGACCTTGCCGTCGAATGCCACGGCCACGGGGTGGGCCTCGGCCACGTCGATATTCAATAGGACGAGGCCGCGACGGTCGCCGTCCCGGAAAGCGTAACTCCACAGGACCGGCAGTGGGCCATAGTCCTCCACCTCGCCGCGATAACGGAATTTGCCCCGGCCGGTAAACGTCGGCTCGTCGTGGGAGTGGACCGTTTCGACGAGTTGGCCACCCATCACGCGGTTGGCCAGCGCGCAGGCGAGAAACGTGGGCCGGTACCGCTCCTTCCCCTGGCGCATGTTCAAGGCGGTGCCCCAGAGGCGCACCGGCCCGATGCCGTGGGCGTTGTAGCTGTGCTGCACTAGCGAGAAGAGGGCCTGCGTGCGCAGGTGGTGCTCTTTGAGCATCAGCAGCATGTTGCCGCAGACGTTCAGCCCGCCGCCAATGCTGGTGACGATCTTGTTGCGCGGCTCGAGCGGGCCGTCGCCGTGGGTGATGTGGTGGTTTACCTCATAGATGGAAAGTTCGAGACGGTGTCTCCGGGCCAGTTCGAAGTTCTGATGCATGGCCCCTTCTTCGTCCATGGATCGAAAGATGGGCCAGGCAAAGGCCCAGCGGAAAAGTTTGGCGTCGGTGTCGAGGGCCGTCATGTCGTCCTTCGAGATGCTTTGAATGATGTACGGGGCAACGCCGAAGAGGTCGGTGTTGGGCACCCGGGGCATGATGCCGCCGTTCAGCCAGGAATTGGCTGCTTGCCCCGCCGCATGGAACAGGACGTTTGGCCGGTAGTGCGGCGACGCCTTGCCGGCGGCGATCAGGTCGTCCCAGTAGTCGCGACCGTTGAAGCCACCGCACTGGTATGGCCCGGCGTTGTTCCAGGCCTCGTTGCCGAACTCCACGTGGATGTGGTCGAAGACCTCGGTCCACGGTTTCGAGTGGCCGAGCTCTGCCCGCCGCTTGCCGTAACCGACGTCGGCCGGCGCGCCGAGGTACTCCATGAAGCGGACCATTTCGTCCTTCGAGAGGGTTCCCGGCAGGCAGAACCATGGGTCGGCCCCGACGTGCTCGCAGAGGACGTACGTCTCGTGCAGGCTGTAGTCGTGCGTCGAGTGCCGCTCGTACGGCCCGACCTTTGTGGAACGCTGGCTGGCAAAAGCATGGCGGCTCAGGGGCGGGGCAAGCGTGTTGTCCAGCGTGCTGCCGCCCATCTGGAGGTTGCGAATGCACCCCGGCCGATAGGTCTTCAGCATCCGGACGCAATCGTCGCGGAACGCGGTGGGATTCGCGTCGCCCTCCATCCAAATCTCAACGTCGTCGAGCAGTAGGTCGCCTCCCTCGGCCTCGAACACGAACCGCAGGTGGGGATTGTCTCTCGGGCCTTCTGGTTCGGGCACGCCCGTGACGGAGAGGGCCTGGTCGTACTGCGTCCACTGGCCGGCCGGCTGCAGCGCCGCCGAATCGCCGTACTGGTCCGGGTCGGGCGCGATCGTGAGGCGCGGCTGGCCGCTGGTGGCCTTGGCCCAAAAACGGACGTGCCACTTGCCGTTCGTCTCACCGTAGCGCTGGTAGTGCGTGCCGAAGCGGTAATGGGCCTTGCCCGCCGAGCCGCGCAGGTTCAAAGCCGCGCAGCCGAACGCGCCGGAGTGCACGTCGCCGGTGGCGATCCGGTTGTGCTCCGAGCACCAGTAGCCGTCGAGCGTGTGCATCTGACCGTCACCCGTGCGGTCGGACTCGATCAGAAGGCCCATGTTGGGCTCGTCGGGCGTGAGCTGGCGGTCGTACTCGAAGTACATGAACTCTTTCATTTCTCCCTGGTGCTCGGCCCGGCGGGTGGAGATGCCCTTGATGCGGCCCGCGTTCCCGCGCGACGGACCGGAGAGGATCATGTATCGGCCGCCGTCGAGCATCATTTGCTTCCAGTCGTCGTTCAAACGGAACCAGGTCGCGGCGCCGTGGGCGTCGTTGACCGGTCCGAAATGGCACTGACGATAGGTCGTGCCCTCGAAGGTTTCGTGGGTCCGGAGCTTTGTCAGGACCGCGCCCGAGTAATACGCATCGCCACCGAGGTTGATCCCGAAGGGGACGGTCTCCTCAACAAGGGTCTTGTCGGTGATGCGAATGACGGTGGGTTCCGCGCCGCGGACGGTCGCGGCTGTCAGGGCCACGATTGCCAGAAACGTTCCTCTAAGGCGTGAGATGCACATTGGGAAGATCCTTCTACAAGTTGGGCCAGCGTGTCTTGGAGGATTGGGCGGGAGAGCCCACAGCCTCCTTCAATGACCGACGCTCGCGCGGCGAAATTGACGAAACATCCTGATTCGAGTCCTCTTGCCACCGCATCTCCGCCCAACGGATGAAGTGTTCCACATTGGGGCCGTCCGTGTGACCGCCGGCGTGCTGACGCCAGGCGAGGGCGCCGTCGAGCATGTCGACGTTGACGCCCGGCATCTTCTCCTTCATGTGGTTGTCGCTGCGTCCGAGACCGCGCGCTCCGAGCAATCGGAAGACGGGCTGCGCCGCAATCGCGGCCATGAAGCTGCCCTGATGGTCGAGCCAATGTGCATCGCCTTTCTCGGGAACGCCGTGGCTGATGAATGTGAGGCGAGGGGCGCAAAGAGCGAGCGCCATGTGCGAATCGACGGGCAGGTCGTCGGCAGCGCGACGTCCGAAGGCCGACTGCTGGGCGGAGTACTTCAAATAGTCGCCGGCCATCCAGTGATATGCACCAGACGAGGCCAGATTCTCCAGGCTCTCGCCAAAGTTGCGACGATACAACTTAGTTCCGCCGGCACCGGAGGACGCAATCAACCCCATCGCGAGACGTTGATCGAAAGCCATGGCAACCAACGCCGCCTTACCGTAACGCGACACGCCCGCGATGCCGACTCGTTTGGCGTCGACTTCGGGTATGGTTTCGAGATAATCAAGCGCTCGCGAAGTGCCCCAACCCCACGCGCGCAGCGCCCCCCACTGATCCGGCTTTCGCGGTTGGCCAAGATTCGTGAGTCCGATGATGCCGCGCGTCAGGCCGGCTCCGGTGGGCTCCGCATTCGGATCGGCACCCGGACCGAAACGACGCGGCTGCCATCCACCAGCGTCGTCCTGAACCGTTGAAGGATTCAGCGTCGCGCATCCCCACCCGGCGGCAATGAGCTCGTCTCGCTTCGACGGCGGCCGAGGGCCATCTCCAGAACGGCCAAAGCCGCCGAAGTTGAATCGTTCCAACTCAAACGGTGTCCAACCGAAGCTGATCAGGACAGGCACGGGCCCCTTGGCATCCTTTGGCAACGTCAGCGACATCGAGATGTTGACTCGGAGCTCAGGGCAGGCCGCGTTGTCAACAACGCCTACGAGTTGATTCTGGATCGCCGGCTTGCCTCCCGCCTCGACTTCACGCGTCTGTCGAACTTCCCATCGGACTTTGGGAACATCTTCCGGAATACGTCCGTAGACCTCGTTTTCGAGCAACGCGACAATTTCGGGGCGACGCTTTTTCCACCACGTTTCAGGAGTGTCGACGTTCTCGCCGGTCGTCAGTCTCAGAATCTCAGGCAGTTCCGGGTAGGGATTGGCCTTAGCCTCGTCATAGTTGGCGGTGTTCGGGGCATCGGCACTGGCGTTTCGGCCCGGACGCAATTTGGTAATCCCCAGTTGATCCAGCATGTTCTGGTGATCCTGCCGGGTCGTGAAGACGACAGCGGTTGGCCGATCGACGGCTTCGCTGTCCTGTTGTGCAGAAGCAGTCAACGCGAAGGTCAGCGCAAGGGCGACAGCGAACGCATGAGACATGAGTCGGGTTGTCATCGAATTGCTCCGGTTGTCATTACCATCTGATGGGCCACGGTCTCGCTGGTTCGGAGTCCCTGGCAATAGCTTACACCGAGCGGACAGGCCCTACAAGGTTCTCGTGGGCGGTTTGTCAGGCCGAGGCGGCGGCTCGGCGCACGGCGCGTTTGCGACGGCGACCCGCCTGGGCTTCGCGCGATTCTTCTTCACGCTCCGTCAGCCGACGCAACCTTCGCGGTGTTGGGGATTTTCAGCGTCACGCCGAACGCTTCCATGTCGCCAACTCGACGAGGTGGTCAACTTGACGGCGACATCAGCTATACTCTATATCAGTCAGACTGGAACCTGTGCGCCCGTCGAAGGATAAGGTGATGAGGCTTTTCAGAATCGCAGGAGTGGGAGTTCTTCTAGCTCTGTCGGCCCGAGTTGCAGTCGGTGGCGGGGCGACGGCAACGATGACCACGGCCCAATCGGCTCTTTCGAAAGGTAATGTGAAGATGACGAAAGACAACTGTCTCAAGCCCTTCCAATGCGTAGGGCAGGCAATCGCGCTGCTGGTTCTCCTTCTTGGCATTCGCACGAGCGCCGTCGCCTCGGAGAGCCGAGAGCATGTGATTGAGCGGACCTACTCCACGGTGCTGCGTTATCGTTGAGTTGTGACAGTCCCCGATAAGTATGAGGCGGCTCCCGGCCGTTCGTGGCCTATGGTTCTGTTTCTCCATGGTGGGGGAGCTCCGAAGCCCGAGACTCTCAAGCAATCGATTCGCTGGCTTTCCGATCTCCCCGCGATCATCGTGGCACCGATCTGTCCGCCTTCGCCGGACGGCCCGCGCCACACAAATTGGAACTGGAAGATGCTGGGCGAAGTGGTCAGAGAGATAAGCTCGCGATATCGCGTCGACTCGGATATGCGATCGGTTATCGGTTTCAGTATGGGCGGTTCCGGTGCGTGGGAGTTGCCGTTCCACGAGCAGAAGCTGTTCACGAAGTCCGTGGTCATTGCCGGAGTATGCCATCCGTGGTCTCTGCGGCATTTCCCAAAGATCCAGGTATGGGCCTTCGTCGGCGCCGAGGACTACATGCGGAAGGAGCAGCAGGAGACCGTCTCGTCTGCCAAGCGGTTCGGTGTGGACGTTGTTGAAACTGTTTGGGTGGGCGCAGACCACGGGAAAATTTTCAGGAATACCAGGTCCTATCAACGAATGCTGGATTGGCTGGTAAGAGATGAGGATTTGAGGTTGGGAGGAACGATAGAAGAATAGCCAATCGACCGGCCGTTCCGGCTTCGTCGCCCGATAGTCCTCATATGCCGTATCCCCCCCGGCGCCTCAATTCGGCGGCAACGCCACTTGGGAATACCGAAAAGGCTCAATATGCACGCGATTACAGGAGCGTTCCAAAAGCGTTTGCGTTGCCTGATCGTCACGACGGTGGCACTCGTTGGCGGGATGAGCACACTGGCCGAGCCGCCTGCAAGGCAGGAGCAGCCAAAGTCGTCCGTAGACGATACCGAAGGCACTTTCGACGAAACCAAACTCACGGAGCGTTTCGGTGAGCAAGAATTCCGACCGAAAGGCGGGTTCATTCTCAGGATGGGCCAAAGGCTCCCCGATCTGGTCTGGGAGCATCCCGAGTTGGTAGTCAAAGTCATCGACGATCTCACGATCCCCACACGTTGGTTCAACGAGCGTTTTGAGGAAGTCAAGACCGCAAACGAACTTGGACGGTACTACGCCTATGGCGAGGCGCCCTCTCCCACGGGCCCTGTGCTTCGGCGAGCGATGACTTGTTGCTGCGTGGAAGACGGCGTGAACTTGCTGCTCCTTGCCGAGAAACACACTCCTTCGTTCCAGCGCTCACCAGATCCCGATCGCAATCGCGCCCAAAACGACGCCGTGTTGCGCAGGTGGCGAACCTCCGAAGAGGGTGCCGTCGAACTGGCCGCGCTGTTGGAAGCGAGTCAACAGACGGGGCCCGTGCGACACGGCCAATGGCAGATGGAGAACGCTACCCGTCACGTCCGCCTGAAGCGGAGACTGATGGGCCTGGATGGCAAGCCTCCGGTGAAAGTGACCGCCAGGCCGCTGCAGGGAGAACCGGCGCCCGTCTTGCGGAACGCCCCGCTAGAGCAGGCAGAGATTGCCGAGGCAGGTGTGGAGGAGATCGAACGCAAGTTAGACCAGTGGTATGCCTCGTCACTGGAACCGATGGCCGTCGTGATCGCCCGCAATGGCGTCATTGTTCTTGCCAAGGGATACGGGACACTGGACGGAGAACCGGTCACCGTGGACACGCCCATGCTGCTGCACTCGGCCATGAAGCCCTTGCTGGGGCTTCAACTGGCGATGTGCGTCGACCGCGGGATCGTGCGGCTGGATGAACCGATCGGCAACTACCTGCCCGACTTCAACACGCCGGGGGACCGTAACCTCACCTTCCGGGCCGCGCACGTTCACGTCACCGGTGTTCATTTTCCCTGGGAGCTTGCCTTTTCGCGACTATTCTACTTCCATACCTGGCACGAAAGCCTGATCGCCCATTGCAGGCGAGAGTGGGCACCCGGGGTCAGGCATCGCTATGGAGTCGTCGGCATCATCCTATCTGTCAGGGCCTTGGAGTTGATACGAGGAAGAAACTACTGGGACGCGATGGAGCGAGACCTCTTCGAGCCGCTGGGAATCCGCAACGTGTTGCCGGGTGGAACGGGCTTCTCCGCGGAGAACCTGGCTCGGATCGGAGTGTTGCTGGACAATCATGGCAAATACGGAAAGTGGGAATTGATTTCCGAGGAAACCTACCAAGCGATTCTGCCCACGTCGCTGGAGCCCTATTTCCCCGCCGTCAAGATGAAATACGGCATCGGACTGCGAGACGAGGGTAAGCACTTGGGACCCGGTAGCTACGGCCACGGCGGCGGATGTGGGACGCAACTGATCGTCAATCCCGACAAGCACGTCGTCTTCGCGATGGTTCGCAATCAGCGCGGAAGGGAATTCAAGGAACACCTGTCGGAAGTGATGGCGGAATTGCTAGGCATCGTTCCCACTCGCTGAATTCACCGGCCAAGACTGATGCCCCCACATATTCATTTGCCTCCAGATTCATCGCTCTCTCGTCCAGAACGCGCTTCCCATCAATCTTCAGATTCTCGAAGCGGATAAGCGCTCCGCCCTTGGTGGAGATCAATCACCGGGCCGATCCCGACGGCCGGTTCGAGTGGATCAGTCTCTACAACCATTCCGGCCAGCGCGGCCTGGCACTGCACCAGCCGGTCCCCATCCCGTCGATCGAGATCAGCCTGATGCCGCGGAAGCCCGTGCAAGCCGTTCGCTGCCTTCAGGCCGACCGTGAATTGCCGATAAACAAGCACGACGACGGTCGCGTCACCGTGACCGTGCCGCGTTTGGACCTATACGAGATTGTCGTCTTTCAGTTCGGCGAGGAGAACTCCGACCCTCGGCAAGAAACGAGCCTCTGACATGAACATTGCAGTTGGTTAGAGCGTCCATTCCTGCCGGTACTCTTGATACAGGGCGGCCTGGGCGGCCTCGTTGTCCAGTGCCTTGCCGGTTACCGGGTCATAGGTGAAAGGCTGGCCGACCAGTGTGGCGACGTTGCCCAACATGAGGAACTCCGTCAGCGGCCCGGAAATTGCGAAGTCGGAAGCCGTTTTCCCTCGGCCGCGGATGGCGCCGAGCCACTGGCGTTCATGGCCGTCGCCGCGGACCTCGTCCAACAGTTCGGCCTCGCCCAGTTCGGCCGGATAGACGTCCCACGTGTCGCCGTAGTGTGTCGCGTTGAGTTTCCCCTTGGTGCCGATGAAGGCCGAACCTCCATGCACCCACCAAGGCTTGGGATTCTTGTTGCGCCATTCGGGAAGGCCGCCCAGGGCCTTCTCGATGAAGTGCATCGTCCGCTTGTGCCAGGTAAACGTCAACGGCGGCGATTTGCCGCGCGCGGGAACGTCATAACGGACCACCTCCCACGGAGGAAAGCCGACGGTGCATACGGCGGGAACGGTGGGCACGATTCGAATGGAACGATTCTCGCGGGGCACGTCGGTCGCGTCCCAAAGCTGGTGGATCTTGGCGGCCATAAACGGTAAGGCAGCCGAGTGGGGCGCGCCCCAACCCAGGTTGCTGCTGAAGAAGTCGCGCCAGCGCTTCCACTTTTCGTACCACTGGTCGTTGTAGTCTCGCTGCGCTGCCCCGGCCAGCCAAAGATCCCAATTGAGACCTTTGGGGACCGGCTGCGATCCCACGGGCGGCGTGAGATCGCGTCCGCCGGCGCGCGGACTGTCGCCCCGAGGCTCGTGGCCACCGCCCCAAACGTGAATCTCAGTCACGTCGCCCAGCAACCCGGCCTGGATGAGCGTCTTGGCCTGTTGAAACGTCTTCCGCGAACTGCCCTGGTTGCCCATCTGCGTGGCGACGTTGTGTTTCAGGGCAAGCTGGCGCATCCCACGGGCCTCATGGGGCAGGCGCGTCAGAGGCTTCTCACCGAAGACGTGCTTGCCCGCCTTGATGGCCGTGGCCATGATGACGGCGCGGCTGAATTCCGGCGTGGCCACGATCACCCCGTCGATGTCCTTCTGCTTGTCCAGCATGACGCGGAAATCTTCGTACTTGGGCAGATCGGGAAACTTGCCGTATGCCTCAGCGGCACGCTGGGCGTTCACGTCGCACAGCGCCACGCCGCGCATGGCACGGTCTCGTTCCAGCAGACCGACGAACCAGGAACCCCGCCCCGAGACACCCACAACGGCGATGCCAACCTGTTCATTGGCCCGATACGAGCCGGCGCTGATACGCGGCAGAAGTAATGGACCGGCTCCGAGCACAGTGGCGCCGGCCAGAAAGCGACGCCGGGAAATGGAACGTGTCATGGTCTGTTTCTCCAGATAACGGCTCTCGCGCTAATCCTTGGGCGCCGCGTCCGCCGGCAGATCGCCCAGGGCATACTGAATGCCGGCCAGATAATGCATCAGGACGGCCGGATTCGTGTAGGCCGCCTTCGTGTGCCCCAGCGTACAGTGGAAGACGCGGCCTTTGCCGTACGTGCGAACCCAACTGAGTGCGTAGTCGCCGTCTTCGCGCAGCTTGGGGTCTTCCGTCTTGTCCAGATCGAGGCTGAGCAAGACGCGGATGTTCTGTCGCGTCATCGGCTCGCGCGTCAGCGGCGTGCGGAACACGTAAATCTCGTCATGCACCACGAAGCCCTTTCCGGCCAGCGGCGTGCAGAGGGGATGGCCCGGCTCGTCGGGCTTGACCCACCAAGCGCCGCCGCGGTGGCCCGCGATCTGGCCGCCGTACATTTCGGCCAGTTCCTTCAGGTCGTCACGGATGGCGGTCGCCCCGTGAATGCCGACGAGCCCTTTGCCCGACGCAACGAAATCGACCAGGCTCTTTGTCAGCAGCGGCTCGCGCTCCTTGGCCGCGGCTTGCGCTTCCGGGTCGAGTTGCTCGAAATCCCACGGCAGCATGGGCGCCCGCTCGTGGGTGTTGTTCATGAGCACGACGTCGAACTGCTGGAGGCTCTCCGGAAGAAACATCGCCGGATCGCCGCTGGAGACGGCCTCGAAGGCGCCCGTCTTTCGCCCCAGGATCTCCATTGCCTTGAAGCAGCAAGCGGCCGACTCGGGGTGCGTCGGCACGCGGCCGTAGACCAGCACCTTTCGCGTCTTCTTGGGCGGAACGATCGGGGCCTTGGGCGCCGCCTCTTCGATGGCCTTGAGGGTCGCGTCGGAAACAACGTACGTGCGGTCGCTCTTTGGCTGGGCCATCGCCTGTGCCGCAAGCATCCACGAAAGCGAGAATGCGAAAGCCGTCAAAATGATAACGTGCTTCATTGTCGGTGCCTCCTTCAGCCCGAGGGGTTAGCGATTGGGGTTCACTTCCTCTTCCCGCCCCGCAAGCACGATCATACCCAAATCGCTTCCACCGTTCAATTTAATGTCGGTCCTTCCATTGTCGCTCTCGTCCGATTTCTCGACGCCACGCGACGGAATCCTTGCGATCTCCCCCTCCAAGGCGTATCATCACGTGAGTTCTGGGCAGGACGGAACGATGGCCGTGTCCGCTCCACGAACTCCCCGGCGTTTCATTCAGGAGAATCCCGGTGAAACATCTCAGCGTAATCCTCGTATTTCTCTTAGGCGTGGCGGCCGCCTCGACGACACGTGGGGCCCAGCGTTCGGTTGCCCAGCGTCCGAACATCATATTTATCATGGCGGACGATTTGGGATATGGGCAACTCGGATGCTACGGGCAGCGGAGAATTCGCACGCCTCATTTGGATCGCATGGCAGCGGAAGGAACGCGGTTTACGCAAGTCTACGCCGGACATTGTGTCTGCGCTCCCTCGCGAAGCGTCCTGATGACCGGCAAGCACACGGGCCACACGTCGGTGCGCGCCAATGGGGGCGGATCGCCGCTCTTGCCGGAGGATGTCACCGTGGCCGAAGTGCTTAAGGATGCCGGTTACGCAACCGGCGCATTTGGGAAGTGGGGGCTGGGCGACCATGGAACCACCGGCGCTGCCTACCGGCAAGGCTTCGACGAGTTCTACGGATATCTCCATCAGGTCCATGCTCATTTCTACTATCCGTGGTTTCTCTGGAGGAATGACCGCAAGCACGAGTTGCGCGAAAACGTGGGAGAACGTCAATCAGTCTACTCGCACGACTTGATCGCCACCGAGTCGCTCGATTTCATTCGCCGCCAGAAGAACGGCCCATTCTTTCTCTACGTGCCCTTCACCATACCACATTTCGAACTGTTGGTGCCGGAGGAGTCATTGGCCGAATACTCGGGCAAGTTTCCCGAACCGATACCTTACGTTGATCCCCGCAAACACTACGGCGACCAGCCCGCTCCCCGAGCGGCGCTGGCCGCGATGATCACTCGGATGGATCGCGACGTTGGCCGTATCTTGGCTCTGGTGAAGGAACTCGGTATCGACGAAAACACGATCGTCTTCTTCACCAGCGACAATGGCGGCTATCGGCTGGCGGAGGACTTCTTCGGCGGCAACGGACCTTTGCGCGGTGGCAAGGGAACCTTCTATGAAGGCGGTCTACGTGTCCCCATGATAGTTCGCTGGCCGGGGAAGATCGCCGCCAGTGCAACCGACGACTTCATTTGGACGTTCTGGGACGTCATGCCGACATTGGCCGATCTGGCGGGCGCGAAGACGCCGCCGGGAATCGATGGTGTATCCGTTGCGCCGCGTCTGTTGGGGAGGGAACAAGAGCAGCCTGATCGCCTTCTCTATTGGGAGAAGATCCCCCAGGGACGAGGTGGCACGGCACCATGGTCGCAGGCGATCCGATGGGGCAAGTGGAAGGCGATCCGGCACAAGCCTCGTTTGCCTTTGGAACTCTATGACCTTGCGCAAGACGTCGGCGAGGCCGACGACGTCGCCGACGAGCATCCTGGCGTGATTCAGCGGATCGAGGACCGTCTGAAGACCGTGCGGAGCGTCTCCCGCACCTATCCGGCGGAAGAACCCAGTTGGGGCTATCATCGATTAGAGACCGGCTATGTGAAGTAGGTAGCTTCGAGGGATCATGTGAAGAGACAATGAGTTCTTCCGAGCGACCACGATTCCAAATCGAGAGAGTGACCGAGAGAACACCATGACTCATAAACCGCGAATCATCTTTGTCACTGCCAAGGAATTGAGCGCCGCCGTGTCCGCCAAGAAAAGGATCCTCCAACTAAGCCTGTTGCTGGGCCTGCTCGTGCTTGCTCCTCGATTGGCGCATGCCGGCAATACGCGCCTGGCGATCCGCGGGAGTCACATCCTGCTGGGCGGTCGGCCGGTCAAGGTCATCGGATTGCGTTGCTCCAATGCCTTGATCAGCGATGCCACGGCCGATGATCTGATCGCGGCGCTCGATCGCTACCGGGCGTACGGCGTCAACACGGTTTCCGTCTTTCTCATGGGGTCGAGATTCGGCAACGTAAAAGGCTATTTACCGGACGGCTCTCTGAATCCCGTTTATCGGGAGCGGCTGGCGAGGATTCTGCGGGCGACCGACCAGCGAGGCATGATGACGATCGTTGGTTGTCTCTATTGGAGCACCTCCAAAGCCAAAGAGGACCTGTCCGCCTGGACTCAGACCGACGCCGATCGAGCGGTGGGCAACACGGCACGATGGTTGGCCGACGAGGGATTTACGCACGTCATTCTCGATCCCGACAACGAGGGCATGGCGGTCAGGGCCAACGACTGG